>NZ_CP088149.1:1727916-2033333 GCF_002845275.2 Pseudomonas sp. S06B 330 | reverse complement strand
GCCGACCACAATCAGCAGGGCAAGGCCGAGCAACCAGGTCTTGCGCTTGCGACTGTTGTTGAGGTCCTGCGCAGAAGTCTCAGTGCCTGGGGAGTTGGCAATGGCCATGATCAATACCTACTGGATTTCTGGGGCACACGGCTGCGCGGCAGCCTTATGCTGGTTGGCCACATCGAGGCGCAGTGCCGTCAGGCTGTCGCCAGCAGCCAGCAGGACTTTACTCAACAGCCCTTCCAGGCTGGCCAGCTCTTCGGAAGAAAGGACACCGAGCAATTCGTTCATGGCGCCGGCGCCGATGTGCGGCAACTGATCGGCAAGCTTCTGACCCTCCTCGCTCAATGCCAGGCGTACCTGACGGCGGTCATCGGGGCAGCGGCGGCGCAGCAGCAAGTCTTTCTGTTCCAGGCGATCGAGCATGCGCGTCATCGAGCCACTGTCCAGGGCCAGGTAACGGCACAGTTCGGCTGGGGTATCGACACCGAACTGGGCAACGATGATCAACACCTTGAACTGCGCGGCAGTGACGCCGAACGCTTGCAGGTGACTGTCGAGAATGCGGTCTTTGACCAGCGCGGCGCGCCCCAGGAGCAAGCCGAGGGTGCAGGACTGGAAGTTTTCCGGGGTGTAATGCGGCATGAAGGCAATACCTGCTTAAGCAGTTGGTAACATAATGTTACTGCCTAAGCAGCTAACGTCAAGGCATTAATTAGCTTGCTTGGTATGTGGGAGCAGGCTTTGCGTTGGCCCATTAACCGACAATATGCAAATACAGGCACATTTTCGGAAGCGTCTGACATCAAATCTTGGCTGCTCTTGGTAGCTTTTCCGGGAGTTATCACCGCTTCCAGCACAATTTCTCCGAACGCTAGGCCGCTGAACGACAAGGACGCCTGCTGTGACTGTTCAACACCCACCCAAGATCAGCGCCAATACTGCCGCCATGGCCAAAAGCATCAAGGACGCACGTGCTCCTCTCGGGGTGTGTCCTTTGATGAATACGAAAGTGCAGTTGCTGCCGCTGCGCTACGGCTTGGTCGAGCACCTTGATCCTGCCGCTGAGCTGTCCATGCCATTCAAACTACAGAGCCAGCCGCTGGGCATCCGCCTGTTGCGTGATGGGTATCTGTACATCATCGACGACACCAGCGGTTATCTGCATGAGTACAGCATTGAAAAAGGCCAGATCAGCAAGTTGCTCTGGAACAGTCAGGAGGTTGCCAGTGACACACGCACCAGTGCTGTCGGCGAACCACACTTGGTGTTCAAGCGTAATCACACCTTGTATGCCTGCTACTGCGAAATTCAGTGGACGGCCTTCAAATGCGCGCAAGTGCTCACGTCCAGGGATGAACGCCAACGCTTGATGCAGCGTGTCGAACTGCAGAGTGCCTGCCCGCAGCGGGGCGGCGCCAACCTGTTGAGCAAACCACAGGCAGACAAATGGCTGGCGGAAGTGGCGGAAAACGCCCAACTGCCCGACGCGACAGGCACCAGCCAACGGCCAGCGTCCAAAGCCTTTCCCGACGGCGCCAACCCTGAAGAGACACAGCCCTACCACTGGGAAGAGCAGCCGTTGTTCCAGGACACGGAAATTGAAGCACTGACCAGTAAAGTACTCGGTGCTTACCAGGACGATTACCTGTTTCTGGTGCTGCGCGACGACATTGGCGTGATGCGCGACCTGGCCGCCGCCCAACTGAAAGTGGCCGACTGGATCGATCAGTGGAGTGCTGACGACACGCGCCAGGCCCAATACCTCAGTGGTACTTACATCCAGTCCTTGTACACCGTCAATACCGCACGCTTGGTGGCGCAGAGCGAAACCGACTCGGCCATTCGCGCGTTGAAAGATGACACCACAAAGCAACAGCAATCGAGAATCTTTGAGTTTCTAACGGTCCGGCACGAACATCCGGCACCGGGCATCTTCGGTAGCGAACAGCACTGGCGACAAGCGGCCGAGGACAATGTCTATGCCCGTGCCTTTATCGACATGAAAGACGCGCTGGGAGCTGCGCTCTATCAAAAACACCAGGATGCCCTCAACACGCTCAGCCTGGAGAGTTGGCACGCGCTGCACGGCAAGGACATTGGCCAGCGCGGCATCGACGACCTGGTCAAGCGGGCAGAAATGGAAGCCTTTGTCCTGGCGCAGCAAAACCTGCTGAGTCACTGGCATGCCCGCCTGCAAACCCTACGCGACGATCGCCTCAACCTGTTCACCGCCGGCCTGTTCCACCGCGCAGCCTGGTACTACGATTTCACACTCGATGCACAGATCAAGCACCGTCTGGAAACCGAATTCGTTTGTGTGGCGGCGATGTGCGCAGATCGAAACGCTGCGAAAAAACTGGCTGCTTACCTTGAGTCCGACCTGTTGACGGTGGTGCCTGGGCTCGACACCTTGAGCCTGGCAGAGCAAATCGACATTGCAAAAAAACTGGCGGACTTGAGCAGCTTCACCATCAAGGTGCTTGATGCTGCGCAAAGCACCAATAACGTCAATGTATTGAGCAATCAATTTCACAGCTTGATGATTAAACGCCTGCCCAATTACACCAAACTGAATACTCAGTTCATGGGTTTGCAGAGCATGCTGGAGGAGGCCTACATCCCGGCGCATCAGTTGGAAGCCGCCGATCAGCTAGAGAAGGCTCATGAGACCTTCAGGCAAGGACAGAACATTGACCCTAACGGCTACATTCGCCACCTCGGGGCGCCGGCCCGGCTGCAGCTGTTGCGCGAGTTCTCCCGCCAGGGCCTGACATTACGTGCGGCTTCAGCAACAGAAATAGCGGTGTTCAATCAGGCCCGTGAGCATTCGATGAACCTGCGCAGCCAGCTCAAGGAAATCTACAAGCTGCGCAACCGCGAGTTGCGGCGCCAAACCACAGGTTATGCAGAGCTAGGCAGTGAAGCGGTGTACACCCAGCGCATCATTCAATTGAAAGCTGCCTTGATGCCTTTAGAGGAAAGGCTCAGTGGTGCCTTGACGGTCGGTGGTAACAGTCCGGCGCAGATCGGGACGGTGATCGATGGCCTGGATCCGCAGTTGCGTGCAGAGATGACCAGGACCGCTCAGGACTTCCGGGCTACCGGAACCTTTAACAGGCCACTACTGGCGGCGGTGAAGTCGAAAGGCGATGGGATTGCGTTGGCGTTATTTGTGATTCAGGGGCTGAAGTTTATAGAGGCGATCACCACCATATATGAAAAGGAAGCTCCTACGAGAGCTGATAAGTGGAAGGCCATCGAATCATTTATCGGTATGTCAGCGGCCGGTTTTGCCGCAGTGCAAGGGTCAGCGGTCACTTTATTTCAGGCTCACATTGAGCAGATGGAAAGTGCTGCCGGTAAGTTAAACACCATGAGTCGTTTGGGACGATGGAGCGGCATAAGCGGATTTGGGGCGTTTTCATTTGGCGGCACAGCAGCATTAATCGACTTGGGTAGGCACTCGCTGCAATGGGGTAAAGCCTTGGCTAAAGGCAATTACAAGGGGCTGGGCGCTACCACTTTGCAGATTACCGGCGATGGGATATTGGTTGGCACCAACACCTGGGCCGCCAAGCACACAGGTTCCATCATCAAGAACATTTTGAAAACACCGACCGAACTGCGCGCTTTGGCGTGGGCAGAGGCTAGTCCACGGCTTTTGGCCATCGGTGCGCGTGCCAATCTGATAGGCCTGGTCGCCACGGCCCTGCAATTGGTGGGTGAGGGGTTGTACAACTACTTCAATCTGGATGATCTGCAAGCGTGGATGGAAACCAGTACCTGGGGCAACAAGTCCAAGCACCGCACCCTGCAAGACGAGTGGAGTGAACTGGCGAGGGTCGTGCAAAAGCCAACCTGTGAACTGATCCGCGATGAAAAACAAACCTACTTGAGGCTGGTGCTGCCTGGCATCAGCACTCAGGAAATGGACCAGCGCAAGTTACAGCTACAAGCCTACGAACAGGTCCGTGATAACTACGCACACCAGCCTTACAGGCGCAACCTGCCGCCAGCAAGCTGGAAAGAACGCACCGCCATATGGGCCACGCGTTTCATCGTCGTCAGTGAAGGGCAACAAGCACTGACGCTGCATTTGCCGATCAATGATTGCGAACAAACCTCAGATTTCGCCCTGGCCTTCACCATCGCCTACCAATTGGACGCCGAACGCGATGTACTCCACCAAACCACTTTTGTCCTGCGTAACCTGTACATCACCCGCTCTTATGGTGTGACCATCATGGCCAAGGGTATCTATCGACTTGACTCGGTAGAGAACATGCCCCCCGGAACAGGCAAGGCCCCATTCAGGTTTTTCATCAGAGACGACTTGGCGACTGTCGATGTTTAGCAAACTGTTCAAACGCAAAGACAAAAGCGTCGCTACTGAGCCGGCTCTGGACATTCGCAGTCAGCGCCCCAGTGCCGGTGAAATCCGGGTCAAGGGGTTGAACGAAACCCTGTTTCTGTCGCCCTTGCCCGTGTACACAGGTCAGGTCCAATCGTCTCGCCGCAACTTTTCGCAGATGAACGATACCTATCTGGAGTTGGGTGGTAGTAACCAAGGGATGGTTGAGCAAGGAAAGATCTTAGCGGCTGGCATTTGGATGCTACTGGTTACCGCATTTATTGTGCCTATTCTTATTTCTATAGGGCTCGCGATATTTAATCCACCTGGAATAGATCGAAAGTTTTTCGATATTATCGGAGGTTTTTTAGAGGTATTTGCTGGCGGTTCGCTTTTACTTACTATTCCTATGGGAGCGTACGTTTATGGAATGATCTCCAGTGTCTACGAGGCCGCCAAAACCTACCCCGTACGCTTCAACCGCCAACGCCGCGAAGTCTGCTACGTCGACTCCAAAACCCATCGGGTCTTGATCGTGCCCTGGGAAAGTGTGGTCGCCTGGGTGGCCAATACCCAGGGCGTCACCAGCTATGGCGCCACCCGTCAGTACACCTTGGGCATGGGCTTGGAGGATGAGGAGCAAGACACCGTGCAGTTCCTTCTGCTGCCGCAGCCCAGCGACGCCCATTCACTGGGAATGTGGACGTCGATTCGTAATTACATGGAAGACGGTCAATTGGTGGATACGCCGAACCCGATGCTTGCCGCCATGGGGTTGATTGCAACGGGTGATCGGCTCAAACCTTACGAAGGGCTGCACACCTTTGAACTCGAACGTGAAGACGCGCGCAGAAGGTGCCATATGAACGACGTGGGCGCCGATCTTTCTGCCAAGGAGCGTGAGAGATTTGGCTATCCCAAACGCAGCCCATGGCCCTTGCGATTCTGGTACATCCGCCGAGTGCTGGTGTTCTGGAAAATGCCTTACCTGCTTGCTGAATGGGGCCATCGAAAGGGCCGTCCGAAATTACCGGAGTCCGTACTGGCATGGTCCGAGCCGCTGCCTCCGGAGCAGTGGGCAAAGCCAAGCGCAGCCTTATTGAAAGCCAATCAGATAGTCAAAGAGGCAATGGACAAAAAAGCCTCGACGTTTGTCGAGGCGTGCAAGGCGGCAGGCTTACATTGATGGGCCTGCCCGGAGTAATCAGGCAGGAATGCCACTATGGAAACGAAACTCTTCATCCGGGCTGCCGATCAGTTCGGCCTCGGCGACCCTGACCTTCTCCACCACCCGCTCGATATCCGCCGCATCACCGTATTGATGCGCCAGCTTGAGATACCCCTGATAGTGCCGAGCCTCACTGTTGAGCAGGCCGTGATAGAACTTGCCCAATTCTTCATCCAGATGCGGCACCAGAGCGGCAAAACGCTCGCAGCTACGCGCCTCGATGAAGGCGCCGACCACCAGGGTGTCGACCAGCTTGACCGGTTCGTGGGTCCGCACTACTCGGCGCAACCCCGAGGCATAACGCCCAGCCGAGAGCGGGCGCAGGGCGATCTTGCGACGCTTCATCAGACGCATCACCTGCTCGTGGTGCACCAGTTCTTCGCGCGCCAGGCGCGACATCATGTTGATCAGGTCCACGTGCGTGTTGTACTTGGCCATCAGGCTCAACGCGGTGCTGGCAGCCTTGAACTCGCAGTTCTTGTGGTCGATCAACAGGGTTTCCTGGTCGGCAAGGGCCGCCTGGACCCAGGCATCAGGCGTACGGCAACCAAGGAACGCTTCAATTTCAGGAATAAGGGACATAGGCTCACAAAACAGGCAGGGCAACGGCAAGAGCAGCGATTATACCGGCGGCGGCGGCGATCACCAGTGACTATGCTTTGATATGTATCAACCCCCATAGCACTTGGCGCCGACTATAGTCAGGCACCGGTCGCCAAATCTGAAGGGAGTTCACGCTCATGCAAGAAGTACGCAGCATCCTGGTGGTACTCGATCCCGAACACGCCCACAGCCGTGCACTGACTCGGGCCAAACTGATTGCCGGCGCCACCGGTGCGCGCCTGCACCTGTTGATGTGCGACAAAAAACACGACCATAGCGCCCTGCTCAGCCTGCTGGCCAGCCAACTGCATGACGACGGCTACGATAACGTCACCCATGAACAAGCCTGGCACGACACCCTGCACGAATCGATCATCAATGTGCAGCAAGCAGAAGGCTGCGACCTGGTGATCAAGGAGCATCGCCCGGACAACCCGCTTAAACGGGCCCTGCTCACGCCAACCGACTGGAAGCTGCTGCGCCAGTGCCCTTGCGCGGTGCTAATGGTCAAGACCGAGCGGCCATGGACCGGCGGCGTGATTCTCGCCGCGGTGGATGTCGGCAACCATGACGAGGCGCATCGCCTGCTGCACAGAAACATCATCGACCACGGTTATGAGATCGCCAACCTGGCCAAAGGCAACCTGCATGTCATCAGCGCCCACCCCTCACCGATGCTGTCGGCAGCCGATCCGGTCTATCAATTGAAGGAAACCATCGAACAGCGTTACCGCGAAGAATGCAGCGCATTCCAGGCCGAATTCGATATCAAGGATGAACGCCTGCATGTGGCCGAAGGCCCGGCAGATGTACTGATCCCTTACACCGCCAGCAAATATGATGCGGTGGTGACGGTGATTGGCACCGTGGCCCGCACCGGGATTTCCGGGGCGTTGATCGGGAACACCGCCGAGGTGGTACTCGATGCACTTGAGTGCGATGTGCTGGTGCTCAAGACCGAGGAAGTGAAGGTGCACCTGACTGAACTGGCCAGGGGCTGAGGGCCTCATCGCGGGCAACGCCAGCGCTCACAGGATTTTTGCCTGGCAAAGATCCTGTGAGCGCCGGCCTTACCGGCGATGGACTGCAAAGCAGCCCCGGTTTTTTTACCCCAAGGCATCCTTGAGAAACCCCGGCGCGATGTAGCGCTGGTAATGGGCTTCTGACAGCAAGAAAAATTCCCGATCAATGGCATCGCGCAACTGCGGCAATTCCCAGTCGCGAAACTCCGGCAACAACACCATGCCATAGGCCTCAATATCGCGGATAACCCGCGCGCCACGGGCGATCAGCTGGTACGCCCAGCAGTATTCGGACTGGTGCGGGACGAAGCGGATCTTGCGCTGCTCCAACTGCAGACGCAGACGTGTGGCATCAAAGACCTCAAGTTTGGCGACCATGACCTGCACCAGCAATTGCTCCAGGCGCAGCCACACTGCACGTTTTTCATCGTCGCTGTAGCCGTTCCAGTTGATCACTTCATGATGAAAACGCTTGCAGCCACGGCACACCAAGTCCCCGTAAACCGTGGAACAGAGGCCGACACAAGGCGTTTTAATTGACTGATTGGACATGAAAAAATCGATAGCTGGGCGGTGGATCAGGCTGCCATGTTAGCCCTTTGTCTAACGGGGGTCACCCGCTAAAGTCATCGCACCCGCCTTACCTTTATCCAGTTTTTACCGTAGAATCATCCGGCCTTTTTAAGGCGCCAATGTCCGTTAGAAGCTGTTTTCAAAGCGTCACGAGCACAGTTAATCCGGTAGAACGGCGTTGGCCCGGGATATTCGCCTGTCGCATATCCCGCGCCAGCCCTCATCAGCCTCCGTTCTACAGGCGTAAAACTTTGAAAGCAGCTTCTGTAAGGATTTCCTCCAACCCTGGCTACGCGGCCCAAGAAGCCGTATTGCGCACGGGTGCTGGAATTTCTGGATGAGCGTCCCGGACACCCATTTGGGACCACTGATGAGGGTAATAACTGTGCTTGAAGCCTACCGCAAACACATCGAAGAGCGTGCCGCCCAGGGTATCGTGCCCCAGCCGCTTAACGCCGAACAAACCGCAGGCCTGGTCGAGCTGCTGAAGACCCCCCCTGCTGGCGAAGAAGCAGTCCTCGTCGACCTGATCACCAACCGCGTTCCACCAGGAGTGGACGAAGCCGCCTACGTCAAGGCCGGTTTCCTCTCTGCTATCGCCAAAGGCGAAGCCACTTCCCCGCTGATCGACAAAAAGCGTGCCGTCGAGCTGCTGGGCACCATGCAGGGCGGCTACAACATCGCCACCATGGTCGAGCTGCTGGACGACGCTGAACTGGCCGCCGTTGCCGCCGAACAACTCAAGCACACCCTGCTGATGTTCGACGCCTTCCACGACGTCGCCGAAAAAGCCAAGGCGGGCAATGTCCACGCCAAAGCCGTACTGGAATCCTGGGCCGCCGGTGAGTGGTTCACCAGCAAGCCAGCCATTGCTGACAAGTACAGCCTGACCGTGTTCAAGGTCCCTGGCGAAACCAACACCGACGACCTGTCCCCTGCCCCGGACGCCTGGTCGCGCCCTGACATCCCGCTGCACGCCCTGGCCATGCTGAAAATGGCCCGTGACGGCATCGTGCCTGAGCAGCAAGGCGCCATTGGCCCGCTCAAGCAGATCGAAGAAGTCAAAGCCAAAGGCTTCCCGGTTGCCTACGTCGGTGACGTGGTCGGTACCGGTTCTTCGCGTAAATCCGCGACCAACTCGGTGCTGTGGTTCTTCGGCGACGACATCCCGTACGTACCGAACAAGCGCGCTGGCGGTTTCTGCTTCGGCTCGAAAATCGCCCCGATCTTCTACAACACCATGGAAGACGCCGGCGCCCTGCCGATCGAGTTCGACGTGTCGAACCTGAACATGGGCGACGTCATTGACGTTTACCCGCACGCTGGCAAAGTCTGCAAGCACGGTACCGACGAAGTCATCACCACCTTCGAACTGAAGACCCCGGTGCTGCTCGACGAAGTCCGCGCTGGCGGCCGTATCCCGCTGATCGTTGGCCGTGGCCTGACCGACAAGGCTCGTACCGAGCTGGGTCTGCCGGTTTCCGAGCTGTTCAAAAAGCCTGAGCAGCCTGTCGACACCGGCAAAGGCTACACCCTGGCACAGAAGATGGTCGGCAAGGCCTGCGGCGTGACTGGCGTTCGTCCAGGCACCTACTGCGAGCCGAAGATGACCACCGTCGGTTCTCAGGACACCACCGGTCCTATGACCCGTGACGAGCTGAAAGACCTGGCGTGCCTAGGCTTCTCTGCTGACCTGGTCATGCAGTCGTTCTGCCACACCGCCGCCTATCCAAAGCCAATCGACGTCAACACCCACCACACCCTGCCGGATTTCATCCGCACCCGTGGCGGCGTGTCCCTGCGTCCAGGCGACGGCATCATCCACAGCTGGCTGAACCGCATGCTGCTGCCGGACACCGTCGGTACCGGTGGTGACTCGCACACCCGCTTCCCGATCGGCATCTCCTTCCCGGCCGGTTCCGGTCTGGTCGCCTTCGCCGCTGCCACTGGCGTCATGCCGCTGGACATGCCGGAGTCGGTACTGGTGCGTTTCAAGGGCAAACTGCAACCCGGCATCACCCTGCGTGACCTGGTACATGCCATCCCCTACTACGGCATCAAGAACGGCCTGCTGACCGTCGAGAAGAAAGGCAAGATCAACGCCTTCTCCGGCCGCATCCTGGAAATCGAAGGCCTGGACGAGCTGACTGTCGAGCAAGCGTTCGAACTGTCTGACGCCTCGGCTGAGCGTTCGGCTGCCGGCTGCACCATCAAGCTGCCAGAAAAAGCCGTTGCCGAGTACCTGAAGTCGAACATCACCCTGCTGCGCTGGATGATCAGCGAAGGCTACGGCGATGCCCGCACCATGGAACGTCGCGCTCAAGCGATGGAAGCCTGGTTGGCCAACCCAGTGCTGCTGGAAGCCGACAAGGACGCCGAGTACGCCGAGATCATCGAAATCGACCTGGCCGACGTCAAAGAGCCTGTGCTCTGCGCGCCGAACGACCCGGACGACGCGCGTCTGCTGTCGACCGTTCAGGGCGAGAAGATCGACGAAGTGTTCATCGGTTCGTGCATGACCAACATCGGTCACTTCCGCGCTGCCGGCAAGCTGCTGGACAAGGTCAAGGGCTCGATCCCAACCCGTCTGTGGCTGTCGCCGCCAACCAAGATGGATGCTCACCAGCTGACCGAAGAAGGCTACTACGGCATCTACGGCAAAGCTGGCGCACGCATGGAAATGCCAGGCTGCTCGCTGTGCATGGGTAACCAGGCACGCGTCGCGGCGAACTCGACGGTTGTGTCGACTTCGACCCGTAACTTCCCGAACCGTCTGGGTGATGGCGCCAACGTCTACCTGGCCTCTGCCGAGCTGGCTGCTGTTGCCTCGATCCTGGGCAAACTGCCAACCGTCGAAGAGTACATGGAGTACGCGAAGAACATCGACAGCATGGCTGCCGACGTTTACCGCTACCTGAGCTTCGACCAGATCGCCGAGTTCCGTGAAGCTGCTGCCAACGCCAAGATTCCGGTTGTGCAAGCGTAAGCTGACTTAGCGTGAAAAAAGCCCCGCCACTTCGGCGGGGTTTTTTTATTGTTCTTCACGCGTTCTCTTCGATTGTGGGAGCCGGCCTTGCCGGCGATGGTATCAATGCAGTGTCAATTGCTGCGCGGTGTCCGCATCGCTGGCAAGACCAGCTCCCACAAGAGCAGTGCAACACCTCGTAATGCACTGCACTACTCTTGATCTTCATACGCGCAAGTTCAGGCGCCGCAGACTGCGACCTCAGGAAGCAGAAGCGTAGGGCCGTATGCAGGAGCGAGCGATTTTGCCTACTTTTCCCAAGAAAAAAGTAGGCCGCCGCAAGGGCAGAAGGGGCCGGCAGCATCGCCACATTGAATGGATAAGCCCCCAAGCCCAAGAGCATCTCCCCCGACAATCCGTGAAGAGCCTTTTTATTGGACCTGCTTTGCAAGCCATCACTGGCAAGGCCAGCGATCAGCCCCTTCAGATCACAAACAACGCCACAAACCGATGCACCGCCATCGCTTCCAGCGCCGCCTGATCCCTGCACAAGGCAAAAATCTCGTTCACCCGTTGCGCGGCAAAGCGCGTCGCCAGGTTGGCCTTGAACTTCTCCTCCAGCAACGGAATACCCTCGGCGCGACGCCGCCGATGACCAATCGGGTACTCCACCACCACTTGTTCAGTGCTGGATCCATCATTGAAAAAAACCTGTACGGCATTGGCGATCGAACGCTTGTCCGCTTCCAGGTACTCCCGGGTGAAACGCGGCTCTTCGACAATCTCCATCTTCTCGCGCAAACGATCAATGATCGGGTGGGCAGCATGAAACTCATCCTCATACTGCTCGGCGACCAAATTGCCGAAGACCAGCGGCACCGCAGTCATGTACTGGATGCAATGATCACGATCGGCGGCGTTAGCCAACGTGCCGACTTTGGAGATGATGCGGATCGCTGACTCATGGGTGGTGATGACGATCCGCTCGATTTCATGCAGGCGATTGCGCACCTGTGGATGCAAGGTGACGGCTGCTTCACAGGCGGTCTGAGCATGAAACTCGGCGGGGAAGCTGATCTTGAACAGCACATGCTCCATCACGTAGCTAGCCAATGGCTGGGAAAGACTGAAGGCGCGCTGGTTGTCGGGCTTGAGTGCCAAGTCCTTGTTGGTATGGCTGAACAGCACATCGTAGAAGCCCCATTGCGGTGCAGTAAGCACCCCAGGAACGCCCATCTCGCCACGCAAGGCGATGTCCGCCAGACGCACACCACGGCTGGTGGCATCACCTGCCGCCCAGGATTTGCGCGAGCCGGCATTCGGTGCATGACGATAAGTACGCAGCGCCTGGCCGTCGACAAAGGCATGAGACAATGCAGACAGCAGCTGCTCTCGGTTGGCACCCATGAGCTTGGCGCACACCGCTGTAGACGCGACCTTGACCAGTAGCACATGGTCCAGGCCAACACGATTGAAGGAATTCTCCAGGGCGATCACCCCCTGGATTTCGTGGGCCATGACCATGGCCTCAAGCACTGTGCGCATGCTCAAGGCTGGCTCTCCATTGGCCACACGTTTTTGCGAAAGATGATCGGCCACGGCAAGGATGCCACCGAGGTTATCCGAGGGGTGCCCCCATTCGGCGGCCAGCCAGGTGTCGTTGTAGTCGAGCCAACGGATGGTACAACCGATGTCCCAGGCAGCCTTGACCGGGTCCAGGCAGTAGCTGGTGCCCGGCACTCTTGCGCCATGTGGCACCACCGTGCCTTGCACCAGCGGCCCCAAGTGCTTGGTGCACTCAGGGAAGCGCAATGCCAGCAGGCCGCAACCCAGCGTGTCCATCAGGCAGTTGCGCGCCGTGTCCAGCGCCTCTGCGGACCCGACCTGATAGCTGAGGACATAGTCAGCGATGTCCTGCAGTACCCGGTCGTAGTCGGGACGGTTGTTCAGATCAACGTTGGCACTCATTTCACATCTCTCTGTTGACGTAGGTAAACAGGGAGCCAAGCGCCGCTAGGGGTTAGAAGGCATCACCGGGCACCCGCACCCAGCCCTCCATCAGCACCCGAGCGCTACGGCTCATGATTGCTTTGGTAACCGTCCACTCACCGTTCACCTGACGCGCCTCGGCGCCAACGCGCAGGGTGCCCGAGGGGTGACCGAAACGTACGGCACTACGCTCACCACCACCGGCAGCAAGGTTGACCAGGGTGCCTGGGACTGCCGCAGCAGTGCCGATCGCTACCGCTGCCGTTCCCATCATGGCGTGGTGCAACTTGCCCATGGACAACGCGCGCACCAACAGGTCGACGTCGCTTGCTGCCACGGTTTTACCGCTGGACGACTGATACGCCGTCGGCGATGCGACAAAGGCGACTTTCGGCGTGTGCTGGCGCTTGGCGGCTTCATCGATGTGCGTGATCAAGCCCATGCGTACAGCACCGTAGGCACGAATGGTCTCGAACCGGGCCAGGGCCTCTGGGTCACTGTTGATCGCGTCCTGCAGCTCAGCACCGGTATAACCGATGGCTTCAGCCTGGATAAAAATGGTCGGGATCCCGGCATTGATCAGGGTCGCCTTGAGCGTACCGACACCAGGCACTTCCAGGTCATCGATCAAGTTACCGGTGGGGAACATCGAACCGCCCTCGCCGTCTTCGTCGGCGGCCGGGTCGATGAATTCAAGCTGCACTTCGGCAGCCGGGAAGGTCACACCGTCCAGCTCAAAGTCACCGGTCTCTTGCACTTCACCGTTTGTGATCGGCACGTGAGCGATGATGGTCTTACCGATGTTGGCCTGCCAGATACGCACGACGGCAACACCGTTTTGTGGCACGCGACTGCTGTCGACCAGGCCAGCACTGATGGCGAACGAACCGACCGCTGCCGAGAGGTTGCCGCAGTTACCGCTCCAGTCGACGAAGGCCTTGTCGATTGAGACCTGACCGAACAGGTAGTCAACGTCGTGCTCGGCCTTGCTGCTGCGCGAGAGAATCACCGTCTTGCTGGTACTGGAGGTGGCACCGCCCATGCCGTCGATTTGCTTGCCATATGGGTCGGGGCTGCCGATGACGCGCAGCAGCAGTGCGTCGCGGGCAGCGCCCGGGACCTGGGCGCGCTCAGGCAGGTCGTCGAGGCGAAAAAACACGCCTTTGCTGGTGCCGCCACGGATGTAGGTGGCCGGAATTCTGAACTGCGGTACGTGAGCCATGGGAATCTTGTCCTGTGAAAAACACACACTAAGCACTGACACCAAGCCTGTGGGAGCGGACTCCCACAGGTTGGGGCTACCTCAGACTGTCGCCGACTCGAGGAAGTCCTGGGCAAAGCGCTGCAACACCCCACCCGCTTCGTAGATCGACACTTCTTCGGCGGTATCCAGGCGGCAGGTCACCGGCACTTCGACGCGCTCGCCATTGTGGCGGGTGATCACCAGAGTCAGGGTCGCCCGCGGGGTACGCTGGCCGACCACGTCGAAGGTCTCGGTGCCGTCGATGTCCAGGGTGTGACGGTTGACGCCCGGCTTGAATTCCAGTGGCAATACGCCCATCCCTACCAGGTTGGTGCGGTGGATACGCTCAAAACCTTCAGCGACGATGGCTTCGACACCCGCCAGACGTACGCCTTTGGCCGCCCAGTCACGAGACGAACCCTGGCCATAGTCGGCACCGGCAACGATGATCAGTGGCTGCTTGCGCTCCATGTAGGTTTCGATGGCTTCCCACATACGGGTAACCTTGCCTTCCGGCTCGATTCGCGCCAGTGACCCCTGCTTGACCTTGCCGTTTTCCCGGACCATCTCGTTGAACAGCTTCGGGTTGGCGAAGGTCGCGCGCTGGGCGGTCAGGTGATCACCACGGTGGGTCGCATAGGAGTTGAAGTCCTCCTCCGGCAAGCCCATTTTCGCCAGGTATTCACCGGCAGCGCTGTCGAGCATGATCGCGTTCGACGGTGACAGGTGGTCGGTGGTGATGTTGTCCGGCAGTACGGCCAATGGGCGCATGCCCTTGAGCGTGCGTTCGCCGGCCAAGGCGCCTTCCCAGTACGGCGGACGACGGATGTAGGTGCTCATCTCACGCCAATCGTACAGCGGATCAACCTTGGGACCGGTGTCCTCTTCAATGGCGAACATCGGGATGTAGACCTGCCGGAACTGCTCTGGTTTGACCGCTGCCTTGACCACGGCGTCGATTTCCTCGTCGCTCGGCCAGATATCTTTCAAGCGAATTTCCTTGCCGTCGACCACACCCAGAACATCCTTCTCGATGTCGAAACGGATGGTCCCGGCAATGGCATAGGCCACCACCAGCGGCGGCGAAGCCAGGAATGCCTGTTTGGCATAAGGGTGGATACGGCCGTCGAAGTTGCGGTTACCCGAGAGCACCGCGGTGGCGTACAGGTCGCGATCGATGATTTCCTGCTGGATCACTGGGTCCAGCGCACCGGACATGCCGTTGCAGGTGGTGCAGGCAAAGGCGACGATACCGAAGCCAAGCTGCTCCAGCTCATCGTCCAGACCGGCTTCTTTCAGGTACAAGGCAACAGTCTTGGAGCCCGGCGCCAGCGAGGATTTCACCCAAGGTTTGCGGGCCAGGCCCAGCTTGTTGGCGTTGCGTGCCAACAGGCCGGCGGCGATCACGTTACGCGGGTTGCTGGTGTTGGTGCAGCTGGTGATAGCTGCGATGATCACAGCACCATCCGGCATTTGCCCGGGTACTTCATCCCACTGACCGGCAATGCCTTTGCTGGCCAGGTCACTCGTAGCGACACGGGCGTGTGGGTTGGACGGGCCGGCCATGTTGCGGACGACGCTGGACAGGTCAAAGCGCAGCACCCGCTCGTAGTCAGCGTTGGCCAGGCTGTCAGACCACAGGCCGGCAACCTTGGCATAGGTTTCCACCAGCTTGACCTGCTGGTCTTCACGGCCGGTGAGCTTGAGGTAATCAATGGTCTGCTGGTCGATGGAGAACATTGCGGCAGTAGCACCATACTCCGGCGCCATGTTGGAGATGGTTGCGCGGTCACCCAGCGTCAGGGCACGAGCACCTTCACCGTAGAATTCGAGGTAGGCGCCGACGACCTTTTCCTTACGCAGGAACTCGGTCAGGGCCAGCACTACGTCAGTGGCGGTAATGCCCGGCTGCGGCTTGCCGGACAGTTCAACGCCGACGATCTCCGGCAGACGCATCCACGAGGCACGGCCAAGCATTACGTTCTCGGCTTCCAGGCCGCCAACACCAATGGCGATCACGCCCAGGGCATCAACATGCGGGGTGTGGCTGTCGGTACCGACGCAGGTATCGGGATAGGCCACGCCACGCTCGGCATGGATTACCGGCGACATCTTCTCCAGGTTGATCTGGTGCATGATGCCGTTGCCAGGCTGGATCACATCGACGTTCTTGAACGCCTTCTTGGTCCAGTTGATGAAATGGAAGCGGTCTTCGTTACGACGGTCTTCGATGGCACGGTTCTTCTCGAATGCCTGCGGGTCGAAACCACCGCATTCGACCGCCAGCGAGTGGTCGACAATCAGTTGTACCGGCACCACAGGGTTGACCTGGGCCGGGTCACCACCGCCTTCGGCGATGGCGTCACGCAGACCCGCGAGGTCGACCAGCGCGGTCTGACCGAGGATGTCGTGGCAGACCACTCGCGCCGGGAACCAGGGGAAGTCGAGGTCACGCTTACGCTCGATCAGCTGGCTCAGCGACGCATTAAGGGTCGCAGGATCGCAGCGACGCACCAGGTTTTCAGCCAGCACACGGGAGGTATAGGGCAGACGGTCGTAGGCGCCGGGCTTGATCGCGTCGACAGCCGCACGAGCGTCGAAATAATCCAGGTCAGTGCCCGGCAGGTTCTTGCGAAATTCAGTATTCATGGCACAGGGACTCAATCACGGTAAGGTCGGCGGCTCAGCAGACAACCCGGAACCCTGTGGGCGCTGGCATTGCCAGCCCCCACAACACAAAGGCTCCTGGGTTACCCCATCAAAGCCAGGCTCAGCGTTGTTCGATTGGCACGAACTTGCGCTGCTCAACGCCGGTGTACTCGGCGCTCGGACGGATGATGCGGTTGTTGGCACGCTGTTCGAACACATGGGCTGCCCAGCCAGTCAGGCGCGAGCAGACAAAGATCGGGGTGAACAGCTTGGTTGGAATGCCCATGAAGTGATACGCCGAGGCATGGTAGAAGTCGGCGTTAGGGAACAGCTTCTTCTGCTCCCACATGGTCTTGTCGATGGCTTCGGATACCGGGTACAGCACGGTGTCACCGACTTCGTCGGCGAGCTTCTTCGACCAGCCCTTGATCACTTCGTTACGTGGGTCGGACTCTTTGTAGATGGCATGACCAAAGCCCATGATCTTGTCTTTGCGCTCAAGCATCGCCAAGGTGCCATTGATGGCTTCCTGCGGGGTCTTGAACAGCTCGATCATTTCCATTGCTGCTTCGTTGGCACCGCCGTGCAGCGGGCCACGCAGCGAACCGATGGCAGCGGTGACGCAGGAGTACAGGTCCGACAGCGTCGAAGCGCACACCCGGGCAGTAAAGGTCGAGGCGTTGAACTCGTGCTCGGCGTAAAGGATCAGCGACACGTTCATCACTTTGACGTGCAGCTCGCTCGGCTTCTTGCCGTGCAACAGGTGCAGGAAATGGCCGCCAATGGTGTCTTCATCACTGGTGCAGTTGATGCGCACACCGTGATGGCTGAAGCGGTACCAGTAGCACATGATCGCCGGGAACATCGCCAGCAGACGGTCAGTCTTGTCGTGCTGCAGGTCGAAGCTCAGCTCCGGCTCCAGGGTGCCGAGTACCGAGCAACCGGTACGCATCACATCCATCGGATGGGCGGTGCCCGGAATGCGCTCGAGCACTTCTTTCAAGGCTTGCGGTACGTCGCGCAGGGTTTTGAGCTTGCCTTTGTATTCGGCCAGCTGGGCGGCACTTGGCAGCTCACCATAGAGCAGCAGGTACGCGACTTCTTCGAATTCGGCATGTTCGGCCAGTTCACGAACATCGTAGCCACGGTAGGTTAGACCTGCACCGGCCTGGCCCACGGTCGACAGTGCAGTTTGCCCGGCCACTTGACCACGCAGGCCGGCACCACTGAGTACTTTTGCTTCGGCCATGTTTCTCTCCAATCTTGAATTTATTATGGAATATCTGGCTAATCGCGGGCCAAGCCCGCGCTTACACGGTAATGGGGATCAACCCTTCTTTTGCGCAAACAGGGCGTCGAGACTTTGCTCGAACGCGTGGTAGTTGATGGCATCGTACAGCTCCATACGAGTCTGCATGGTGTCGATAACGTTCTTCTGCGTGCCGTCGCGGCGCAGCGCGGTGTAAACATTCTCGGCCGCCTTGTTCATGGCGCGGAACGCTGACAGCGGGTACAGCACCAGCGAGACATCGACCGAGGCCAGCTCTTCGGTGGTGTACAGCGGGGTAGCACCGAATTCGGTGATGTTGGCCAGGATCGGCGCCTTGATGCGGTCAGCGAAGGTCTTGTACATGGCCAGTTCGGTGATGGCTTCCGGGAAAACCATGTCGGCACCGGCTTCGATGCACGCAGCAGCACGATCCAGGGCCGCTTCCAGGCCTTCGACGGCCAGGGCGTCAGTACGCGCCATGATCACAAAGCTGTCGTCGGTACGCGCATCCACGGCCGCCTTGATGCGATCGACCATCTCCTGCTGGGAAACGATTTCTTTGTTCGGGCGATGGCCGCAGCGCTTGGCGCCGACCTGGTCTTCGATGTGGATCGCAGCAGCGCCAAACTTGATCATCGACTTGACAGTACGGGCGACGTTGAATGCCGAAGAACCAAAGCCGGTGTCGACATCGACCAGCAGCGGCAGGTCGCAAACATCGGTGATCCGCCGTACGTCGGTGAGCACGTCATCCAGCCCGGTGATACCCAGGTCCGGCAGGCCCAGGGAGCCGGCCGCGACGCCGCCACCCGACAGGTAGATAGCCTTGAAACCGGCACGCTTGGCCAGCAGTGCATGGTTGGCATTGATCGCACCGACAACCTGCAGCGGGTGCTCGGCGGCGACTGCATCGCGAAAGCGCTGGCCGGGACTGCTTTTCTGACTCATGACTCACCTCGTGGGCTGGTAGCGTCGAGATAGTGACGCTCAATATTGCGTTTGGAGGCGCCGATGTGACGGCGCATCAAGAGCTCGGCCAGTTCGCCGTCACGGTCGGCGATGGCATCGAGAATCCGGTGGTGTTCGGCGAACGCCTGGCGTGGCCGATTGGGCGTAGCGGAAAACTGGATGCGGTACATGCGCACCAGCTGATACAGCTCGCCGCAGAGCATCTGCACCAGGGTGCGATTACCGCTGCCCTGGATGATCCGGTAATGGAAGTCGTAGTCGCCCTCCTGCTGGTAGTAACCCAGGCCGGCCTGGAAGGTGGCATCACGCTCGTGGGTGTCGAGCACCCGACGTAGCTCATCGATCTCGGCTACGCTCATGCGTTCGGCAGCCAGACGACAGGCCATGCCTTCCAGAGACTCACGGATCTCGTACAGCTCGATCAACTCCGCATGACTCAGCGACACCACCCGCGCACCGACGTGCGGCACGCGCACTAGCAGACGCTGGCCTTCCAGGCGGTGGATCGCCTCACGCAGCGGCCCACGGCTGATGCCGTAGGTACGCGCCAGCTCAGGCTCGGAGATTTTGCTGCCAGGGGCGATCTCGCCCTTGACGATGGCTGCCTGGATACGCCGGAAGACGTTTTCCGAGAGGGTTTCGGAATCCTCTGCTATCGCGCCGGGGGCTTGGGCTGTGTCCAGCATATTGTCGACACCTTAGAAATCAATGACGCCAAAACTAGCCAAATCAGCAAGCATAGTCAAAGACAAATTCAATATTGTCGACAATCGTCTAATAACGAACTTCACCGGCCCCGGCGTTGTCTGAGTGCAGCGCGCTGGCGCCAGCACACCAGCGTGATAGAATGCCGCGCCCCACACAGGGCATGAATAGTGTGTTTGTCATCCGTATGTGGTGATGACAGATAAACGAGGAAGCTTGCGCAGTACTGCCAGTGGCCTTGACCCGAACATCGCACAGCACCGCGCCAGGATTTATGAGACTTACACCCCTTCCACTGTTGCTCAGCCTGTTTTTGTTGCCTGCCGTTGGCCAGGCCGCGGAAAAGACCGTGTACGGCCTGAATGAATACGCCCGACTCGCCGATATCGACCTCGAGGTTGCCGCCAAACTCGATACCGGGGCCAAGACGGCCTCGCTCAGCGCGCGCGACATCAAGCGCTTCAAGCGCAATGGCGAATCCTGGGTGCGCTTCTACCTGGCAATTGACGCCGCCCACGCACATCCGATAGAACGACCCCTGGCCCGTGTCAGCAAGATCAAGCGACGCGCCGGCGATTACAACCCGGACGAAGGCAAGGCCTACACCGCCCGCCCGGTGATTGAAATGAACATCTGCATGGGCACCGCCCAACGCGTGATCGAAGTGAACCTTACCGACCGCAGCGCGTTCCAGTACCCGCTGCTGATCGGCTCCGAGGCACTCAAACACTTTGATGCGCTGGTCGACCCAAGCCTTAAATACGCGGCCGGCAAACCTGCCTGTGCCCCTGACGCTCCCAAAGCAGAGTAATCCCGATGCGCTCTCTTACCCTTCATCTGAAAGTCCTGATCACCGTACTGGTGCTACTGGGCATCATGGTTACGGCCTATCAGATCTTCTTTCTCGGCATCCCGGTGACCGAGGATGAGACTGACGACCTGTGGAACATCGACGCCAAAGTCGAGTTCGTCGCCAACCCCAAGGACCCGGTCAAGATCCAGATGTTCGTACCGCCCTTGAGCCGCGATTACGTCAGCCTCAATGAGAGCTTTATCTCCAACAACTACGGGGTCAGCGTCAACCGCGTCGACGG
The DNA here is from genome assembly GCF_002845275.2 of Pseudomonas sp. S06B 330. Classification (NCBI taxonomy): domain Bacteria; kingdom Pseudomonadati; phylum Pseudomonadota; class Gammaproteobacteria; order Pseudomonadales; family Pseudomonadaceae; genus Pseudomonas; species Pseudomonas tussilaginis. Next base: position 2,012,678 of record NZ_CP088149.1, on the reverse strand, counting down.
CAACCGCAAGGTAACCTGGTCGGCCCGCCGTGCCAGCGGCAACCAGACCCTGTACTACCGCCTGGTCCTGACCAAGCGCTACAGCACTGAAAAGGCCAAGATCAAAGGCCCGACCTTCCGCGACAGCCTGGCGGTCGAGGGCCCTGAGAAAGTCGCCGCCGAAGCGCTGATGGCACCTATCCGCCAGCACTCGGCCGACGTCGAAACCTTTGTCAGCGAAACCATCAAGCGGGTCAACAACCTCAATGACGACAACGTCAAGTTGCTGTTGGCCGGTGACACCTCGTCGCTGAACAAGGCCAAGGTCATTGACCTGCTGCTGTCGATCGCTCACGTGCCGGTGGAAAAGGTCCATACCATCCGCCTGGTCGCCGACCAGCCTCAAACCCCTGAACTGTGGCTGCGCAGTTTCAACGGCACCGACTGGCTGTACTTCAACCCAGATACCGGCGAACAGGGCCTGCCGACTGACCGCCTGCTGTGGTGGACCGGCGATGACAACCTGATCACTGTCGATGGTGGCAAAAAAGCCAACGTCAGCTTCAGCCTGAACAACAGCGAGATGAACGCCATCCGTCTGGCCAAGCTGACCGACGAGAACACTGACGCCGACTTCCTCGAATACTCGCTCTACGGCCTGCCCCTGCAAACCCAGCAGACCTTCATGATCATGGTGATGATCCCGATCGGCGTGCTGGTGATTCTGGTGCTGCGCAACCTGATCGGCCTGCAGACCCTGGGCACCTTCACCCCGGTACTGATCGCTCTGGCCTTCCGTGAAACCCAGTTGGGCTTTGGCATCATCCTGTTCACGGTGATTACCGCGCTAGGCCTGTCACTACGTTCCTATCTCGAACACCTGAAGCTGCAGATGTTGCCGCGCCTGTCGGTGGTGTTGACCTTCGTGGTGGTGTTGATCGCCGCGATCAGCCTATTCAGCCACAAGCTGGGCCTGGAGCGTGGGTTGTCGGTGGCACTGTTCCCGATGGTGATTCTGACCATGACCATTGAACGCCTGTCGATCACTTGGGAAGAGCGTGGTGGCGGCCACGCGATGAAAGTCGCCATTGGCACCCTGTTCGCCGCATCTCTGGCGCACCTGCTGATGAGCGTGCCGGAACTGGTCTACTTCGTCTTCACCTTCCCGGCGGTACTGCTGATTCTGGTGGGCTTCATGCTGGCGATGGGTCGCTACCGCGGCTACCGCCTGACGGAGCTGGTACGTTTCAAGGCTTTCGTGAAGGCTGACGCCTGATGTTCGGTCTCTGGAAAACCTGGAAAGCCCTGGAGGCCCGGGGCATCATGGGTATCAACCGGCGCAATGCGGACTACGTCCTCAAGTACAACAAGCGCCACCTGTACCCGATCGTCGATGACAAGATCATCACCAAGGAGCGTGCCATCCAGGCCGGCATCCATGTGCCGGAAATGTACGGGATCATCTCCACCGAGAAAGAGATCGACAAACTCGGCGAGATTATCGGCGGGCGCAACGATTTCGTCGTCAAACCGGCCCAAGGTGCCGGTGGTGACGGCATCCTGGTGGTGGCTGATCGCTTCGAAGATCGTTACCGCACGGTTTCGGGCAAGATCATCAGCCACGAGGAAATCGAGCACCAGATCTCCAGCATCCTCACCGGCCTGTACTCGCTGGGTGGTCACCGCGACCGCGCCCTGATCGAGTACCGGGTAACCCCTGACCAGATCTTCAAAAGCATCAGCTACGAAGGCGTGCCGGATATCCGCATCATCGTCCTGATGGGCTATCCAGTAATGGCCATGCTACGTTTGCCAACCCGCCAGTCCGGCGGCAAGGCCAACTTGCACCAGGGTGCCATCGGCGTCGGTGTCGACCTGGCCACCGGCGTGACCCTGCGCGGCACCTGGCTGAACAACATCATCAGCAAGCACCCGGACACCACCAACGCGGTAGACGGCGTGCAACTGCCGAACTGGGATGGCTTCATGAAGCTGGCCGCCGGCTGCTATGAGTTGTGCGGCCTGGGTTATATCGGTGTCGACATGGTCCTGGACCAGGACAAGGGCCCGTTGATCCTCGAGCTCAACGCCCGCCCTGGCCTGAACATCCAGATCGCCAACGACTGCGGCCTGACCAAGCGTACCCACGCCGTCGAAGCCCACCTGGAACAGCTGGCCAAAGACGGCATCCAGGAAACCGCTGAACAGCGCGTGCGCTTCGCCCAGGAGCTGTTCGGCCACGTGCCGTCCAACTGAGTGCCTTTATGCCTACGTCAGCCTGCCTGGCTGACGTAGGTGGTAGACTCAATGTCGAAGTCCGCGCTAGGCGCATTTCCTGCAGAAGACTACAATCGCCTCCCCGCATTCATAGCTGTTCACTTGCATGCCGACCTGTACGCTCCACCCCCTGCCCTACCAGGCCGACCCTGCGGCCTATTTTGAGCACGTGCGCAAAGCGCCAGGTGCCGTCCTGCTCGACAGCGCCCGTCCAACGGCCGAACGTGGCCGCTTTGATCTGCTCAGTGCCTGGCCGATACAAACCCTGACCCCAAACGCCACTGAAAGCGGCGAGGCCTACCTGCAACGCCTGCGCGCAAGCCTGGAGCAATTGGGTCGGGCAGAACTGCCGGACACTGTCGACCTACCCTTTGCCGGCGGGCTGATCGGCTACCTTAGCTACGACTTCGGGCGGCGACTGGAACACCTTCCTGCAATCGCCATTGATGACCTGGGCCTGGCAGATGGCTGCCTGGGGCTCTATGCCTGGGCGCTGATCAGCGATCACCAGCTGCGCACAAGCCAACTGCTGTTCCACCCCAGCCTGGACGAGGCTGAGCACCAGCGCCTGATCAGCCTCTTCAGCAGCCCGCCACCGACCGAGCAGACCCGGTTCTCGTTGCAGGCACCGATGCGCGGCGACATCAGCGCCGACACCTACCGCCAGGCCTTCGACCGGGTACAGAGGTACATCTATGCAGGCGACTGCTACCAGATCAACCTCACCCAGCGTTTTCGTGCGCCTTGTCAGGGCGACCCTTGGCACGCCTATCAGGCCCTGCGCCATGCATGCCCGACACCGTACTCGGGCTTCCAACTGCTGGCTGACGGCAGCGCACTACTGAGTTTTTCGCCAGAGCGCTTCATCCGAGTCAGCGACGGCCAGGTGGAAACCCGACCAATCAAGGGCACCCGCCCACGGGGCAATGATGCCACCGAGGATGCACGTAACGCTGCAGAACTGCTCGACAGCCGCAAGGATCGGGCAGAGAACCTGATGATCGTCGATCTGCTGCGCAACGACCTGGGGCGTACCTGCGAGACCGGCTCGGTCAAGGTTCCGGAGCTGTTCAGCCTGGAGAGCTACCCCAATGTGCATCATCTGGTCAGTAGCGTCACCGGACGTTTAGCGGTCGGCAAAGACGCCCTGAACCTGATCGCCGACAGTTTCCCTGGCGGCTCGATCACTGGCGCACCGAAGATCCGCGCCATGCAGATTATTGACGAGCTGGAGCCCAGCCGTCGGGCGCTGTATTGCGGGTCGTTGTTGTATGTGGACGTGCGCGGCGAGATGGACAGTTCCATCGCCATTCGCAGCTTGCTGGTCAAGGATGGTCAGGTGTGTTGCTGGGGTGGCGGTGCAGTGGTCGCCGATTCGGACTGGCAGGCAGAGTACGAAGAGTCGATTACCAAAGTGAAGGTGTTGCTCGATACCCTGCAAAGCCTCTGAACAAGCATCGCCGGCAAGGCCGGCCATGGGCCGGTCCACGCACGGCGCAGACCAGCCTCAACCCCATCAGAGACTCAGCGAACGATTCGAAGCCTTGATGAATTCCTTCTTCAATGCCGCAAAATCATGCACTGCCGGGAACTGCGGAAATTCGCGAATCACGTTTTCCGGCGCATGGAACAGAATCCCCGCATCGGCCTCACCGAGCATCGTCGTGTCATTGTACGAATCGCCCGCCGCAATCACCCGGTAGTACAGGCTCTTGAAGGCCAGCACCGACTGGCGCTTGGGGTCTTTCTGGCGCAACTGGTAGCCAGTCACCCGGTCCGTTTCGTCAGTGATCAAGCGATGGCAGAGCAAGGTCGGGAAACCCAACTGGCGCATCAGCGGCTGGGAAAACTCATAAAAGGTGTCAGAGAGAATCACCACCTGAAAGCGCTCGCGCAGCCAGTCAACGAACTCGATGGCGCCTTCCAGCGGCGTGAGCGTGGCGATTACCGCCTGGATGTCGGAAAGCTTCAGGCCATGCTCATCGAGGATGCGCAGGCGTTGCTTCATCAGCACGTCGTAATCGGGAATATCACGGGTGGTGGCCCGCAATGATTCGATTCCGGTTTTTTCCGCGAAGGCGATCCAGATTTCCGGGACCAATACGCCTTCCAGGTCGAGACAGGCAATTTCCACAGCACACTCCTCGAACAACGCCAAAAATGGGAAGCCGCACTCTACATGTGCGGCGTCTGCCCGAGCAATTTTTGTTAAGATCGAGCCATTACGAGCGCCAAGCGCCATTCAATGACCGGAAGCCGCCTGATGAGCCAACCCTTCGACGTCGCCGCCCTGGCCGCGACTTATGCCACCAAGTCCCCGCAAGACATCCTCAAGCTTGCCTTCGAGCACTTTGGCGATGACCTGTGGATCTCCTTCAGCGGCGCCGAAGACGTGGTGCTGGTGGACATGGCCTGGAAGCTGAACAAGAACGTCAAGGTGTTCAGCCTCGACACCGGTCGCCTGCACCCGGAGACCTATCGGTTCATTGACCAGGTACGCGAGCACTACAACCTGCCGATTGAGATTCTCTCGCCCGACCGCAGCAAGCTCGACCCTTTCGTCAAGGAAAAGGGTCTGTTCAGCTTCTACAAAGACGGCCATGGCGAATGCTGCGGCATCCGCAAGATCGAGCCACTGCGGCGTAAATTGAGCACCGTCAGCGCCTGGGCCACCGGCCAGCGTCGCGACCAGAGCCCGGGCACCCGCAGCCAGGTGGCGGCACTGGAAATCGACAGCGCGTTCTCGACACCCGAGCACACGCTGTACAAATTCAACCCGCTGGCACAGATGACCAGCGAAGAGGTCTGGGGCTATATCCGCATGCTTGAGCTGCCCTACAACAGCTTGCACGAGCGCGGCTTCATTAGCATCGGTTGCGAGCCTTGCACCCGCCCGGTACTGCCCAACCAGCACGAACGTGAAGGTCGCTGGTGGTGGGAAGAGTCGACTCAAAAGGAATGCGGCCTGCATGCCGGCAATCTGATCGCAAAAAATTGAGCTGCACGCTGTAAGCGTCAAGCCAAAAAAAAGCAGCCCGCACGCGGACTGCTTTTTCTTACAGCTTGAAGCTTTAGTGCACCGGCAGCTCGACGCCTTCGAACAGCTCTTCAAGCTCTTGCTTGTTATGGCACTGGATAGCCTTGGCCATTACTTCGCGGGTCAGGTGCGGGGCAAACTTCTCGATGAAGTCGCACATGAAGCCTCGCAGGAAGGTACCGCGACGGAAGCCAATCTTGGTCACGCTGGACTCGAACAGCTCACTGGCATCGAGCACCACCAGGTCATTATCGAGCTTGGTGTCGACCGCCATCTTGGCCACGATACCAACGCCCAGCCCCAGGCGCACGTAAGTCTTGATCACGTCGGCGTCGGCGGCGGTAAATACCACTTTCGGCGTCAGGCCGCGATGGCTGAACGCTTCGTCGAGCTTGGAACGACCGGTGAAACCGAACACATACGTGACGATCGGGTATTCGGCCAGGGCTTCGAGGGTGAGTTTGGGCAGCTTGGTCAGCGGGTGGCCTTGCGGCACGACCACGCAACGGTTCCAGCGATAGCACGGCATCATCACCAGGTCGCCAAACAGCTCCAGAGCTTCGGTGGCAATGGCAAAATCCACGGTGCCGTCTGCAGCCATTTCAGCAATCTGCATGGGCGAACCCTGATGCATGTGCAGCGCCACTTCCGGATACTGCTTAATGAAGCTGCTGATCACTGGCGGCAACGCATAACGCGCCTGGGTGTGGGTGGTGGCGATCGACAAGGTGCCCTTTTTCTCGTTGGAGAATTCCTGGGCAATCTGCTTGATGCTTTCCACCTTGCGCAGGATCTCGCCGGCAGTGGTGATGATACGCTCACCCGCCGGGGTCACACGGGTCAGATGCTTGCCGCTGCGGGCGAACACTTCAACGCCCAGTTCGTCCTCAAGCAAGCGGATCTGCTTACTGATACCCGGCTGGGAGGTGTACAGACTCTGCGCTGTCGCAGAGACGTTGAGGTCGTGGTGCGCCACTTCCCAGATGTAGCGCAATTGTTGAAGCTTCATAGGTATCCCTCAAATCAGCTGGGCGTCACCGGCAGCAGCGACGATTTATAACTATATTAGTGGTTTGAAGAATAAATCTAGAACTATTTTAGCAGTCTAGCGGGAATCCGCCGGCAACGCAGGCTTACGCCTTCCTACGCCCCAAGTGCTGGGCTAAAGGCACCATGTAGATCGGAACCGGGGACAGCTGCAACAGGCGCACGGCCGTGCGGCCAATGGGAATATCAACCCCCGCGCCCTGGCTATGACTGCCAAAGATCAGCAGATCAACACTCAGGCGCTGGGCCTGCTCAAGGATCACCTGGGCCGGATCGCCCTGACGCACGCGCACTGCCTTGATCAGCGCCAGGTCGGCTTCTTCACCTAATTCATCACGAAAGTTTTCCAGGACTTTCTGCTCAATGTTGGCCATGACGTTGTTGACCCCCTGACTGTGCAACTGATCCAGGGTCTGTTCATCCAGGTAACTCTGCAGCAGGGACTCGGCAAACTGCCCCATGGGTTCGACCGCATGAATCACATAAAGCTCTGCATTGAAGGTACGCGCCAGCGCCAGCGCGTGTTGCATGACAAAAGGCGCGTATACACCGAGGTCAGTGGCATACAGCATGGAACGGATCATTCGACCTCCTTGACTGCCGTCTAGGCAGAGCAAGCTTCAGCTTAGCAGCGCGCTGATACCGTGCCGCTCCGTCCAGCGCCCGACCTGTACGCCCTAGCCCAGCGTCGGTTCATTGCTGATGCCATGGGGCACATGACCGGTTGCCACGACACTGCGCGCGCGCTCGCAATGACCAGCCTGGTCATCGAAAAACACATCGGCAGCGAACGCTTCTAAGAACGCCGACTTGTCCAGGCCACCGAGAAACAGTGACTCGTCGAGGCGGATATCCCACTCACGCAAGGTTCGGATCACGCGTTCATGAGCGGGCGCTGAACGGGCGGTGACCAAAGCCGTACGAATCGGACAAGTCCCTTCGGGAAACTCCTTCTGCAACAGGTTTAGTGCAGCGAGAAACGGCTTGAAGGGGCCACCGCGCAAAGGCTCACGCGCCGACTGCCGTTCGCTAGCCTGGAACGCCTCCAGCCCACCCAATTGATAGACCCGTTCAGACTCGTCAGAGAACAACACCGCATCACCGTCAAACGCGATCCGCAGCTCATCGCTGGCGGCTCGACGCGCCCCTCCGGAAAGGATCGTCGCTGCAGCGAAACCGGCCTCAAGCGCGCTACGCACATCGTCAGCATCGGTGGAGAGGAACAAATGACAACCAAAGGCCGCCAGGTAAGGATAAGGGCTGCGCCCGCCGACAAAGGCGGCGCGATAGATCCCCAGGCCATGATGCTCGATCGAGTTGAACACCCGCAGGCCGGTATCGGCGCTATTGCGCGACACCAACACGACTTCAACCCGTGGTTGGCCGAGATGGGCATTGAGCCCCAACAGCTTCTGCACCAGCGGAAAAGCATCACCGGGCTCCAGCACTTCGTCTTCGTGCTCGATCTGATATTGACGGTAGGCTTCGACCCCTTGCGCCAAATACAGGCGATGGCTTTCACTCAGGTCGAACAGGGCTCGCGAGGAGATGGCGACCACCAGTTTATCGCCGAGGCTCTTGCTCATGGATTACTCCTCATCGGCCTGTCAGGCTGTGGTGATTGTGAGAGCCGGGTTTGCCGGCGATGGGCCGGCCCGCGCTTGGCGCGAAGCAGCCCCACAGTGCACCCTAGCGATTATGCCGGTCAATAAACGCCAGCGACTGATACAGCGCCTCGATACGCGGCAAACTGCAACCGGCTTTGCGCGCCCGCACCAACGGCTCAACATAGATCGCCGCCAACTCCAAAGGTCGCTTCTGGGTAAAGTCGTGGTACATGCTTGGCCAGTAGTCCGGCATCTTTTCCGTCATGCTAAACAGCTGCTCAGCATAGCCCTCAGGCATTGTGTGGCCACAGCTGCGCGCGCCCTCCACCACTTCGGCCATTATCGCCTGGATCAGCTCGCGACTGTGCGGATCGGCCATCAATGGCGTGGTGCTGGCACCCAGCATTACCGACAGACCGTTGTAGGGCACATTCCACACCAGCTTCTGCCAGCGAGCCTGAGCCAGGTTAGCCATGGCCTTGGCATCGATGCCCGCTTGCCGGAACAGGTCGGCACCGGCCTCGGCAATATTCTGACGCACGACGGCATCGGTTGCCGGTCCGCTGTGATAGCCCAGGTTTACCGCCCCCAAGGCCTGGTGACGAACTACCCCAGGCGCCTCGCGGTGAGCACAGATAAAACACAAGCCCCCAAGCAAATGCAGATTATCGGGCAGCAGCGGGCGCAGGCCCTTCTCAACACCCAGGCCATTCTGCAACAGCACCACTTTGCCATCGCTGGCAGCGGCCTTGGCGATAATGGGCGCCATGTCGACATTGCTGGTGGTTTTGGTACCCACCAACAGCCAGTCACAGGGCGGCATGTCGGCGACATCGGCATACGCCTGCACGGGCATCTGCAGCGTTCCGTGTACGGCGCTCTCGATCCGTATGCCATGTTCATTGATGGCGTCAAACTCGCTACGCAGGAGAAAATGCACGTCGAATCCCGCTCTGGCCAGCATCACGCCGTAAAAGCCGCCAATGGCGCCGGTGCCGATGATGCCAATTCGTGGACTGCTAGTGTTCATTCTGCTCTCCTCAAGCGTTAATTTTTTGTTCACTTTTTTTTCACGCAAATCAACCGTTTTACCAACCGTCACTATACTGAGGCGAACAAGGTCAAAAAATCGACACGGAGTCGACCATGCGCGGTTTTCTGTCCCACCCGGACGATGTCCCGGTCGAGCTGGCCCTTCGCCAGTCGCCAAGTCTGTTTCGCCAACGGCTGCACACTATCAGCCTGGGTGGTATCGCCTGCAACCACCCCCGCGCCTACCGCCGCGGCATGGCCGTGGAAATGATCATTCCCTCCCTGGGTGAAAACGCCCGCTATCCCGGTTACGTAGCCTGGTGCCAGAAGCAGCAGGAGGGCTACCGGGTGGGCATCGCCTTCATCGATGAACAGGCCCTGTTCGGTGCACGAATGAGCGAGCAGGTCTGCCAGATCCAGCACCTCTACCAGCAGCAGGCGCAAAGCGAAGCCGCGCCTGGCGACCTCGAGATCCTCGCTCAGCAATGGGTCAGTCTGCACGCCAATGAGTTCTCCGAGGCCAGCCTTGAGGCCACGCATACCCGACAGATTCTCATTTAAGGCGAAAAACCCTGCCCCTGCAGGCTTTCACACGCAGGAAAGCGGCCTCTACCCATTGTCGAGCCACGGTGTAACGCGCTAAGGTTCGGCTCCCCGCTGCGTACAATCTTGCTGCTCCGCCGCACGGGGATCGCTGGCGGCCGGCACCCGTGACCTGACGAGTAACACGATGGCTGATTTACCGATCGATGACCTAAACGTTGCCTCCAACGAGACCTTGATCACCCCCGATCAGCTCAAGAAGGAAATCCCCCTCAGCGCCACCGCGCTCAAGACCGTGACTGCGGGCCGTGAAGTGGTGCGCAATATTCTCGACGGCAAGGATCACCGCCTGTTCGTGGTGATCGGCCCCTGCTCGATCCACGACATCAAAGCGGCCCATGAATATGCCGAGCGGCTCAAAGTCCTCGCCGCGGAAGTGTCCGATACTCTGTACTTGGTCATGCGCGTGTACTTCGAAAAACCACGCACCACAGTCGGCTGGAAAGGCCTGATCAACGACCCGTACCTGGACGACTCGTTCAAGATTCAGGACGGCCTGCACATCGGACGTCAACTGTTGCTGGACTTGGCAGAAATGGGCCTGCCGACCGCTACCGAAGCCCTTGACCCGATCTCCCCGCAGTACCTGCAGGACCTGATCAGCTGGTCGGCTATCGGCGCACGCACCACCGAATCCCAGACCCACCGCGAAATGGCCTCGGGCCTGTCCTCGGCCGTAGGTTTCAAGAACGGCACCGATGGCGGCCTGACCGTGGCCATCAATGCCCTGCAGTCGGTTTCCAGCCCTCACCGTTTCCTTGGTATCAACCAGGAAGGCGGCGTTTCCATCGTCACCACTAAAGGCAACGCCTACGGTCACGTGGTGCTGCGCGGTGGTAACGGCAAGCCGAACTATGATTCGGTCAGTGTCGCGCTGTGCGAACAGGCGCTGGCCAAGGCCAAGATCAAGCCAAACATCATGGTCGACTGCAGCCACGCCAACTCCAACAAGGATCCGGCCCTGCAGCCACTGGTGATGGAGAACGTCGCCAACCAGATCCTCGAAGGCAACCAATCGATCATCGGCCTGATGGTAGAAAGCCACCTGAACTGGGGCTGCCAGGCGATTCCAAAGGACCTCAATGACCTGCAGTACGGTGTTTCGATCACCGACGCCTGCATCGACTGGGACGCCACCGAGAAGACCCTGCGCAGCATGCACGCCAAGCTCAAGGACGTACTGCCCAAGCGCAACCGCGCCTGACAGGCAGATACAAAAACGCCGGGCATTGCCCGGCGTTTTTGTTTGTTCATTTGAAGGGCAGCGTCAGCGCTGCCCTTCGCAATTCTCAAGCCTTGGTGGAGTGCCGCTGCTGGCGCTCCATGTAACGCTCCACGTAAGAACATGAAGGAATCACGGTGTAGCCCATGTCCTCTGCATACTGCAGCGCCGTCTCGGTCAAAGCCGCGGCAATACCCCGACCCCGCAACGCATTGGGAACAAAGGTGCGGTAGATATCCAGGGTTTGCTTACCCAGGTCCATGTAGGTCAGGTAAGCACGATGACCGTCCACACTGGTCTCGAATTGATGACCCGCCTGGTCATGGTGGATGGACAACGCCTCGCTCATCACTACTCCTCGCGGGTCTTATGATCTGACCCCTACCTTACCGATGTTTGTCCGGCGAAGGAACCTCTACGCCACCCCGTGCCCGTTTGGACAGCAAGAACAGCTTGGTCGTTCTCTGACAAAAGAGCACGTACAAATAGTAGGCGCCCAGGGCCCGGAAGCTCAAGGCGTCTGGTCGTAAAAATTGTGCTCTTGCGCCAGCGAGCCAGGCAACGGGAAAGCGGCCTGAACAGTTGCCGGATGTTGTAGTGCTAAGACGTTGGATGACACTTTAAGTCACCGTTAGTTCAACAAAAAAGCGCACTTGCTACACTAGATTACAGCCGCTGCGGCGGCACCTTCACAGTTTTTTTACAAAGGCTGTGTAGGTCCCGGGACAGGCGTATTTTTTTGCAGTTCTTGCGCTCTGTCAGTTTACTTACTACAAGTAATGGGTACTATGTACACCGGCTAGTTTCTCTTTGCTGAGAGATGGCTATTTAATAGAAAGTCCTTGAAGGGGAACACGATGAACAACGTTCTGAAATTTTCTGCTCTGGCTCTGGCCGCAGTTCTGGCTACCGGTTGCAGCAGCGTATCGAAAGAAACCGAAGCTCGCCTGACCGCTACTGAAGACGCAGCTGCTCGTGCACAAGCTCGCGCTGACGAAGCCTACCGCAAAGCTGACGACGCTCTGGCTGCTGCTCAAAAAGCACAACAGACCGCTGACGAAGCTAACGAGCGCGCTCTGCGTATGCTGGACAAAGCCAGCCGTAAGTAATTATCCCTCGGGATTTTTATTTGGAGCCGACCCACTTGTGGGTCGGCTTTTTTATTGCCTACCAGAAACTTACCGACAACCGCCAGAAACGAAGAGGCCTGCACAATGGCAGGCCTCGGATGCAACACCCCTGGGGCTTATTGCATGTCTAGCGGTACGCTGGAAACCATCGGTTGCTGGCCGGTGGTCGGCACAGCAATTTCCACCGGCATGCCGTCTTCTGCGGCAACCACGTCACGGACCATGTCCCAGTTCATGCGCAGGTTGTTGGCCAGGTCTTCACGCTTGAGCAAAGCGTTGATCACCGCCGTGTGCTTGTCGACCACCGATGGATCGCCCTTGTCGTCCAGCGGCGTATGCGCTTCGAGGTAAACCTTGCCCGCACTGAGGCCGAATTTGTACGGCTCGTTGATGATGCGCACCGCAACACCGACCGGGGCCATCTTCGACAGTTCCAGCACATTGTTGTTGAACATGCGGAAGCAGCCATGGCTGGTGCGCATGCCGATACCAAACTTTTTATTCGAACCGTGGATCAGGTAGCCCGGCACACCGAGGGTGAACTTGTACGGCCCCAAGGGGTTATCCGGGCCCGCGGGCACCACCGTCGGCAGGATGTCACCATCGGCGGCGTGCTCCTTGCGGATCGAGGCCGGTGGCGTCCAGGTCGGGTTCGGCGTCTTGGCGGTGACGCGAGTGTTGGCAATCGGCGACCCCCAACCCTCACGACCGATACCCAGCGGGTAGGTGTGCACGACGTTCTGCCCTTTCGGGTAGTAGTACATGCGGTACTCGGCCAGGTTGATGACGATGCCTTCACGCGGGCCCGGCGGCAAGATGAACCGGGTCGGCAGGATGATCTCGGTGCCGGCACCTGGGAGCCAGGGATCGACGCCCGGGTTGGCGGCGATCATTTCCAGGTAGCCCAGGTCATTGGCAGTGCCGATATCGGCGAAGGTATCTTCGTACTTGGCCTTGATCACCTGGACCTGGCCAATGACGTCTTCGCCAGGCTGTGGCAGGGGGAACTCCAGCGCAGCAGCGGGACCTGCCGCCAGCAGGGCGGCCAGGGACAGGCAACGGGTGACGGCGGGAAAGCGCGGCAACATCCGGGAAATCCTTCGCTAATTCAGTGAGGTCAAGACGACGATTGTACACCGCCCCCAGCACAATCGGGAGTAATCCGCGGCGCAGAAGGCGGGGTAAAGGATGAAAGGCTATGTCGAACTGTTACAGCTGCGGCCAGACCGGCCGCGTGCCACGGCGCTGGGCATCGAGAATGGCTCGGCACAGCGTGCACAGGCGGCGATCACGGTAGATACTGCGCTCGACCGTCGACCAGCGCGGCTGTGCCGGCAGCAAGGTGCCGCACAGTGTACGGTCAGCCGAGCCTCCCAGCTCCAGCTGACGGGCCACAAGATGGACGCGGATCTCCTGGCAGGCGAACAGGTCAAGCTGTTCGTCAGGCTCGATCAATTGATAGGCAAACAGGGACCAGGCGGGACGCGGCATCGGGGGCTCCAAATCGGGGGCGCAACATTAGCCGAAAGCCGGTCAGTATAAAAGCGTCAAAGTAGCGGTTTTAGCTGCGGCCAGGCATTTTCCAGCAACCGGGCCTGGGCCCCCTGCCCCGGATGAATGCCATCGGCCTGCATCAGCTCGGGTATACCCCCTACCCCTTCAAGGAAAAACGGCACCAGCGGCACCTGCTTTTCCGCTGCGAGGTTTTGATAGACCTGGGCGAACGCCGTGGTGTAGCGCTGACCGTAATTAGGTGGCAAGCGCATGCCCAGTAACAACACCTTGGCACCGGCTTCCCGGGAGCGATCGATCATCGAGGCAAGATTTTGTTGCAATTGCTTGGGCTGCTGCCCACGCAGGCCATCATTGCCTCCCAGCTCGAGCACCACAACGTCCGGCTTGTGCTCTGCAAGCAGCGCCGGCAGCCGCGCCTGGCCTCCTGCGCTGGTGTCACCACTGATCGAGGCATTGACCACTGTGGCGTCAAAGCCCTCGGTTGCAAGGCGTTGCTCCAGCAAGGCCACCCACCCCTGGCGGGTATCCAGGCCGAAAGCGGCACTGATACTATCGCCGACAATCAGCACGGTCCCCGCGGCTGCACCCTGGGCAATACACATCAAGGCCAGGCCAGCACTCAATAACCACACTCGCATCGGATTCTCCATGGGCCCCAGCATTCTCAGTGCGCGCAACCTTAGCAAAGTGGTTCCCAGCGCGGAAGGCGACTTGACCATCCTGCACGAACTCTCACTGGAACTGAAACAGGGCGACAGCCTGGCCATCGTCGGTGCGTCGGGCTCAGGTAAGTCGACCCTGCTGGGCCTGCTCGCCGGTCTCGACTTGCCCAGTGCAGGCTCGGTGACCCTGGCCGGGCATGACCTCGGCCCCCTGGACGAAGACCAACGCGCCCGGGTACGCGCTGAGCATGTCGGTTTCGTGTTCCAGTCGTTCCAGTTGCTCGACAGCCTCAATGCCCTGGAAAACGTCATGCTGCCGCTGGAGCTGGACGGCCGCCGCGATGCCCGCGAGCATGCCCGCAACCTGCTTGAGCGGGTGGGCCTGGGCCAGCGCCTGAGTCATTCGCCACGCCAGTTGTCCGGGGGTGAACAGCAACGGGTCGCCATTGCCCGAGCCTTTGCCGCCGAACCGGCAGTACTGTTCGCCGACGAGCCGACCGGCAACCTCGACAGCCACACCGGTGAGCGCATCAGCGATCTGTTGTTCGAACTGAACAAGGAACGCGGGACCACCCTGGTGCTGGTCACCCATGACGAACGCCTGGCCCAGCGCTGCCGTCGTCTGATCCGCCTGGACGCCGGCCACCTGGTCGCGCCACTGGAGCCCTGATGGCCCGCCTGCCGTTTTTCCGCCTGTTTGCCCTGGCCCTGCGCCAGCTGCTTCGTGACGCCCGCGCCGGTGAACTGCGCGTGTTGTTCTTCGCCTTGCTGGTGGCCGTGGCGGCCAGCACTGCCATCGGCTACTTCGGTGCGCGCCTCAACGGCGCAATGATGCTGCGTGCCACTGAGTTTCTCGGTGCAGACCTGGTGCTGCAAGGCAGCTCGCCGGCCCAGCCCGAACAGCTTGCCCAGGGTACTGCGGCAGGCTTACAGCACGCCCAGGTGGTCGAATTTTCCAGCGTGATAGCGACCGACAACGGTATCCAGCTCTCGAGCGTCAAGGCGGCCGACAGCGCCTACCCGTTGCGCGGTGAACTGCGCAGCGCCGCTGAACCCTACGCCAAGGAAACCAGCGGTGGAGGCCCGGCGGCGGGTGAAGCCTGGGTCGAACCGCGGCTGCTGGCCGCGCTCGACCTGAAGATCGGCGACAGCATCGATGTCGGCATGAAAACCTTGCGTATGAGCCGGGTGCTGACCTACGAGCCGGACCGCGCCGGCAACTTCTACAGCCTGACCCCGCGGGTGCTGATCAACCTTGCCGACCTCGAAGCTACCGGTGTTGTCCAGCCCGGCAGCCGCGTCATGTACCGCTACCTTTGGCGTGGCGAGCCCGAGGCTCTGGCCCGCTATCACGACAGCGTCAGCAAAAACCTGGCGCCCAACCAGCGCCTGAAGGATGCTCGCGACGGCAACCAACAAATTGGTGGGGCCCTGGGTAAAGCCGAACGTTATCTGAACATGGCCAGCCTGGTGGCCGTGCTTCTGGCCGGTGTCGCCGTGGCCTTGTCGGCCAGTCGCTTTGCCACTCGCCGCTTCGACGCCAGCGCCTTGCTGCGCTGCCTGGGGCTGTCACGCCGCCAGGCGCTGGGCCTGTTTTGCCTGCAATTGGCAATCCTCGGCAGCTTGGCCGCCTTTGCGGGTGCCGTGCTGGGCTGGTTGGCCCAGCTTGGCCTGTTCAAATTGCTCCAAGGCCTGATGCCCGCGCAGATCCCGCCGGGCGGCCTGACGCCAGCACTGGCTGGCATTGCCACCGGCCTGGTAGCGCTGGCAGGCTTCGCCCTGCCGCCACTGGCTGCCTTGGGCCGGGTACCGCCGCTGCGTGTACTGCGCCGTGACCTGCTGCCGGTACCGCCCAGTAGTTGGTTGGTGTACGGCGCCGCCCTGCTTGCGCTCGGCCTGATCATGTGGCGCTTGAGCCTGGACCTGCTGCTGACCTTTGCCCTGATCGGTGGTGGCCTGGTTGCGGCTGTCGTCCTTGGCGGCCTGCTGTTGCTCGGCCTGCGCAGCCTGCGGCGCCTGCTCGTGGACTCGCCCCTGGCCTGGCGCCTGGGCTTAGGCCAACTGTTGCGCCACCCGCTGGCGGCCGCCGGGCAATCCCTGGCTTTCGGCCTGATCCTCTTGGCCATGGCCCTGATCGCTCTGCTGCGTGCCGAGCTTCTCGACACCTGGCAGAACCAATTGCCCAAGGACGCGCCAAATTACTTCGCACTGAACATTCTGCCCGACGACAAAAGCACCTTTGCCCAGCGCCTGACGGAGTTTTCGGCCGAGGCCGCGCCGCTCTACCCGGTTATTCCCGGGCGCCTGACTGAAATCAACGGCCAGGCCGTGCAACAGATTGTCAGCAAGGAATCCACCGGTGACCGTGCCGTGCAGCGCGACCTGAGCCTGACCTGGGCCGCCGACCTGCCGCAGGGCAACACCCTCAGCGAAGGTCAGTGGTGGCGAGCCAGTCCTGACAGTGAAAGCAGCCTGCCCGGCGTGTCGGTTGAAACCGAGCTGGCCCAAAGCCTTAAGCTCAAGCTCGGTGACCAGCTCACGTTCAGCATTGGCGGTCAGCAGCGTCAGGCCGTAGTCAGCAGCCTGCGCACGGTCAACTGGGACAGTTTCCAACCCAACTTCTACATGATCTTCCAGCCCGGTACCCTGCAGGACCTGCCAACCACTTACTTGACCAGCTTCTTCCTCGCCACCGGCCACGATCAGCAAATCGTGGCCCTGTCGCGAGCGTTCCCGGCCGTGACCATCCTGCAGGTCGATGCCCTGCTCGAGCAGCTGCGCAGCATCCTCGCCCAGGTCACCCTGGCAGTGGAGTACGTGTTGCTGTTTGTACTGGCCGCAGGGCTGGCAGTACTGTTTGCCGGACTGCAGGCAACCCTCGACGAGCGCATCCGCCAGGGCGCACTGCTGCGCGCCCTGGGTGCGGGGCGCGGCCTGTTGATCAAGGCCCGGCGTATTGAGTTTGGTTTGCTCGGTGCGGCCAGTGGTTTGCTGGCGGCCATTGGCTGCGAGGTGATCACCCTGGTGTTGTACCGCTATGCCTTCGACCTGAGCTGGAGCCCGCATCCGTGGTTACTGCTGCTGCCCGTGATCGGCGCCTTGCTGGTCGGTGGCGCTGGCGTCTACGGTACCCGCAGGGCACTCAATGCAAGCCCCCTGACCGTGCTGCGTGAGGGCTAAAACATCTTTTGTCGGCTGCGTTCGATGCGATATCGTTGCAACCTTGAGCATTTTTGCCCTACCTACTCTTTCCAAAGGACGACGCTTGGCCACAAACATCATCAGCAGAGAGGGTTATCTGGCACTCAAGAGCGAGCTGGATCACCTCTGGCGCACCTACCGCCCGGAGATTACCGCCAAGGTTGCCTGGGCGGCGTCACTGGGTGACCGCAGTGAGAATGCCGACTATCAGTACAACAAGAAGCTGCTTCGTGAGATCGACAGACGCGTACGTTACCTGCGCAAGCGCTTGGAAGATGTAAAAGTCGTCGACTATTCGCCTGAGCAGGAAGGCAAGGTGTTCTTTGGTGCCTGGGTGGAAATCGAGAACGACGACGGCGAGCTGAAGACATTCAGGATCGTCGGTTACGATGAGATCTATGGGCGAAATGACTACATCTCGATCGATTCGCCCATGGCCCGGGCGCTGCTGAAAAAAGCTGAAGGCGATGAGGTGGTGGTACAGACGCCTGGCGGCGAAGCCACCTGGTACATCAACCGCATCAGCTACTGCCCGCCGGGGTCAACCGAAGGCGCGTAACGCCTTTATCCGCGGGTGATCAAACCTTGCCGGGCAACGCGGGTGAGATGGCCGATGACTTCAGCGGCGTCTGCGGCGCTCGGCGACTGGATTACCGCCAGGTCGAAGCGATCGCTGGCGAACTGGCCAAGCGAGGCTCGGGTGTCGGCGAACTGGATCAGGAAAGCGGTGGCGCTGCCTTTGCGGCGCGGCCAGCCATCGAGATAGCGCAGGAGTGTGGGTTGGTGGCTTCCGCCCAGCAGAATGCGCGGCACGCGGGTGGCCTGGCTGGCTGGCAGGGGGGTCAAGCAGACACTGGTACGTGGACAACTCATGGAGTATTTCTCCGCCTCGCAGATCCCGCTGGGCTGCGGTGGGAGGCGTCACCGAACCAGCGTTTTAGCGGTATTCGGTGAACCCCTGGGAGTTCTCCTGCGCCCCGCAAGTAGCTGTTTAAATCGGCGCAAGTCAGCATCCTAGATAAGCTGCGGGCAGAATGTCAACCCGCTGCGAAGCGCTTGTGCTGACAAAAAATGGAAAATCGTACGGCGACCGCTACGCGGCCGATTGCAGCCAGGCCAGCGCCCATATCATTTGCGCCCCGCCACCTTACGCCCCTGCGGCTCCAGCGACTCACGCTCACGATCAAAGGCCAGAAAGTACTTGTTGACGCTGTTGACGTAGCTGACCGGCCCCATCCCCACCTGCTCCATGGCAATACGTTCGGTCTGAAAGAACCACTGATTGCCATTCAGGCCCCGGCGCCGGGCCTCGGCGCGCATGGCTTGAACGCGCTCGGGCCCGAGGTTGTAGGCCGCCAGGGTAAACGCCATACGCTCACGCTCGTTCAGCTGGTTGCTGGAGAAAAACTTGCGCCGGATCAGCGCCATGTATCGCGCACTGGCCCGCACATTGCCATCAACATTGCTGATATTGCTCACCCCCACCCGTTGCGCCGCGCTGGAGGTGATCTGCATCAACCCGTGGGTGCCTCCAGCGCCGCGCGCGGAAGGATTGAGCGAGGACTCCTTGAAGGCCACTGCGGCCAGGTTCAACCAATCGATATTCTGCTCGCTGGCATGACGCTGCAACACTGGACGCAAGGCCTCCAGGCGTTGGCGATCCTTGCGCGCCAACGGGTTGTGAACCCGGTACAGGCGTCGGTAAATGCGCTCGAAGGCAGCGTCCTGATTCACCGGTGGTCGATAACCCTGGAGAAAACGGTCGAGGCTGGCATGCAACATGACCGCATCACGGCGCACATACCAGCGCATGGCTTCCGGCGCCGCGACTTGCACCTTACGGTCAATGCGCAGCTTGGGCATGACCCGAGCCCAGCGCACGGCAATGGGTTGCTCAACGACGGTAAGATGAAAGATCCCGGCATGGACCATTTCCAGGACATCTTCTACCGCCAGGGTCGGGTCAACCCACTCGACTTTGATCGGTGGCAATTTGCGCAAGGCCAGCTTCTGGTTGATTTCATGCAACGTGTCGCCAGCGGCACTGGCGCTGGTCAGCACCACAGTGCGCCCGGACAATTGCTCGACCCGTTGAAAACTGCGCTCGCCCTTGCGCCCGACCAGAACCATGGGCACGTTGTCGACCACCGGATCGCTGGCCACCAGGCCACGGGTGGAGGTTGGATCGAGCAATTCACCCGGCGCCACCAAGTCGGCTTCACCGCGCTGTAAGGCCGCCAACAGTTGCTCTTTGGCCCGCGGGATAATTTTCAGACGAATTTCCTGGCCGTCACGGGCGCGAGCATTGAGGTAGTGTTCGAACGCTCGCAGGCGATGGTATTCAACACCGACCGGCTCGCCTTTGACCTCACCGGAACTGTTGCGACTCTGGTTCACCAGCACATTGAGCACACGGCTGCTGCGAATCTGCGCAAGGTCACGGGCCTGGGTCTTGGCTGCGGCTTGTTGCGGGCCTGGCAGCCGCGCGCTGGCCGGCCCGGCCTGAAGCAGCCCTAAGCTCAGCACGATCAACAAAAACAGCGCTCGCGTCATCCGTTCGAAGGCTCGCGGGTGTGGGGTTGGCGCCATAGTTTGCAGTCGTTCCGTGACAATTGACCGCAAAAGACCACGACAACGCGTTGAAGTTCTTGGATTTATCGATTTTCCCCGAGCTTTGCTATGCTGGCCGGCTTCCGGCCTGAGGTAGCACCATGCAACTCATCGACATCGGCGTCAATCTGACCAACCCAAGTTTTGCCGACAAACACGCGGCAATTCTCGAGCGTGCCGAGGCTGCCGGTGTGGTGCAAATGATGGTCACCGGCACCAGCCTTGAGGGCAGCGAGCAGGCACTTGAACTGTGTTTGTCGTTGGATGAAAGCGGCCAGCGGTTGTTCAGCACTGCCGGTGTTCACCCTCACGATGCCAGTAGCTGGAGCACCGAGAGCAGCCGCCACGTGCGTGCCTTGCTCGAGCAACCACGGGTGCGCGCGGTGGGTGAATGCGGCCTGGATTTCAACCGTGACTTTTCCCCCCGCCCCCAACAGGAAAAGGCCCTGGAAGAACAGCTGGCCCTGGCCGTCGAGTTGCAGATGCCAGTGTTTCTCCACGAGCGCGATGCCAGCGAGCGCCTGCTGGCGATCCTAAAGGATTACCGCGACCGCCTGCCCGCTGCCGTGGTGCACTGTTTTACTGGCGAACGCGCGGCGCTGTTCGGCTATCTGGACCTGGACCTGCACATCGGCATCACCGGCTGGATCTGCGATGAACGACGCGGTACCCACCTGCACCCGCTGGTCAGTAGCATCCCCCAAGGCCGGCTGATGCTGGAAAGCGATGCGCCCTACTTGCTGCCCCGCAGCCTGCGCCCCAAGCCGAAGAACGGCCGCAATGAGCCGGCCTACCTCACCGAGGTGCTGCGAGAAGTGGCCTTGCACCGGGGCGAAACGGCTGAGCAACTGGCTGCCCATTCCACCGCGTGCGCCCGCGCTTTCTTTGGCCTGCCGGTGATTGTTTGACGCATATCAAGGCGCACCGCTGATCGCTTCGGCACAATGATGGCACCTTGCCAACAATGTTTCCGCTCAATCAGAGAAGACCTTCCATGGGTGCCTGGCTTAGCAATATCTCCCTGAAATACAAGTTCTGGGCCGTCAATGCGGTGGCCTTTGTCACAACTCTGTTTCTGGTGCTCTACGCCGTGCACCTGGAACAGCAGGCCCGCGCTCAGGAAGCCCAAGCCAAGGCTCAGTCTGAAGCGCAATTGCTGGCAGCCTGGCCCGCCGGCCAAGCGTTGCCGCACAACCCGTTGTGGTTGCAATACATCCCAGGGCAAGTGCCCTCGTTTGCTGACGAAAATCTGGATGCCCTGGCCAATGCCCAAGGCTGGGTCGAACTGCGTGGTCTGGCGCTGACCGGCAGCGACCCGCTCACCGGCGCTCAGGTGATCAACCGCGAAGGCCAACAGCTGGCGATCCTGGCGCCCTCCCCCAGCCTGCTGCAGGTGTTTACCGACCGTTTCACCAACTACGCGGTCTGTGTGCTGATCCTGATGCTGGCCATGCTCTGTGCTTCGCAGTTGCTGATTCGCTTTCTACTCAGCCAGCTCAACACCCTCAAAGACGTCATGTTGCACGTGGAGAAGACCGGTGATCTCTCGGCCCGGGTGCCGTTGTCCTGCGGCGATGAAGTCGGCCAGATGGCCAGCGCCTTCAACGCCATGCAGACCACCTACCACCGTGTGGTCAATACCGTGGCGCGCACCGCTGCGCAGCTTGATTCCGGCGCCGCCCGCCTGGCCGCGAGCATGAATGACGTGCGCCATGGCATGCTGGGCCAGCAGAGCGAGACCGACCAGGCCGCCACGGCCATCAATGAGATGACCGCCACGGTCTATCACATCGCCCAGCATGCTGGCGCCACCCGCGATCTGTCGCAGAGCGCCGATACCCTGGCCGGTAGCGGCCAGCAAGTGGTCAGCCGCGTGCAAACCTCAATTTCCGGGTTGTCCAGTGGCGTGCAGCAGACCGCCGAGATGATTCGCCAATTGGCCGAAGACAGCCAGAAGATCAACGGCGTGGTCGGGGTGATCCACAGCATTGCCGAACAAACCAACCTGCTGGCCCTGAACGCTGCGATCGAAGCCGCCCGCGCCGGCGACCTCGGTCGTGGCTTTGCCGTGGTCGCCGATGAGGTGCGCAACTTGGCCAAGCGCGTGCAAGCCTCCACCGACGAGATCACCACCATGGTCTCGGCGCTGCAGGCTGGCACCCGCGACGCAGTGGATTTCATGCAGGAGAGTTCGTTCAAAGCCGACGACTGTGTGCAACAGGCCCAGGAGGCCGGTGCAGCCTTGGCCGAGATCACCAGCGCGGTGGCCCAGATGCGTGAAAGCAATACCCAGATTGCCGTCGCCGCCGAGCAACAAAGTCAGGTCGCCGAAGAAATGAACCGTGCGGTGGTGAGCATTCGTGACGTCACTGAAGAGACCGTGCAGCAGACTGTCAACTCGGCCACCACCAGCAGCGAACTGGCGACCCTGGCCGGTGAACTGAACAAGGCCATCGGCCAACTCAAGCTATAAGGCCGATAGCCGCCGCTCATTGGCCCCCTGACGGGGGCCGCACTATTCTTCAAACAGAACCTTGAGGAATTGCCCATGAGCAAACGCTTACCTAACCTGCCCGCCTGGCAATGGCGAGGCTACCACCACAATCACCGCAACCCGACCAACCTGGTGTTGCACCTGATTGCCGTGCCGCTGTTCATTCTCGGCGTCCTGCTGGTGCTGTCTGGGTTGTTCGCGCTGGACCTGGGGCAGTTGGCCGTCGGCGTCATCGCCCTGATCGCCGGCCTTGGCCTGCAACGCCAAGGCCATCGCCTGGAGACCGAACAACCAGAACCGTTCAATGACCGCAAAGATGCCATTGGCCGCTTACTGGTCGAGCAATTCATCACCTTTCCGCGCTTTGTCCTCAGTGGCGCCTGGTGGCGTGCCTGGCGAGACCGCCATCGCCACTAGGCGAAAACGGTCACCGTCTGTCGGCTGATGGCCAACAACTCGCCCGAGGCTGTCCATAGTGCAGATGCCGCGTGGCCATAACCATCACGGGCATGCTCGGTCTGCGCACAGTACTTGAACGAGTCATGGGGGGTCAGGCTGGGCACCGGCTGAATGAACTCGATGGTCCAGGTCAAGGTGCTGCCGGCTGCAGGCCTGTTCAGGTGCGACAGTAAGGTGGGCGGCCAGGCATCGACCAGAGCCAGCAGGTGTGCCTCACTCAGGGTCTCATCACCGCCTTCGTCACGCAGCCTGACCCAGCCACCCATGTTACGCGATGGGTTGTTACTGAAAGGAATGCCGCCAATGGCCCAGCGCAGCGACACATGGCGCATGAACTCAGGGGTTACACCTTTGATATAGGGCAGCTCGACGCTTGAGTCTTGCAAGCCCTTCATTTCTACCGACGGCAGCGCCGGAACATCGACCACCGAGTCACGCCCGCCACCAAAGCTGCCCTGCATCAGAGTCACCACCTGGCCATTTTGCACGGCGCGACCCAACAGCGAACTGACCGCCTTGCCTTCGCGCAACAGCTCCACTTCAAAGCTGATCGGCACCTCGGGCTCGGCTGGGCCGACGAAGGTGATTGCCAGCGAACGCACTGGGCGACCGGGCGAGGTCTTGGCGCGCATCGCTTCGTATAGCAACGCTGCCATCAATCCACCGAAACAAGCGCGCCCTTGGGCCCAACTGGCATCAATGGTGACCGCCTGGGGATGCAGGCGGACTGCCTTGAGCAATTGCGAGAAATTCATGCCGACCTCATCCATGGGAAAAGTCTGATCTTAACCAGCACAGGCCCCTGCGACAGCCCGCATTTCGGACATATCAGCGGCTTAACGCTGCGCCAGGAGCGCTTGCAAGCGCTCAAGGGTGGCATCGGCACGCTGTTCGGCGGCGTGCAGTTGCGCTTGCCAGTGCTCGACACACGGCGCCAGGTCGGGCTGTTGCTCAGCCTGCAGCAACCACTGCACACGATCATGCCAGTCACCCAGGTCGCCTTGGGCACGCTTGAGCGCACGCTGCAAACGCCGCCCGGCATGTTCCAGTTGAGGGTAAGCCTCCGCGCCATAACGCACCCGCTTGATCAGCAGGCGCAAGCGGTGACGGTCATGCGCCGGGTCGACCAGCGCTTGGCGCAGTCTTTGCCACTGTTTCTCCAGGCGCTGGTCAATGCGCTTGTGCAAGCGCCGGATCAAGCCTTCCCGTTCAGCGGCACGCAAGAAAATCGGAAAGGCATCGACAATCGCCAACAAGCGCCCAAGCTCGGCGCTCTCTGCAACGCTAGCGAAGGTTTGCCGACGATGAGCCAAGCGCTGTTGCGCAGCGTCCCGTTGCTGGCGTTCAAGCAACTGCGCAGCCAACACCTCACGGTCACGTAGCGGGGTTGTCAACGCACCTAGTGCTTTGGCCGCCCCTTCCAGTTGCTCGACCCCAGGCAGCTCACGCAGGGGGCGCAGCAAACTGCGCAAACGCCGGGTGGTGGTACGCAGGTCGTGCAGCGCCTCGCTGTCGGTATCCGCCGCCAGTCGCGCCTGACACGCGAGCAAACGCACCTGCAGTGTCAGGACCTGGACAATCACATGGTCGAGCATGACCGACATGGTGTTCTCCTGTGTCAGCGACCGGCGCGCGATTCACGAATGTAGAAGCGCGCTTTTTCTGCTTTGTTGCTGCACCCCTCGAACGCCTCGAACTGTTGCTGGGTCTTGGCCCCGGTCAACAACGACAGGGCCTTGGAATAACTGACCGTACCGGCGAAGCCTTCAGCCTTGGCCAGATCCAGCTCTTTCCAGGCCGAGTCCAGCTGGTTGGCGCAACTGTCGCGGTAGGCTGTCTTGCCAGCACAACCGGCCAGGAGCAGAGCAATCAGCGGCAAGGAAATCCAGGCTTTCATCGGTGAATCCTCAAAAAAATGTTCAAAGTGGCGTGTTCGACGACTACAAAGAAGAAAAGTGCCCTGCAAAGCGTAGCGCAGCGCGCATGACGATTGAAGCACAGACACGAATGGGCGCATTGTTAGACCCTCGATGGAGAACAACCTGGAGCCATCATGAGTAAACGCGTGGCATTGGTATTGGGCTCTGGCGGGGCCCGAGGGTATGCGCATATTGGCGTAATCGAAGAACTGGAGCGCCGCGGTTATGACATTGCCTGCGTGGCAGGCTGCTCCATGGGCGCGGTGATTGGCGGCATCTATGCGGCCGGCAAACTTGAGGAGTATCGCAACTGGATCGAGAGTCTGGACTACCTGGACGTGTTGCGCCTGGTGGATGTGAGCTTTCGCCTGGGGGCCATTCGGGGTGAAAAAGTCTTCGGGCAGATTCGCAAGATTGTTGGCGAAGTGAATATCGAAGAATTGCGAATCCCCTACACGGCGGTGGCTGCCGACCTCACCAACCAGCAGGAAATCTGGTTCCAGGAAGGGTGTCTGCACCAGGCCATGCGCGCCTCGGCAGCCATTCCCAGCCTGTTCACACCCGTGGTGCAGGGTAACCGCATGCTGGTCGACGGTGGTATTCTTAACCCATTGCCGATCATTCCGGTGGTCTCCAGCCATTGCGACTTGATCATTGCCGTGAACCTTAACTCGACCAACCAGAAGCAGTACCAACTGCCAGTGATCGAACGCCCGGCCGCCTTCAAGCTGCGCTTTGACAACCTGATTAGCTCGCTGGGTTCGCACTTGCCGTTCCGGCGCAAGCAAGCCGAACAACTGATGCGTATCGAGGCAGAGCTCACACCGCAAGCGGCGCAAATCCCCAACCCCTGGCTCAGTGATGCAGCCGACCCCGAGGCGCAGCAGCCGGCAGCCGCGCCGGAAAGTGCCGGTGCACCGAAATCAGCGACGGGATCGTTCATCATCGATAACGTTGGGCCGGCGTCACTGCTGGACCTGATCAACCAGAGCTTTGAGGTCATGCAGACCTCCCTCGCGCAATACAAGATTGCCGGTTACCCGCCGGATGTATTGATCAACGTACCCAAGCGGGTGTGTCGCTTTTTCGAGTTCTACAAAGCACCGGAACTGATTGCGTTGGGCAGGGAAATTGCTCGCGATACGTTGGATAACTATGAGGCCGAGCGGCGGTAGCCGCTGCCGTGAGGCTGCGATCGGGCGTGAAACGGCCGCAAAACCTGACCACCGCGATTTGTCAGCCCCAACGAGGTGCCCGCCTCACGACTGCTCCGCAGCCGATCGCAGCCTCGTGCCTCGGCAGCGGCTACATCCTGGTACTGCTTAACCCTGTTCCGGCCCCACCAGGCGATACCCTACCCCAGGCTCGGTGATGATGAACCGCGGCGCTGTCGGATCATCCCCCAGTTTTTGCCGCACGTGGGCAACCACGATGCGCAAGTAGTGACTGTCATCGACATGGGTCGGCCCCCAGATGTCTTTGAGCAGTTGCTGCTGAGTGATCACCCGTCCCGGATGCGCCGCCAATTGCGCCAGTAACGCATACTCCTTGCGGGTCAACGCAACCTCGGCACCGTCCAGGGTCACCTTGCGAAAGGCCAGGTCGACCGTCAACGGGCCGAAGCTCGGCGCCACATCGGTTGCCGTCGCCTGTGGCGCCTGGCGCAATAACGCCCGAACCCGAGCGAGAAACTCCTGAATGCCGAACGGCTTGGTCACGTAGTCGTTGGCACCGTTGTCCAGCGCCTCGACCTTCTGGATTTCGCTGGCGCGCACCGACAACACCAAGACCGGCACCGGGCTCCATTCGCGTAATTCACGCAGCACCTGCTGGCCGTCCATGTCCGGCAGGCCCAGATCCAGCACCACCAGATCCGGGCGGGCCAGCGCGGCCTGGGTCAAGCCCTCGGCGCCCGTCGCCGCCTCCACCACCTTGTAGCCCTGAGAGCTCAGGCTGATGCGCAGGAACTTGCGGATCTGGGGTTCGTCATCGATGACCAGCAGTGTGGCGATCTGGCTCATAGGGCTTCGCTTTCAGGCTCAGGCTGAGTGGGCAGCGGCAAGCATAATGTGATGCAGGTGCCGTGACCATCGATACCCTCACCGACCAGGATGTGCCCGCCGTGGGCACCGATCATACCCTGACAGATTGCCAGGCCCAGGCCTGTGCCCTGCCCGCCCCGATCGCCCCGGGCGGCGGTGTAGAACATGTCGAAGATCTTCTCGCGATCGGCTACGGGAATACCCGGCCCTTCGTCGCTGACCGCGAAACGCAATTGCTCGCCCTCAGCCACTACTTGCAGTTGCAGGCGCCCGTTGGCCGGGGAAAAGCGCGCAGCGTTCTCCACTACATTGACCAGCGCCTGCTCGATCAAGGCAGCATGCACGAACAGCAGCGGCAGGCCGTCCGGCACCTCGGTGCTCACCTGCAACGGCGCCAGCACCACGCGCAGGCGATTGAGCGCACTGCCAACGATGTCGGTTGGCGCCACCCAGTCTCGGGCCAGCTTCAGGCCCCCATGGCCCAGGCGGGTCATGTCCAGCAGATTCTGGATGTAACGGTCCAGACGTTCAGCCTCATTGCGCGTGCCTTCAAGCAATTCCTGGCGGTCAGCTTGCGCAATGGCCTCACCGAGGGCCAGCAGGCTGTCGATACTGCCGCGCATGGCGGTCAACGGGGTGCGCAGGTCATGGGACACCGAAGCCAGCAAGGCACTGCGCAGCTGCTCGGTTTCGCCGTGCAGACGCGCAGCTTCCAGCTGTTCAGCCAGGCGCGCTCGCGCCAGGGCCTGGGCCAACGGCTGGCTCAAGGCCTTAAGCAAACGTCGATGCTGCGGTGTGAGGCTCTGGCCCTGGCGCGGACGTACGCCAAGCAACGCCAGCGGTTGCTCTTCCACCGACAACGGCCACCACCACCAACGGCCATTGGGCAAGGTATCGCTGCCTAAACCTGCCGCCTGATCGTGCTGCCACGCCCAATCGGCGGCAGCCCGTTCGTTATCGCTGAACTGCACGCTGCCAGCGCTGACGACCTGCAGACGACCTTCGACATCACGCTCAAGCAGGCACACCTGCACATCGTTCCAGCCATCGAGGTGTTGCCCGGCAGCATTGAACACCGCCTGGCGATCGGTGGCGGCCGTCAGTTTGCGCGACAGATCCAGCAACTGGTTGGTCTGTTCCTGGGTTTCCCGCAGCGCCTGCAACTGGCGGCGCTGGCGTGCGGCCAAGTTGCCGGTAAGCGCCGCCATCAACAGAAAGAACAGCGAAGTCAGTACATCTTCTTCTCGCTGGATGCTGAAGGAGAAGTTTGGCGGGATAAACAGAAAATCATACGTCAGGAAGGACATTAGCGCGCAGGCCAGCGCTGGTCCCAGACTACTGCGTACGGCCACCAGCAACACGGCGGCAAGAAACACCAGCGAGATGTTGGGCAAGGCCAGGACCGCAGAAACGCCCCAGGCAATGCCGGTGGCCAGCAAGGTGGCGACCAGCGCCAGCAGGTAGTGGCGCCAGACCCAGACCTTTTTCGCCGCTGCGCTCGGTGGTTCAGGCCGGTCGTCACGGTCGAGCACGTTGATTTCCAGGCCATGGGCCTCACGCAACAAGCGCGCGGCCACTCCGGCCCCGAACAACCGCCGGCGCAGGCGATCACGTGACTGGCCAACCAACACCAGGTTGGCGCGACGCTCCAAGGCATGCTGAATCAGGGTCTTGGCCACTTCACCGGCACGCAGCAGCACCACTTCGCCGCCCAGTCGCTCTGCCAGCTGCTGGGCGGCCTGCAAGCGTTGGCGTGCGGTTTCGTCGCGCAGCCTGCCGTTGTCGACATGCACCAGGCTCCATGGCAGGTGCCGACGCTGAGCCACCCGGCAGGCATGGCGCACCAGGCGTTCGGCCTGGGCATCGCCATCCACACCGACCAACAGACGGCCACGCAAGGACGGTGCGTCCTGACCGAGCTGACGATAACCGTGCGCCAGGTCAGCATCGACCTGGGCCGCTGCCGTCTGCATGGCCAGTTCGCGCAACGCCGTGAGATTGGTCTGGCTGAAAAAAGCATCGATCGCCGCGCGGGCCTGCTCGGGCACATACACCTTGCCTTCGCGCAGACGCTCGAGTAGTTCGCGCGGTGGCAGGTCAATCAGCACCAGCTCGAAGGCTTCCTGCAGCACCCAGTCCGGCAGGGTTTCGCGCACCTGCACGCCGGTAATGCCACGCACCTGATCGTTGAGGCTCTCCAGGTGCTGGACGTTGACCGTGGTGTAGACATCGATACCGGCGGCCAACAGTTCCTGCACGTCCTGCCAGCGCTTGGCGTGGCGACTGCCGGGGGCGTTGCTGTGGGCCAACTCGTCGACCAGCGCCAGTTGCGGTGCGGCCTTGAGCAGACCATCGAGGTCCATTTCCTCCAGCTGCACACCGCGATACTCGGAGCGCAGCAGCGGTTGTTGCGTCAGGCCGGCGAGCAAGGCTTCGGTTTCAGCCCGGCCATGGGTCTCGACCACCGCCGCCAGCACCTGCACACCCGCGCGCAACTGGGCATGTGCGGCCTGGAGCATGGCGTAGGTCTTGCCCACACCTGGCGCTGCGCCGAGGAACACTTTGAGCTTGCCGCGCCCTTCGCGCGGCAGCCCAGCCAACAACGCATCAGCGCGTTCGGTATTGCTATCGCTCACTGCTGTTCCTTATTTCGAAACCGGGGCGAGCCGTTCGAGGGCTGCGTTCAACGTCAGTACATTGACCACCGGCGGACCGATCAATGGCTGCAGGGTGGACTGCTCTACCAGGGCTTGCAAGGCCTCTGTGCTGACGTGCCGCACCGCGGCTACCCGCGCCAGCTGATAGGCCACCGCGGCAGGCGACAAATGCGGGTCCAGGCCACTGCCGGAGGTGGTCAGCAAGTCCAGCGGCACTGCGCCCTGTGCCTCGATGTACTGCTGAGCGGCGCTGTCGTTGATGCGCCGGGCCAGCGCCGGGTTGCTCGGTGCCAGATTGCTGGCACCACTGGCGACGGTGGCGTAGTCGGCTGCCGAGGGCCGCGAGTGGAACCAGGCATCGCCCTTGAAATCCTGGGCAATCAGCAGCGAACCGCGTACTTGACCCTGCTCATCACGCAGCAAGCTGCCGTTGGCTTGCTCAGGGAAAGCCACTTGGGCCACCCCGGTGACCACCAGCGGGTACACCGCCCCCGTGATCAGGGTCATCAACAGAATCAGGCTCACGGCCGGACGTACATAAGAGGTCATGATCATCTCCTTGGTCTCAGACCAGGTGCAAAGCGGTGAGCAGCATGTCGATCAGTTTGATCCCCGCAAAGGGTACGATCAGCCCGCCCAGCCCATAGATCAGCAGGTTGCGGCGCAGCAGGTGCGCGGCGCTTGCCGCCTGCACCCGCACGCCACGCAGGGCCAGGGGGATCAGCGCAACGATGATCAACGCGTTAAAAACAATGGCCGAGACGATCGCGCTCTGCGGGCTGCTCAGGTGCATCAGATTGAGCACCTCCAGTTGCGGGTAGATCGCCGCGAACAGGGCGGGCAGGATGGCGAAGTACTTGGCCACGTCGTTGGCAATCGAGAAGGTGGTCAAGGCACCGCGGGTCACCAGCAATTCTTTGCCGACCTGGACCACATCCAGCAGCTTGGTCGGATCGCTGTCCAGATCAACCATGTTGGCGGCTTCACGGGCGGCCTGGGTACCATCGTTCATGGCCATACCGACATCGGCCTGGGCCAGCGCCGGCGCGTCGTTGGCGCCGTCACCACACATGGCGACCAGGCGTCCGTCGTTCTGCTCCTGACGAATACGTGCCAGCTTTTTCTCCGGCGTGGCTTCGGCAAGCACGTCATCGACCCCGGCTTCGGCGGCAATCGCCGCAGCGGTCAGAGGGTTGTCACCAGTGACCATCACCGTCCGGATGCCCAGCTTGCGCAACTCGGCAAAGCGTTCACGAATCCCCGGTTTGACCACATCCTTGAGGTGGATGGCGCCGAGCAAACGTTGATCAACACAGACCAGCAAGGGCGTACCGCCGCTCTGGGCAATCTTGTCCACTTCGCGAGCGAGTGCCGCCGGCATCTCCAGACGCTGCAGGCCAACGAAGGCCAGCACTGAATCGACCGCACCTTTACGAAAACGCCGCTGTTGGAAATCCACACCCGACAAGCGGGTCTCGGCACTGAAAGCTACCGGCGTGAGCTGATCGCTGGTGGGTTCGCTGAAGTCGTGCAACTGGCGCAGGTATTCGACAATCGATTTTCCCTCGGCGGTATCGTCTGCCAGCGAGGCGAGCAAGGCACCCTCCCCCAGCTCCTTGCTACTCACACCGGGCGCGGCATGCAAGGCACTGCAACGACGGTTGCCGAAGGTGATGGTGCCGGTCTTGTCGAGCATCAGCACATGCACGTCACCGGCGGCTTCCACGGCACGGCCGGAACGGGCAATCACGTTCAGACGCACCAGGCGATCCATACCGGCGATACCGATGGCTGACAGCAGACCACCGATAGTGGTCGGGATCAGCGTAACCAGCAGCGCCACCAGAAACACCAGCGGCAGGCTGCCACCGGCAAAATGGGCGAACGGCTGCAAGGTGACCACAACCACCAGGAAGATCATGCTCAGGCCGATCAGCAGAATATCCAGCGCGATCTCATTGGGCGTCTTCTGACGCTTGGCGCCTTCGACCAGGGCGATCATACGGTCCAGGGTCGACTCGCCGGGATTGCTGGTGATACGGATCAGCAACCAGTCAGAAACCAGCCGCGTGTTGCCGGTAACGGCGGACCGATCACCACCGGATTCACGAATCACCGGCGCGGATTCACCGGTGATTGCCGCTTCGTTCACGGCGGCAATACCTTCGATCACTTCGCCGTCACCGGGAATCATTTCACCGGCCACTACCTTGACCACATCGTCTTTGCGCAGGCGGGTGGCGGCGACCTCCTCGAAACTGCCCGAGGCCGTGCGACGCCGCGCACTCAAGCCTTGGCTACCCGCTTTCAGGCTGTCAGCACGGGCTTTGCCGCGGCCTTCGGCCAGGGCTTCGGCAAAGTTGGCAAACAACACGGTAAACCACAGCCACAGGGCAATCTGCACCGCCACCGAGGTCGGTACTTCGGCATCAGGCAGCAGGCACAGCAAGGTGGTGAAAATCGCCGTCAGCTCGACCACCAGCATCACCGGTGAGCGCTTGAGCTGGCGCGGATTGAGTTTAACGAACGCCTGCACCAAGGCCGGGCGCCACAATGCAGCGAAGCTGGTCCGTGCCGCCGGGGCCGGAGCGGCTTTCACTTCAGGAATCGGCATATTCATGATTAGCTCCTCAGAAACCCAGGCTCAGGTGTTCAGTAATCGGGCCCAAAGCCAGGGCCGGCAAGAAGGTCAGGCCACCGATCAAGAGAATGGTGACGACCAGCAAGGTGGCGAACAACGGGCCATGGGTAGGGAAACTGTTCTCGCCCACGGGTGCGGCTTTCTTCATTGCCAGACTGCCGGCCAAGGCCAGTACCGGCAGGATGTAGCCAAAGCGACCGATCAACATGCCTAGCCCCAGCATCAAATTGTGGAAAGTGGTGTTGGCCCCGAAGCCTGCGAAGGCCGAACCGTTGTTGGCACTGGCTGAGGTGTAGGCGTAGAGCACCTGGCTGAAGCCATGGGCGCCGGGATTGGTCACTGCCGCCGCCGGGCCTGGCAGGCTCGCCGCCAGGGCACCGAGCACCAGCACGCCGACGGGCATCACCAACAGGGTCGCGACCAACAGTTGCACCTCACGGGCTTGGAGTTTCTTGCCGAGATATTCCGGCGTACGCCCGATCATCAAGCCGGCCAGGAACACCGCGATCAGGACGTTGAGCAACATGCCGTAGAGCCCAGCGCCGACGCCGCCGAAGATCACCTCGCCGACCATCATATTGACCATGGCGACCATGCCACTGATGGGGTTGAGGCTGTCGTGCATGTTGTTCACCGAGCCGTTGGAGGCGGCGGTGGTGGTCACGGTCCAGAGCACACTGGCAGTGGTGCCAAAGCGGTTCTCTTTGCCTTCAAGCGGTGCTGTCTGGGCAACCTGCGGGTTGTGCAAGCTTGGATTGGCCTGGTACTCGGACCACAGCGCCGTACCGCCGCCGATCAGGAACAATGCCAGCATGCAGGCGATGATCGCGCGGCTCTGGCGCAGGTCTTTGACGTAGTGACCGAAGGTGAACACCAGCGCTGCCGGGATCAGAATGATCGAGGCCATTTCAAACAGGTTGCTCCAGGCCGTCGGGTTCTCGAACGGATGCGCCGAGTTGACGCCAAAGAAGCCGCCACCGTTGGTACCCAGTTGCTTGATCGCGATCTGACTGGCTGCGGGTCCCAGCGGGATCGTCTGGTCAGCACCTTGCAGGGTCAGGGCCTGGACATAGTGGCCGAAGGTTTGCGGCACGCCCTGCCAAACCAGCAACAACGCCAGCAGCAGGCACAGGGGCAACAAGCCGTAGAGGGTGGCGCGAGTCATGTCGACCCAGAAGTTGCCCAGGGTCTGCGCCGAGCGCCGGGCAATGCCGCGACACAGGGCAACCAGCACGGCAAGGCCGGTGGCGGCACTGACAAAGTTCTGCACCGTCAGGCCGATCATCTGGCTGAGGTAGCTGACCGAGGCTTCACCGCTGTAGGCCTGCCAGTTGGTGTTAGTGACAAAACTCACCGCCGTGTTGAACGCCAACGACCATTCCTGGCCCGGCAGGTGCTGCGGATTGAGCGGTAGATAGCCTTGCAACAGCAGCACCGCAAAAACCAGAACGAAGCCCGCCAGGTTGAAGGCGAGCAAGGCCAGGGCGTACTGCTTCCAGTTGTGCTCGGTATCGGTGCGGACCCCGGCCAGGTGGTAGCAACCACGCTCCACCGGCCCCAGAAGTGGCGACAGCCAAGTGCGCTGACCCTCCATCACCTTGTAATAGAAGCGCCCAAGCCAGGGAGCCGGAACCAACACCAGCGCGAAGAACGCCAGCAGCAACGCGTAATCGTAACTGTGCATGGTCGCTCCTATCCCCGGTCAGCGCGCAGCAGCGCGATCATCAGGTAGATCATCAACGCCACTGCCAGCAGCAGTGACACGCCGTCCAGAATGCTCATCGAAACTCTCCGTCCTTACGGCACTTCGCCGCTGACGGTTATTGTCCAGAGAGCCCCTGTAAAGCTGCGAGACCGAGACCCTGGGCGCACCATAAAGAATGCGTAAAGAACGCCTTCAATGCCCTGTCAGGTCCTGCCATTGCGACGGCTGCACGTAGCTGGCGACCCAGTCGACGACGTCCTCAGCTGCCATCGGCCGGGCGATGCCATAGCCCTGGGCAACATCACAGCCCAACCCCATCAGCAACTGGCCGTGCTCTACGCTCTCCAGGCCCTCAGCAATTACCTGGCGTCCAAACGCGCGGGCCAGGCCGATCACCGCGCGGGTCAGGGCGAGGTCGTCATGGTCATGAAGAATGTCGCGCACGAACGACTTGTCGATCTTGATGGTGCGGGTGGGCAAGCGCTTGAGGTAGCTCAGTGATGAGTAACCGGTGCCGAAATCATCCAGCGAGAACTGCACACCCAGCTGCTGGCAGGCTTCCAGGCATTGGCTGACGCGCTGGATATTTTCGATCGCCACTGACTCGACGATTTCCAGGTCGAGCATCTGCGGCGCTACCGCCGGATGACGCGCCAACAAGCGCTTGAGGCGCTCGACAAAATCGCTGCGCTGAACGTGGCGGGCGGCGATATTGACGCTCACCGGCCAGGCGTGCCCGGCCTGCTGCCAGCGCTGCATCTGAGCCATGGCCTGAGCGATCACCCACTCGCCGATGTCGACAATCAGGTCGGTTTTTTCCACCAGTGGCAGGAAATCGGCCGGCGCCACCAAGCCCTTGAGTGGGTGCTGCCAACGCAACAAGGCTTCGAAACCAAGCACCTGGCCACTGCGCATGTTGACCTTGGGCTGGTAATGCAGGCACAGCTCGCCCTTGATCAGGGCCTGACGTACCCGTGCCACGGTCTGATGGGTCGCTTTGACCTCACGGTCCAGCGACACGTCGAACAGATGATAGCGGTTGCGGCCACTCTGCTTGGCCACGTACAGCGCCTGATCGGCATGGCGCACCAAGGTGTCGGCATCTTCGTTGTCGAGAGGGAACAGGGTCACACCGATGCTGGCACTGACACTGACCTCACGATCACGAATCGAATACGGCGCGGCGATCGCCTTGAGCACGCGTTGCAGCGCCGCCTGCAACTCCTTGGGTTGCTGCACATGGCGCAAGATCAACACAAATTCGTCGCCCGAGAGCCGCGCCACCGCGTCGCCGACGCGCAAAATACCCTTCAAGCGATTGGCCACCTCCACCAGCAGTAGGTCGCCGCTAGCATGGCCGTAGCCGTCGTTGACGGCCTTGAAACCATCGAGGTCGAGCATGCACACCGCCAGGGCGATGTCTTCGCGCCGGGAAAACTCCAATGCCTGATTGAGTAAATCGGAAAGGTAGGCACGATTGGGCAAGCCGGTCAGTACGTCATGCCCCACTCGCCATTGCAGGGTATGCAGCAGTTGACGTTTCTCAGTCACGTCGAAGCGGATCGACACATACTTGCGCACCCGACCACTGGCCGGATCGATCAGCGGCACCATGGTGCTGTCGACCCAATACAACGAACCGTCCTTGGCCCGGTTACAGATTTCGCCCTTCCACACTTTGCCGGCAACCAGGGCACGCCACATACCGTCAAAAAAAGCCGGATCGTGCAAGCCGGAATTGAGAATGCGGTGATTGGCCCCAAGCAATTCGTCACGCCGGTAGCCGGAGATGCTGCAGAACTGCTCGTTGACGTAAGTGATCCGGCCACTGAGGTCGGTTTCAGAAAAAATCGCGGCCGCATCAACGGCCGTGCGGTAATTATCGTCCATGAAATTCTCGTACCCAAGGGTCAGCGATTGAAGCGCTCAACCAGGGCACGCAGGCCCAAAGAAATGTGTTCCAGTTCCGCGCCGCGGGTGGCGGCGGCATTGGCATTTTCTGCGGTGTGCTGCACCGTGCCGGCCACGCGGGTGATCTGCGCACAGACCTCCTCGGCCACCGACGACTGCTCCTGGGACGCTGCAGCCATTTGCTGGCTCATAGCGCTGATCCGCTCCACCGCGCCACGAATCCCCTGCAAGGCCTGCTGCGCCTCAAGCACACGGGCGACGCCGTGCTCAGCTTCGTCGATGCCCAGGCTGGCAATACTCACCGCTTCATCGGCACCCGCACGCAGGGTTTCGATAATGCCCTGGATCTGGACGGTCGAGTGCCGGGTCTTGCCGGCCAGCGCCCGCACCTCATCAGCGACCACGGCAAAACCACGGCCCTGCTCGCCGGCACGGGCGGCTTCGATGGCGGCATTGAGGGCCAACAGGTTGGTTTGCTCGGCGATGCTGCGAATCACATCGGCGGCCAGGGAGATGTCTTGGGTCTGGCCGGCCAAGTGGGTCACGGCCTGGTTGATCTGGCTGACGGTACTGGCCAATAGCTGGATTGCCTCGCGCATGGTGCCTGCCACTTCACTGCCCTGCCCGGCCAGTTGATTGGCGGTGTGCGCCTCACCGGCAGTTTCCTGCACGTGGCGCGCGACCTCGGCAATCGAAGCGGCCATCTCGGTCATGGCAGTGGCGGTCATATCGGTTTCGGCGCGCTGCTCGAGCAAGGCCGATTCGGTGGTGCGCGATAAACGGCTGGAATCGCGGGCCGCCTCATTCATTTGCACCGCCAGATCGCTCAGACGGGTCAGGGCCGTTTTCAGCCGCGCCTCTTCACTGATCAGGATCAACTGCAACTGCGCTGCCGGGCCCAGCGCGTCGCTGAAGGTCAGCGCCACAAGCGGGTCGGCGAAGGTGTTGCCCGAGCACCGGACTATCTGCGCCAACTGCCGCCCCAGACGTTGATGCGCCCACCCCCCAAGCAGACCGAACAGCCCCAGCGTAATACCATGGCCTGGCCAGCCAGGCAGCAGGTTCTGCGCGCCGATCGCGGCCACACCCGCCAGCAGTGGCACGCCCATCACCTGCGCCAACAGCGTCAGACGTCGACCAACCGCCACAGGCGGCTTACCCTCACGCAAGCGCGCATAGAGTGCTTCGGCGCGGCGTACCTGTTCACGGGTCGGCTTGACCCGCACCGACTCATAACCGATCAGGCGACCGTTTTCCAGAATCGGGGTTACGTAGGCACTGACCCAATAGAAGTTGCCGTTTTTGCAGCGGTTCTTGACGATCCCCATCCAGCTCTGGCCGGCCTTGAGGTACTGCCACATCTGCTGGAATACCGCAGTAGGCATGTCGGGGTGACGTACCAGGTTGTGCGGGCTACCGATCAGTTCGGCCTGACTGAAGCCACTCATGGCGGCAAATTCAGCGTTGCAATAGGTGATATTACTGGCAGTGTCGGTTGCAGAAATAAGCCGTTGATCCTCACCAAACGTCTGTTCGACTGAGGTGACCGGCATGTTGAGACGCACGATGAAACTCCCTTTACTGCGGTCTGTCGCGTGGCGCAAACCATTCATCCGGAACTGAGAAAGCCCGTCAATAGGGCTTTTGCACAGGTGACCGGGCAATGAAATTGGGTTGAAACTTGCTGAAGCTTGACTTGTCCAGCCCATTCACGGGATGAATTACATCACATTTTGCAACTAAATGTGATGGAATGTGGCGTTGTGCTATTCCCCTGGTTACCGTTAAGTTCTTGATTCTAAATGGGAATCAAGCAATGAATCATTCAAGTTTGGGTTCGGCCATCAAGCGCTACCGCAAGGTCGCCGGGCTTACTCAGGCTGAACTTGGCGAACGGTCCGGGTTTGACCCCAAGACCATCAGCCGCTTCGAAACCGGCACCTATACCCCTAGCGTGGACACCCTGCTGCTCTTTGCCGAAATTCTGGGCATCCAATTGAAAGCCTTTTTCACTGCGCAAGACGACGAAGACGAACAGCGTGCTTACCTGTTCGGCGTTATCCATAACGCCCCGCCCCACGCCTTGGGCGATCTGATCGCCGCCGTTGATCGGGCCCTGTCCAAGCGCTAGCCCTCCTTTACCCGCCGGCAGGCCTTGCCTGCCTGGCGTCATCC
The DNA here is from genome assembly GCF_002845275.2 of Pseudomonas sp. S06B 330. Taxonomy (NCBI): domain Bacteria; kingdom Pseudomonadati; phylum Pseudomonadota; class Gammaproteobacteria; order Pseudomonadales; family Pseudomonadaceae; genus Pseudomonas; species Pseudomonas tussilaginis. The sequence continues at coordinate 1,974,753 of NZ_CP088149.1, read as the reverse complement.
TCGTACTGCACCACAACTGGTAAGACCGGTAAAACCAATTCTTCACCTTTCAGCCGAAAAGCGCTTGCAAAGCTTAAAAATACGCGCCTACACTGGCCCGGCACTGGACATACCGGTAAGACCACAATAATTAAGTCCTCCGCTCTTTCGCCGCCTGCGGCATCGAAGCAAGGACACCGATCAGAGATCCCTCCCATGCTCAAATGGTGCTCGCGTTCGATCTTCCTCCAAGTAGTGCTCGGCCTGGTGCTTGGCGTCGCCTGTGGCCTCAGCTTCCCCGAAGTCTCTCTGCAGCTCAAACCCCTCGGCGACGGTTTTATCAAACTGATCAAGATGCTCATCGGGCTGATTGTGTTCTGTGTTGTGGTCAGCGGCATTTCCGGTGCGGGTGACCTGAAGAAGGTCGGACGGATCGGCCTTAAATCGGTGATCTACTTCGAAATCCTGACCACCATCGCGCTGGTCATCGGTCTGGTGTTTGCCTTTACCTCCGGGATCGGCAGCGGCGCCAACATTCACCTTGATCAACTGTCCACTGCCGAAGCTGGCAACCTGGCCGAACGTGGCCAGCACATCCACGGCACCGCCGCGTTCCTCATGGACCTGATCCCGACCTCAGTGGTCGGCGCCTTCGCTGACAACAACATCCTCCAGGTGCTGCTGTTCTCGGTGCTGTTCGGCAGTGCGCTGAACCTTGTTGGTGAAGCGGCTTCCGGCATTTCACGGCTGATCAATGAACTGAGCCATGTGATCTTCCGCATCATGGGCATGATCGTGCGCTTGGCGCCGCTGGGTGTGTTCGGTGCCATCGCCTTCACCACCAGCAAATATGGCCTGGAATCGCTGCAGCACCTGGGCGGCCTGGTTGCGCTGTTCTATCTGACCTGCATGGGTTTCGTACTGTTGATCCTGGGCACCGTGATGCGCCTGTCGGGTCTGCGCATCTTGCCGTTCATCAAATACCTGCGCGAAGAGCTGACCATTGTCCTGGGTACTGCGTCTTCCGATGCTGTCCTGCCGCAGATCATGCGCAAACTCGAGCACCTGGGTATCGGTAATTCCACCGTCGGCCTGGTGATCCCTACCGGCTACTCCTTTAACCTCGACGGTTTTTCGATTTACCTGACCCTGGCCATTGTCTTCATCGCCAATGCCACCGGCACCCCACTGGCAATGACCGACCTGCTGACAATCCTTCTGGTGTCGCTGATCACCTCCAAAGGCGCCCATGGCATTCCGGGGTCGGCCCTGGTGATCCTGGCCGCCACCCTGACCGCGATTCCGGCAATTCCGGTGGTTGGCCTGGTACTGGTACTGGCGGTGGACTGGTTCATGGGCATCGGCCGGGCATTGACTAACCTGATCGGCAACTGCGTGGCCACCGTCGCCATCGGCCGCTGGGAAGGTGATATCGACATGGAGCGGGCCAACAATGTGCTGGCCGGCAAACAGGGCTTCGGCTTTGCCCAGCGCAAAATGCCCAACGCCCATCAACAAGAGTTCTGAGAAAAGCGGCCGGCACTCACCCTGCCGGCCACAGGAGCAAACCATGCAAGTGTTCTCATGGAGTGAACAGTGATTACTTCATCGACCGTAGTGAACTCAGTGGTGGAAAAACTCCGCCAGGCCCTGGCCCGCGGCCAGTGGCGTTCCGGCGACATGCTCCCCGGCCAGCGCGAGCTGGCCGAGCAATTGGGCATCAGCCGCCCCAGCCTGCGTGAAGCGGTAACCGTCCTGGAAACCCTTGGCCTGGTGCGCTCAATGCCGGGCAAAGGTGTGCTGGTGCTCGATGCCGACCTGGCTGAAAGCCCCCAGACACAAACCGGGGTGGCGGAGGCCAGCCTGGAAGACGTCCTGCAACTGCGTTACACCCTGGAGCCGTTTATCGTCGGCCTGGTGGCCCAGTCGATCAGCAGCAAGGAAATCGGCCAACTGCGCCTGACCCTGATGGACATGCGCGAAGCCCTTGAGGCCGAGGACAGCGAAGCCGGGGTCAACGCCTACATCGCCTTCCACGAAGAGCTGTTCACCCTCACCGCCAATCCGATTTTCCAGAGTGTGGTCCAGCAAACCAGCAACGCCCTCAAACAAAGCGCGGCGGTGTTGCGCAACTCCCCCGAGCACCTGGCGGCGCGGCTGGAAGAAAACGAAGCGGTGGTTCGCGCCATCCGCAACAAGAACAGCGCCCAAGCCAGTGCGCAGATGCGCCACCACATCCTTCAGGAAGGCCGGCGCATGGGTATCGAACTGAACATCCCGGAAGAGCATCCGGCCAACTGACCCCAGGAGAGCATTGATGAACGCCAGCGCCCAAGCCCCTGTGACCCCCTTGCCCTTGTTACTGGCCCATGGCGAAGTACGCCTGTCGGCCGAGCAGATCTACCCGCGCCTGTTCGATGCCATTCTCGAACAGCGTCTGGCGCCGGGCAGCGCCCTGCCTGAGCAGGCGCTGGGCGAGGCGTTTGGCGTCAGCCGCACGGTGATTCGTCGGGTCCTTGGCCGCCTGTGCGACCAGCAAGTGATCGTTCAGCGCCCGAGTCACACCGCGCGCCTGGCCGCCCCCGACCCACAACAGGCGCGGCAGATCCTCAGCGCCCGGCGACTGGCCGAAACCACCCTGATTACCTTGGCGGCGCACCGTTCGCGCCCGGCGAAGATTCGTCAGTTGCGCGAACTGGTCGCCCGCGAACGCCAGCACCACGAGCAGGGTCAACGCTGTACGGCCATTCGTCTGGGCGGCGAATTTCACCTGAAACTGGCGGAAATCGCCAACAACGCCCCGCTGACGCGTTTTCTCAATGGCCTGGTGCCGCAAACCTCATTGATCATTGCCCAGTATGAGGCCCGTCCGTGCAGCCATTGCGCCTGGCAAGAACACGCAGCGATCATCGATGCGCTGGAGCAAGGTGACGGCGCGCGCGCGCTGGCGCTAATGCACGAGCACCTGGACCATATCGAGGCCAAGCTGAATCTGGAGGGCTGAGGCAGGCGCGGCGTTGCCCCGCGATTGAGGCCTGTGAAGCCAGCACAACCGGTGGCGCCGGGATGGCGACCGCTGCGCGCTCGATCACGGGCAAGGCCCGCTCCCACAAGGTTCGCGCAAGGCCGCTGGAGCGGCGCCGTGACGACTCGAATTAGTGTCACTGTCTCCGCGCCCTCTCCCACCTATACTTAACCCACCGAGGTCTTAAACCCACCCAGCATCCCGCCACAAGGGGGTAGCGCTTGTGAGCCGCCGTTCCCCTCTGATTCTCCTGCTCGTGCTGCTTGTACTGGGTGGTTGCGCCTCACGTCAGAAGCCCGCCGAACCGCCCCCGGTGCCACTGAACCCTGCCACCTGGGAGCAGATTGATCGGGAGATCATCGACGCCTCGCTGGCCTGTACCAGCTCAGTCAATGACTACGCCCGGCGTTCCATGCGCGTATGGAAAGACCGCGTGCAGCAGTACACCGAAAGCGACTTTATCCCCTGGTTCACCGGTTATTGGACCCAGCAATGGCTGACCATGAAGGTGGCTTGGTACAAGATGAACAGCGGCGAAGGCAAGGAGCCGCCGCAGAAGCGTCTGGCGCTTTACCTGCAGGAGCAGTATCACCGCCAGGTACTCGATCAGGTCGCCAAGGAGATTGACCCGGAAAGCATTCGCGACCGCGCCATGGAGCTGTATATCCAGTTGCTCGGCCAGCAACTGCAACAGATTACCCAGCGCTACCGGGCGCCGCCGGAACAATTCAACCTACGCCTGACCCGTATCAAGGCGATCAATCTAGGGCCGCCGGCGGCACGCGATGCCTCGCTCTACCAATTGCTCTACAGCAAGCCATTGGCCGAGCAGCCGGCCTATGCCGCGTTGATTGGGCGCATGCACAGCTCAGTGCGTGCGGGCACTCAACGTTCCGACATCGGCCTGTCATCAGTGGCGCAGGACGCCAGTGAGAAGCTCGGTGCGACGCTGGCGCCACGGGGCATTGCCAGTGCGGTGGCCACCGCCGTGGGCCGTGTCGCCGGCACCCTGATTTCAGTGGTCGCCACCGGCTACGGTGTCGTGACCCACAATCAGCAACAACCGGCGATGATCGAGCAGTTGCGGGTAATCCTCAATGTGGCACTCAACGAGGAATGGCGTGAGCTGATGGAGAACCGCAAGACCGGCGCCATGGCCGGGGTGTATTACCTGTCCGGCGAAATCGAGGAAGGCCTGATCGGGTCACGACAGGTGCAGGAGCAACCGCAAAGCGGCTCCCTGCGTATCGTCCTGCCGACGCAGTAAAAACCGTTTCAGGCTGCAACACGGCTGTCGTCTACAGCCTGAGCCGATGTCGGCAAACCGAAAATCCGATCGAACAACCCGTTGTAGATGAAGGTGTAGCAAGGAATCAGAATGATGAAAGCCAGGTCCACCAGGAAGGCTTCGACCAGGCTCATGTCCAGCCACCAGGCAATCAGCGGAATCAGGAAGACCACCAGGGTCAGTTGAAAACCAATGGCATGGGCCACCCGCCGGGCAATGCTGCGCCCACGCTTGGTCTGGCGGCTTTCCCAGTACTCGAACAGGGTGTTGTAGATGAAGTTCCAGGCCATGGCGATGGTGGTGATCATCACCGCCAACGGCCCGGTATTGCTCGGCGCCGTGTCCGACAAATAGGCCAGGCCCAGGGTCGACATGCACAGGCCGATCAGTTCATAAGCGGTCACGTAGACCAGTTTGCGTTTGACACCTTGCACCGTACTACCTCGAATTCATTCGCCAAATCGCCGCCCGTTCGGGCCGCTGAGGCAGGCAAGAATGCGTCAATTTTCTTGACAGAAAAAGTCAGCTGCTATCAGATTTACTGACAGGAGATTGCCCATTTGAATTTTTCCAGCGACAACATCGAACTGTTTCTCGCCGTGCTCGACTGCGGTTCATTCTCGGCCGCCGCCCGCGCCTTGGGCCGGGTACCTTCGGCAGTGAGCATGGCGGTCGGCAACCTTGAGGCGGAGCTTGGCTACGCGCTGTTCGAGCGTACGCACCGGGAAACCCGGCCCACCGCCCTGGCCCAGGCGCTGGCGCCCCATGCGCGAATGATCGCTGCACAATTGGCGCAATTGCAGGTGCATGCACTGGAATTGTCGCAAGGGCTGGAAAGCACTCTGGCCATCAGCGTGGTGCCGGACATCGACCACCGCCCGCTGCTGGCGGCAATCAAGACCATCAGCGAGCGCTATCCGCTGCTGGAGGTCGAAGTGCTCAGCGCCCCCCAGGAAGAAGCCCTGCAATTGCTGCACAGCGGCCGCGTCAGCCTGTGCCTGGCGTTCGCCGGGTTGGCGGTCGACCCGCAACAACGCTTCCAGAACATCGGCATGGAATCGCTGGTAGCGACGATTTCCCCGCAACACCCTGCCCTGCAGCGCCAACCCAGGCAGATTGCTTACCTTGAAGACCTGGCCAATGTCCGCCAGATCCTGGTGGCCAGTCGCGACCTGCCGATCACCGATACCCGTGCCTTGATTGGCAAGGCGCATTGGCGCACCGACAGCCTGAGCATGGCCGTGGACATGGTTGAGGCCGGCTTGGGCTGGGGTGATTTCCCCTTATCGCGAGTGGCGCCGCTGTTGGCCGCCGGTCGCCTGCTGCGCCTCGACTTCAAGAACACCCACAATGAGCTACAACTGCCGGTACATGCCTTCTGGCGCCACAGCCAGCCGCTGCACAAGGCGGCGCAGGAGTTGGTGGGGTTGCTTTAGGAACCTGACAGCCCCTGCGGCATTTTGCCTATCAATATTTCGCGGCCGCGGCCGATAGCCGTCTGGATAGGTACGAGCATTGGCCAAAAGCACCGCTCGGCACTCCTCCTTACTGGCACAAAGGTCTCGGAACATGAACCTGAAATTTCGCCACAAGATCCTGCTGTGCGCCTGCGGCGTCGTGGTTCTGGCATTTGCTTTGTTCACCCTCTACAACGATTACCTGCAACGCAACACCATCCGCCAGAACATCGAATCGTCGGTCAAGCAAGCCGGTGCGCAAACGGCCAGCAGCGTGCAGAACTGGATGAGCGGTCGCATCCTGGTACTGGAGAACCTCGCGCAGAACGTCGCCCACCAAGGCGCCAATGCCGACTTCCCTGGCCTGGTCGATCAGCCTTCGTTCACCAACAACTTCCAGTTCACTTACGTCGGTCAGGCCAACGGGGTGTTCACTCAGCGTCCGGACGCGAAAATGCCGGACGGCTACGACCCTCGTCAGCGCCCGTGGTACAGCGCCGCTGTCGCCGCCAACCAGACCATGCTGACGCCGCCGTATATGGCCGCCGTCGGTGGCCTGGTGGTGACCATTGCCATGCCGGTCAAGAGCAAGGCCAACGGTGAACTGCTCGGCGTCGTCGGTGGCGACCTCAGCCTGGGCACCCTGGTCGACATCATCAATGCCGTGGACTTCGGCGGCATCGGCCATGCCTTCCTGGTTGATCGCAATGGCCAGGTGATCGTCAGCCCGAACAAAGATCAGGTGATGAAGAACCTCAAAGACATCTACCCAGGCAGCAGCCTGCAGGTGGCCCCGGGGACTCATGACGTGACCTTGGCGGGTCAGGAGCGGATCATCTCGTTCGCGCCGGTCAGCGGCTTGCCCTCGGCTGACTGGTACATCGGTCTGTCTATCGACAAAGACAAGGCCTACGCCGGCCTTAGCCAGTTCCGCACCTCGGCGATCATCGCCATGCTCATCGCCGTCGCCGCCATTGCCGGCCTGCTCGGCTTGCTGATTCCGGTGCTGATGCGTCCGCTGACCACCATGGGCCGCGCCATGCAGGACATCGCCCAGGGCGAAGGCGACCTGACCCGCCGTCTGGTCGTGGAAAACAAGGATGAGTTTGGTGAATTGGCCGGTGCCTTCAACCAGTTCGTTGAGCGTATTCATGCCTCGATTGCTGAGGTGTCTTCGGCCACCCGTCAGGTACATGACCTGTCTGAGCGGGTGATGAGCGCGTCCAACGCCTCGATCATCGGTTCCGAAGAACAAAGCATGCGTACCAACAGCGTGGCTGCTGCGATCAACGAGTTGGGGGCAGCCACCCAGGAAATCGCCCGCAATGCCGCCGATGCCTCGCAGCACGCCAGCGGCGCCAGCGAACAGGCCCATGACGGCCGTCAGGTGGTAGAAGAAACCATCTCGGCGATGACCTCGCTGTCGCAGAAAATCAGCGAATCCTGCGAACAGATCGAAACCCTCAACGCCAGCACCGATGACATCGGGCAGATCCTCGACGTGATCAAGGGCATCTCCCAGCAGACCAACCTGCTGGCGCTGAACGCCGCCATTGAAGCCGCCCGTGCCGGTGAAGCCGGTCGTGGTTTTGCGGTGGTTGCCGACGAAGTGCGCAACCTGGCGCACCGTACCCAGGAGTCGGCTGAAGAGATCCACAAAATGATCACCACCCTGCAGGTCGGCTCACGCGAGGCGGTGCACAACATGAACGCCAGCCAGGTGTCGAGCGAAGAAAGCGTGATGGTTGCCAATCAGGCTGGTGAGCGCCTGAGCAGCGTTACCCAGCGCATCGGCGAGATCGACGGCATGAACCAGTCGGTAGCAGCGGCAACCGAAGAGCAGACCGCCGTAGTCGAGAGCCTCAACCTGGACATCACTCAGATCAACGTCCTCAACCAGCAAGGCGTGGCCAACCTCAATGACACCCTGCGTCATTGCGATGCCTTGGCCCAACAGGCCGGTCGCCTCAAGCAACTGGTCGACAGCTTCAAGATCTGACCGTAAGCCTTGGCGAGGGCAGACAGTGCCCTCGCCAAGCGCCGACGTTACGCCACCACCGCGCGCTTGATCCTGCCCATACGCAGCCAGCCGATCAGCACCGCCAGCATGACCACAAAGCCCAGGTAGCCGAAGAACGGATAGACTTGGCCGACCAGACTGATAAAACCGATCAAGCTACAGACAAACGCCGCCACCCCCGCTGCCACCGAGCCCAGGCGAAAGTTGCGGGTACCTGCCGGCAACAACCGCGCTACGAACGAATAGAGCATGCCCACCGCCGTATTGACGATCATGCCGAAGATAATCACGCACATGATCACGCCCAACACGGGCGACACTTCACTGGCAATCGACAGCATCGGCATCGGCAAGTCGGCCACCGTATCCAGACGTGAGAGCAGGCCGGCACTCATGATCAACATCAAGCCACCCAGCCCCGCCCCGCCGAGAATGCCGCCCCAGATCGCAGTTTTCTCCCCGCGCGCCGCCCCTCCGAGAATCGCCAGCATCGGCGCCCCGGCAACAACGTTGTACGAGACATACAGAAAGGCCCCCAGCAACCAGTGACGGGCGCCGGCCTCCTGCTGACTGGCGACTTGGTCAAGGGCGGCGAAACTCAAGTCGCGGGTGAACACTGCGTACAACGCAATGGCAATCGCCGCCAGGATCAGGAACGGCGTGACCGCACCGATCAGCACAATCACCTTGTTGACATCCAGGCACACCACCGCCACTACCAGCAGAGTCACCAGCACGCTACCGGTCAGCGCCGGAATCCCGAACTGCTGCTCGAGCAACGCACCGCCACCGGCCAGCATCACCACCGTCACGCCGAACATGAAGAAGGTGATCAACAGGTCAACAAACAAGCCCAGATAGCGCCCACAAATGGCGTAGACCACATCCTTGTGCGACGTGGCGTGCAGGCGGCTGCCCAGCCCCGCCAGGGCCATACCGAGAAAGGTGAACAGCGCGGCACTGACCAGCGTGCCGAGCAACCCCCAGAGGCCAAAGTTGACGAAGAACAGCATCAACTCCCGCCCCGAGGCGAAACCTGCGCCGACGATAACGCCGATAAAGGCGCCTGCAATTTTCAGCTGTTCTTTCATCTCAAACCCTCTGGCTTCTATGGCCCGTTGCAGGACCTTGTTGTTGTTACCCAGTACCGCGTAGGGGGACCTTAGCCGTGATCGATCCAGGCCTGTACTTCGATCTCCACATCCACGCCCAGCGCAAGCCCGGCGGTCACTGTCGAGCGCACCGGATAACCGTTGGCGAAGAAGGTTTTGTAGACCTCATTGAAGCCGGCGAAATGCGCCATGTCCGACAGCCACACCGTGGCTTTGACCACCTGGTCGAAGCCGACACCGCATTCGGCCAGGGTCTCGCCGATACGCTCGAGGGTTGCCTGGGTCTGGGTCTGAATGTCACCGCGTACCACGTCGCCGTCGCGGCTCATCGGGACCTGCCCGGAGAGGAACAAAAAGCCGCCGACCTTGACGGCTTTGGAGAACGGAAACGGCAGGTGGCTGGGAATACGTTGAATAGTCGAGCTCATGACAATGTCCTTTGCAGGGTTAACGAAAACGCGCCGGTGACAAGCGTTGCGGCTCGACACCCTCGCGGAGTAAGGAGGCAGGCAGTGCTTGATCCAGCAACAACGCACAGGCGAGCTGCGAGACCCCCGCCGCCGACTGGATGCCATAGCCACCTTGCGCCGCCAACCAGAAAAACGCCGGATTGTGCGGATCCCGGCCGATCACCAGATCGCCATCGGCGACGAAAGAACGCAGCCCGGCCCAGGTGTGGCTGGGGCGGCGTATCGTCAGGGTGGTCAATGCTTCGATGTTGTAGATCCCGATCGCTACGTCGAGCTCTTCTGGCACGACATCCTGAGGCGCAACCGGATCGGCATTGGCCGGTGAGCCAAGCAACTGCCCGGCATCGGGTTTGAAATAGAAACTCTCGTCTACCCCGATTACTGCCGGCCATTGCGCGAACGCCTGGTCTTGTGGCCCCTCGAAGGTGAAGGCACTGCGTCGGCACGGCTGCAGGCCGACGGGCTGCACGCTACAGAGCGTCGCAACCTGATCAGCCCAGGCGCCGGCGGCGTTGACCAACTGCCGCGCCTGGACGACGCTGCCATCAGCCAGGTGAAGCTGCCAAAGGCCGTCGGCAAAACTCGCCTCAAGCACTTCGGCATTGCAGCGCAGGGTGCCGCCAGCCTGGCGAAAACCCCGTAAGAAGCCTTGGTGCAAGGCATGCACATCGAGGTCCATGGCACCTGGCTCGTGGATCGCGCCGGCCAACACCTCCTCTCGCAGACTCGGTACCAACGCTAACGCCGCCTGGGAATCGAGCAGGCGCACTTCGGTGCCGTTGGCCAGGTTCTGCGCGTAACTGCTGGCCAGCAACGCCTGTTGTTCACGGGTGGCAACATACAGGCAGCCACGCGGCTCCAGTAACCGATGCTCACAGAACCCCACTGGAGGCGACTCATAGAAGGCCCGGCTGGCCCGGGTCAAAGCCTGTATCTGCGGGGTGCCGTAGGCCTCCATGAACATCGCCGCCGAACGCCCGGTGGCGTGGTAGCCGGGCTGGGCTTCGCGCTCCAGCAGCAACACGCTTTGCTGGTCGGCCAGCCGGTAACCGAGGGATGCACCGGCGATACCGGCACCAATAATCACGCTGTCGAACGTCTGCGTCATAACCTTGCCAATGGTTGATGGAGAATTGTGAATTATCACTTATGAGAATTCTAATATATGAGAATTTAGAAATACGCAAGCGGCCACGGTAAGATGCGTACCCGTGATGCCTGACCGAGATCGTTGATGAGTGACCGCTCCCCTGTTGTCGCCCCCCCTGACGCGCTGCCCCTGATCGATCGCATCGAAGTCGGCGCGCGCCTGCGCACCGTACGCAAGCGTCAGCAACTGACCCTAAAGCAGTTGTCAGAACGCTCCGGGGTACCGGTCTCGACCTTGTCGAAAATGGAACTGGCACAGGTATCGGTGAGCTACGAGAAACTGGCGGCGGCAGCGCGCGCGCTGAATGTCGATATCGCTCAGTTGTTTCGTTCTTCCGGGGTTGGCGATGCGCCGGCGCCCACCACGGTCGTGGTCAATTCGCTGCCCTCCGCGCCAGGCTACAGCACAGGGACCTATGACTATCACCCGATTGCCGGGGAGTTTCCCGAGCGCCTGATGACGCCGATGTATGCGCGGATCATTGCGCGCGAGCGTCAGCAGTTCGATGACTTCATTCGTCATCCGGGGCAGGAATTTGCCTTGGTGCTCAGTGGCCGGGTGCGGATTGAATTCGAGACCGGTGAGACGGTGAGTATTGGCTCGCAGGAGACGGCTTATTTCAACAGCAATGTCGGCCACATCTACCTGTCAGAAAGTGAAGATGGCGGCGCTGCCCACGTGATGGTGGTGATGACTGATCGGTGACACCCTTCGGGTTCATCAGTGTGGTGGGATGGCGGCTGCTGCGCAGCCGATCGCAGCCTGGCGGCAGCGGCTACGAACCACGGTTATAACCTAATAACGAACTAGTCTATTTGGCTATAAAAAACACCTTTATGCTGACGGCCATCCGATCACGGGCACGTTGGACGTTTAGGTAATTTATGGATGTAGGTTCTTTCGGCTTCACCATTGCAGGCCTGGTCGTAGGTTTCATCGTCGGCATGACCGGCGTGGGCGGCGGTTCATTGATGACCCCCATCCTGCTGTGGTTCGGCATCAGCCCGGCGACCGCGGTGGGCACTGACCTGCTGTACGCTGCCATTACCAAAGCCAGTGGTGTCTGGGTTCACGGCAAGAACAAAAACATCGACTGGAAAATCACCGGCTGGCTGACTCTGGGCAGCGTCCCTGCCGCTGCCCTGACCCTGTGGTTTCTCAGCTCGCTGGATGCCGACACCCAAGCCGCCAACGCCGTGATCAAGCAAGGCCTGGCCGTGGTGTTGATACTCACTGCCCTCGCCATCCTGTTCAAAAGCAAACTACAAGCCTTCGCCAGCAAACACGCGGGCGACCGCTATCACTTGAGCGGTAGTGCACTCAATGTGCTGACCGTGATCACCGGCATCGTGCTAGGGGTCATGGTCTCGCTGACGTCCATCGGTGCCGGCGCCCTGGGCACGGTGGCGCTGTTTCTGCTCTATCCCTATCTGGTTACCCGCCGCCTGGTCGGTACCGAGATCGCTCACGCCGTGCCGCTGACCCTCGTTGCTGGTCTTGGTCATGCGAGCATGGGCAACATGGACTGGTCGCTGCTGGGTTACCTGCTGCTGGGCTCACTGCCGGGGATCTACCTGGGTAGCCACCTGACCGGACGCATTTCCGACAGTGTCCTGCGCCCATGTCTGGCGGCCATGCTGCTGATGATCGGTTACAAGCTGGCGTTCTGAAACCATCAAAAATACGCATCCTGAGCCCTGGCGTTTCTGATGCGCAGGTGACGCGCCGTTTCCATCTGCGCGGCCGACTGCAACGAGCAGGCCTGCTCGCTATAGCGATAACCGCCTGCCATAGGCTGAGCAACCACTACCCCGCCTTTGGCCAGCAAAGCCAGCCGTGTACCAGGCGGCTGATCGGATAAGGCACAATCCTCGGGGCCAAGATGAAAGGATGCATACACCAGGGACTCGTGTAGTACGGTGCGAAGCTTGGCATTCACCACATCTGAAAAACCCAGAAGAATCACCGCTGTGTACAGCACACCGATGACGCAAGACGCCCGAAGCCAGTGGCGTCTGTGCCAGTCGGAACCTGGGATGTAAAGATTCCAGCATATTGCAGTGATCCGATTGCGCCGTACCTGTTGCTTGAACCCAGGTGCGGTCATCCCATAGACCAGTGCGCCGATGAACATCACCAGCGGCATCAGAAGGCTGGTGGCCAAATACCAGATGTAAACCAGATAGATGAATGTCAGCGTTTTCTGAGCCCCGGGGAATTGCCCTGGCTCGAGCCGGGTCTGGGCGAGGATGAAAGCATCTGTCTCTGCACTGGCCACCAGACCCGCCGCTACCGTCAGCAGCGCAGCCAGCACCGTTAACCAACCTTTGTGCCGTGCATAACGCTCTACCAATCGAAGCAGGCGAACGACAAGTACGATGGAGCCAAGGCTCAAGAGCGCAAACAGCCACCTCGCCAAGGTTTTATCGGGCGAATTGCCTGCCCAATACAGCATCAGCATGAGCTGCAAGATCACCGCACAGGTCAGAATAATTGCCGCCAGATACTCGTCGAGCCGCCAATCCCTCACGCTGAAATTCAGCTTCCAGCGAAAGTGCCGGTTCTGGGTCCTGACAAACAATGAACGATGGGTAAAACGATCCACACAATAGACGCCCGCTGCGAACAACACATAGAGCGCGACATATCCCCACATCAGCCTTGGTTCTCCTTTCCTGGATGCGTACAACGGCACGGCATTCGAGCGCAATATCCTAGCCGAAAGCCGCAAGGCTGAACGGGCATCAGGGAAAATCAGAGAAATCCTTCACGACGCTGAGCGTCTTAACTGGGAAAGTTCATTCTTGCCCCGCGACCGCATCACACCTCAGCCCGACGGGCCAGGATAAACGGCTGCAGCTCAGTCATGGGTAACGGACGGCTGTACCAATAGCCCTGACCGACCGTACAGCCCTGCGCGAGCAGATAGTCGAGCTGGGCACGCGTCTCGATGCCTTCGGCGATCACTTGAATACCCAAGCTGTCAGCCAACATCAGATAGCCTTTGACGATGGCCTGGTCAATCGCGCTGTTGGGCACTTCACGAATGAACACCTGGTCAATCTTGAGTGTGTCGAATGGCAACGCACGCAAGGTGCTGGGTGATGAATAGCCGGTACCAAAATCGTCGATCGACACCCGAATGCCCAGGCTTTGCAACTGCGCGATGTTCAGGCGTGCCTGCTCGATATCCTTGAGCGCGGCGGTTTCCGTCACTTCGATCTCCAGACGATTGGCCGCCAACCCACTGTCTCGAACAATAGCCGTGAGCTTATCGACAAAGTCTCCCTGCATAAACGAAAAGCCACTCATGTTTACCGCCACAGGCACATCCAGCAGACCGGCCTCAATCAACGCACGGTTGTCTGCGCAGGCGCGTGTCACCACCCAGGTGTTGAGCGCCGACATCAAGCCGTTCTGCTCGGCCAAGGGGATAAACACCTCCGGTGAGACCTGCCCATACGGCCCATCGTGCCAGCGCAACAAGGCTTCCAGGCCGGTGATTCGCTGCGGCGCGTTCAGTTCGAACTGAGGCTGGTAATACAGCTGCAACTGCTCCCTGCTGATGGCCAGACGCAAACGCTCAAGACGTTGCTGTTCACGCTGCTGGGCGATGCGCATCACCGGATTGAAGCAGGCGATGCGATTACCACCGGCTTTCTTTGCCTGGTACATCGCGAAGTCAGCATCGATGATCAGTTGGTCCGGTGCGGGCGAATCACATTCGGTGCAGTTGGCGCAGGTGCTGACGCCAAGGCTGGCGCGCACGTTCAGGCTTATACCGTCAATCGACAGCGGCGCTTGCAGGCACTCGAACAGCCGTGTGGCCAGGTCGATGCCCGTCTGCTCGGCAGCAATTTGCCGAGCCACCACGACAAACTCGTCGCCACCAACTCTGGCCAGCAGATCCTCGCTGCACAGTTGCTGGCGAAAGCGCTCGGCAATCGCTACCAACACCTGGTCACCCATGTAATGACCGTGGTTATCGTTGATGACCTTCAAGCCGTCCAGGTCGATGAACACCAGCGCCAATTGCTGTGCCTGCGCAGCGGCCAGGGCAACGTGCTCCTGCAGGCGAGCATGCAAGGTCCGGCGATTCATGCAGTTGGTCAAGGTGTCATGACTGGCCAGGTGATTAAGGCGCTGGCGCAATTGCAACTGTTCGCTGATGTCATAGCACACGCCAATCAGCAATTGCCGCCCCCCCAGCAGCAATTCACCGACGCTGACGTGCAGGTCGAACAACGAAGCGTCCTTGCGCTTACCCTGCAACTCGCGAACCATGCCATTGAGCTTGCGCCCGACGCCAGCACGGTAGGACGCCAGGCACTGGTCATGACGGGCCGCGTAGGCTTCGGGCATTAGGCGCGAAATGTTCGCCCCAGCCAACTCGGCAAAACCATACCCGAACAGCTTTTGCGCCGCTGCATTAATGGCCTGGACCTGCCCCCACTCATCAGTAATGACAATGGCATCAGCGGCGGCCTCGAAAATCGCGTAAGGAATACTCGTCAGCTCGGGCTCGGCGTTGGCCGCGAGCTTGTCAAAATCCTCTCGGGTCATGGTTGCGACCTAACGGTTGAACCTATCCACCAGCGCGTACATCTCGTGCGCGGTATGCTCCAAGTCGCGACCCAGCGTGGCAGAGCTGGCCGCAATGTCGACGTTCTGTTCCGAGACTTGGGCAATGGTGGTGATTTGCCGGCTGATATCCTCGGCGACATGCGCCTGTTGCTCGGAGGCGGCGGCCATTTGCTCGGTCATTTGATGGATCCGCTCCACCGCCACGCCAATTCCCTCGAGGGCGTCTTGCGTAGCGATCACCTGCTCGACGCCGATGTGGGCCTCGTCACTGCCTTGACGGGCAACCTCCACCGCCTGGTTGGCCGCACCATGCAGCGTTTGAATAATGCTCTGGATGGTTTCGGTCGACTCCTGGGTCTTGAACGCCAGTGCCCGCACTTCATCGGCGACCACGGCAAAACCACGACCCTGCTCCCCGGCCCTGGCCGCTTCGATGGCAGCATTGAGCGCCAGCAGGTTAGTCTGGTCGGCTATCTGCCGAATCATGTTCGAAGCGATCTGAATCGACTGGGTTTCATCGGCAAAGTTTTCTACCGATTGGCTGATCTGGTTCACGGTGTCCTGCAACTTTTCAATCACCAAGCGGGTTTTGCCCACTTCCTCTGACCCTACCTGAGTCAGCTGGTTGACACCCTCGGCTTCGCGGGCGGTATCGTGAATATGGGTCGACACCTCGGAAATCGACGAGGCCATCTGGGTCATGGCCGTGGCGGCCATATCCGTCTCGTCACGCTGACGTTGCAGTGAAAGTTCGGACTCCTGCGCCAGTTTGCCGCTCTGGGTAGCCATGATTTCGGTTTGGTTGGCGTAATCGCCAGAGCGGCTTAACGCCGTGCGGACTTTGGCCTGCTCGCTGATCAGCGCCATCATCAACTGCGCCACGGCGCCCTGCTCGTCGGTATAGGTGCGGGCGATCAACTCGCTGTCGAAACTCTCTGGTGCCGCACGCTTGGCCTCCACAAACTTATGCTGCAGACGCCATTGAGCGGCTATCTGCATGCCGACAAACCCGCAGGCCACCACGGCAATCGCCGGCCAAGCATCAAGGAACATCACCGCTGCCAGGCCCGGCACGCCCAGGGCAAGCGGCGCTAAACCATGCTCGAGCGCGACCTTGGACAGACGCTTGAGGCCCCAACTGCGCTTACCCGCACGCATACGTTCATACATCGCAGATGCGCGCTCAATATCGGCCCGTTGTGGTTTGACTCGAACCGATTCGTAGCCCACCACTGTGGCACCTTCTAGAATCGGCGTGACATAGGCACTGACCCAATAGTGATCACCGTTTTGACAGCGGTTTTTGACGATGCCCATCCAGCTTTTGCCGTCCTTCAAGTAGGACCACATATGAGCGAAGACCGCCTCCGGCATATCCGGGTGACGGACGATATTGTGCGGGCTGCCGATCAACTCTTCGCGACTGAAACCGCTGATGGCTACCAGTTCATCGTTGCAGTAGGTCAGGTTGCCGTGCAGGTCAGTGGCGGAAATCAGCCGCTGCTCGTTCTGGAAAATGACTTCCTGCTGGGTGACCGGCAGATTGCTTCTCATGCTCTGGTATCCGTTTATGCTGGGGATCAATACAGGTGTAATTACCCTCATTGTATGTATGGCGATTGGCCATACCCCATCAATTGAGGCGCCGCTGCTATAGCGAGATGGAATAGCTGGGTTATTGGGTATCGCTGGGGTGATTGGCCATTGCCAGGCACTCGCGGAACAATCGGGTCGCCGGGTCGAGGGTACGATTGGCCGCATAGAAACAGCCAATGCGCCCGAAACTCAGCGGCTTGCCCAGATCGAAAGCCTTGAGCTTGCCGCCGTGAGCCAGTTGCTGGGTGGTTTGCAGGGGAAAGAAACCGATGGTTTGCTGGTCTTGCATCAACTCATAGTTGGTCAATGCCGAAATCGACTCGATGACATTGACCGGCGGGCCGAGGTCCAGGTCTTCGAATAAACGGTCAACGGTACGGCGTAACAGACCACTGCGCGGTGGCAGGATCCACGGAAACGAATGCAGATCGGCGAGACTGACCGGCCGACCGCTTGCATGCATCGGATGCTCTGCGCCAGCGACAATGCACAATCCTTCGTCACACAGGACATCGACCTTTAACCGCGGCTCGTATTCATGCCAGCGCCATTCATCCGGAATACGTCCGACAATGATGTCCAGCTCGCCCGCCAGCAGACTGGAAAACAGTTGATCCATATGACCGACGCGCACCGTTACCAGTACCCCCGGTGCGCGTTCCTTGAGCAGGCGCAGGGTATGCGGCAGGAGCAAGGCTGAAGAAGACGTCAAGGAGCCGACCATCACCTGGCCGGTGGTACCGCTGTGGTAGGCATTGACTTCATCGGTCAGGCTACGCAACTCGGTGAGCATCGCATGGGCCCTACGCACCACCACCCCGCCCAGCTCGGTGGCGTGCACACCACGGTTGCCGCGTACCAGCAAAGCCGCGCCGAGGAAGGCTTCGAGTTCCTGAATGATCTTGGTGACTGCCGGCTGGGTGAGGTTCAAGGCCTGCGCGGCACCCACCAGCGAGCCGCTGCGCAGTACTTGGTCAAAGACCACCAATTGATAGAGTTTGAGTTTGCGGGCAACAGATACAACGGTTGATTTCATGGGTAACACCTGGCAACTACCGCGTGTTCGCCAACCTGCAGCGGCGCACACTCGACGCACGAACGACTCCTTATTGTTTTATAAACTTTCACATCGAAACTTTTTCAGTAAAGGGTGAAAGTTATTCATTCCTTTAAGTTCAATATAAAGGGCATCCAGCACAATTAACTTGATACAGATCATCACTTCAGGCTTGATTTATTGGCCTCACTCAAACACAAAAACGGCGCTGGTATCAAAAATAGAACACTGCATCTCAGTCATCCTCTCACTGCCTGCGCTACTCAACATGCAAAATACGCCTTTGGCAATGATGGGATGTATCCAATGAAGAACATGCAAAGAAGTAAAGTCTGTTTGGCCTCTAGCGTGCTAACGGCATTGCTTTTGCTCAATACGGCTCATGCCCAGGCGTACCAGGCCAGCGACGCTGAAAAAGCCCTCAAAATTGTTAACCTTGGTGCCCTGGAAGCCGACGTCAAAGCCCGCATGGACAAAGGCGCTTTTGGTTACATTCGCGGCGGCGCCGAAGATGAAAACAATATGCGCAGCAATACGCAGGACTTCGACAAGAAGTACATCATGCCGCGTATCATGCAGGGTATCGAGCGTACGGAAATCGACCTGTCCACCGAATTGCTCGGCATTAAACTGAAAACGCCAATCATCCAGGCGCCGATGGCGGCCCAGGGGTTGGCGCATAAGGACGGTGAAATTGCTACCGCCAAGGGCATGGCCAAGGCCGGTTCGATATTCTCGCTGAGTACTTATGGGAACAAGACCATTGAGGAAGTAGCAACCGCCTCTAAAAACAATCCATTCTTCTTTCAGCTCTATATGAGCAAGAACGAGAAATTTAACGAATTCACGTTGCACAAAGCCAAGCAATTTGGTGCCAAGGCAATCATCCTGACGGTGGATTCCCCAGTGGGCGGCCACCGCGAAGATGACATTCGTAACAACTTCCAGTTTCCATTGGGCTTTGCCAACCTGGAGTTGTTCGCCAAACAAAACAGCGACGGATCCAAGACCGGCAAGGGTTCTGGCATCAGCGAAATCTATGCCCAGGCCAAGCAGGCATTCACCCCGGCCGATATTGCTTACGTGAAAAAACTGTCGGGGCTGCCGGTCATTGTCAAAGGTGTGCAGTCTCCCGAAGACGCCGACATGGCGATCAAGGCTGGCGCTGCGGCGATCTGGGTGTCCAACCATGGTGGTCGCCAACTCGACAGCGGCCCTTCGTCCTTCGACGTACTGCCTAGCATCGCCAAGGCCGTGAACAAGCGTGTGCCGATCATCTTCGATAGCGGTGTACGCCGTGGCTCGCATGTCTTCAAGGCCCTGGCCAGCGGCGCTGACATCGTCGCGGTAGGCCGCCCGATCCTCTATGGCCTGCACCTTGGCGGTTCTGAAGGGGTGAACTCGGTGATCGAACACCTGAACAAGGAACTGACCATCAACATGATGCTTGGTGGCGCGAAAAATATCGAAGCGGTGAAGAACACCAAACTGTACACCGACAAGGATTTCGCAGGATGATCGGCGAAAGCTGATTGGAGCGATACCTACGAACGCCCATTCTGGATGGAATGGGCGTTTTTCATGTTGGCTCGACGAGGGATCTCTCGTCGTTTAAACCTGGTCCAGGCGGTCGGCTTGCGGGCGAAGGCCTGACACTCTTGGTAGACTAGGACACCCTTGTTTTTAAGACGGATCTGGACGGTGTAGCTGACCGTTCCGTCGGCCTTCTTTCGTGCTCTGATCGTTGCCATGGATTCCGGTGGTACAAATTAGGTTACCGGTGGTACATCGCACCACCGAGGCACAAAAAACGCCCGAAAACGCCCCAAAATGGTACAGAAACGCGTACGTGAAAATGCCCCTAGAATCCGCTGCAAGCCCAGTAAACCCGCACCCTGAGCCGTCTCGCCGCTTCAGCGTTGCCCCCATGATGGACTGGACGGACCGCCACTGCCGGTTCTTCCTGCGCCTGCTCTCCAGCAACGCCCTGCTCTACACCGAAATGGTCACCACCGGCGCCCTGCTCCACGGCGACGCCGAACGCTTCCTGCGCCACGACGAGGCCGAGCATCCACTGGCCTTGCAACTGGGTGGCAGCGTGCCGGCGGATCTGGCCGCGTGTGCCAAGCTGGCTCAGAACGCCGGCTACGATGAGGTCAATCTCAACGTCGGCTGCCCAAGCGACCGGGTGCAGAACAATATGATCGGCGCCTGCCTGATGGGCCACCCAGCGCTGGTCGGTGATTGCGTCAAGGCTATGCAAGATGCTGTGCAGATTCCGGTGACGGTCAAGCACCGTATCGGTATCAATGGCCGCGACAGCTATGCCCAGTTGTGCGATTTCGTCGGCCAGGTCCGTGATGCCGGCTGCCGCAGTTTCACCGTGCATGCACGCATTGCCATTCTGGAAGGCTTGTCGCCGAAGGAAAACCGCGAGATTCCACCGCTACGCTATGACGTGGCGGCGCAGTTGAAGAGCGATTTCCCCGAGTTGGAGATTGTCCTCAATGGTGGCATCAAAACCCTCGCGGAGTGTCAGGAACACCTGCAGACCTTCGATGGGGTGATGCTGGGACGCGAGGCGTACCACAATCCCTATGTGCTGGCCGAGGTCGACCAGCAACTGTTCGGCAGCACCGCACCCGTCATCAGCCGCAGTGAGGCGCTGGCCAAGTTGCGGCCGTATATCGCCGCGCACCTGGCCGCAGGCGGTGTCATGCACCACGTAACCCGACATATCCTCGGCCTCGGCCAGGGGTTCCCGGGGGCGCGTAAATTCCGGCAGTTGCTCTCGGTGGACATCCACAAGAGTAACGATCCGCTGGCCCTGCTCGATCAGGCCGGGGAGCTGCTGCAAGGGCGCTAGCGTCGGAACCTGTGCGCACTTGGACACTCGAAGAGGTATCCCGTTGCCCCGCCTGCCAGTCAGCCCTTGAGCGGCTGGCAACGCTCGGGTAATGTCGATCTATTGCACAGGACAGAGCACGCCCATGACTTCCAAGCTGGAACAACTCAAGCAGTTCACCACTGTGGTTGCCGACACTGGTGATATCGATGCCATCAGCCGCCTGAAACCGGTCGATGCCACCACCAATCCGTCGCTGCTGCTCAAGGCGGCAGCCATGCCCGGTTATGCCGACTTGCTCCAGCAGTCGGTCGAACACAGCAAGGGTGATGTCGGCCTGGCCTGTGACACCTTCGCCGTAGCGGTTGGCGCTGGCATCCTCAAGGTGATTCCAGGGCGTATTTCTACCGAGGTTGATGCCCGGCTGTCCTTTGATCAACCTGCGCTGCTGGCCAAGGCCCGGCAATTGATCGGGTTGTACGAAAAAGCCGGCATCGGCCGCGACCGCGTGCTGATCAAGCTGGCCTCGACCTGGGAAGGGATCCGCGCCGCCGAAGTCCTGGAGAAGGAAGGCATCCAGACCAACCTGACCCTGCTGTTCTCCTTCGCTCAGGCCCAGGCCTGTGCCGATGCCGGAGTGTTCCTGATTTCGCCGTTTGTAGGCCGGATCTACGACTGGTACAAAAAATCCACTGGCACAGACTACGTCGGCGCCGAAGACCCGGGCGTGCAATCGGTCACACGGATCTACAACTACTACAAGGCCAACGGCTACAACACCGTGGTCATGGGGGCGAGCTTCCGCAACATTGGCCAGATCGAGCAACTGGCTGGCTGCGACCGTCTGACCATTAGCCCCGAGCTGCTGCAGCAACTGAGCGATGACCAAGGCGAACTGCCGCGTATCCTCAAGCCGGGCAACCCGGGCGAAGCCCGTCAAACGTTGACCGAAGCGCAATTCCGCTGGGCCTCCAATGAAGATGCCATGGCCACCGAGAAACTGGCTGAAGGTATTCGTCAGTTTGCCCGGGATCAGGAGAAGCTTGAGGCGTTGCTGGCAGCAAAGGCTTGATACCAAACTACGTTTACCTCTTCACTGAGGAATGTAGCCGCTGCCGCCAGGCTGCGATCGGCTGCGAAGCAGCCGCCATCCAGTCACCTTGAACAGCCTGACGGGCGGCCGTTTCACGCCCGATCGCAGCCTGGCGGCAGCGGCCACGAATCGATAGCGCTCGCCATAGGGGCGCAACTGCCTTCACTATGCCGCTCTTCACCGCCACCCACAGCTTCGACTGTGTTTTCAGAGATGTTGATGCCTGAATCCCCCGCATTACCAGCCGTACTGGCCGGCCCCCTACTGCGCCGCCTTGAACCTACCCGAATAGTGTTCTGGCTGGTCGGTTCGCAAGCGCTGCAACCGACCTTGTCACTGAGCTGCCCGGACATTACGCCCACCCTTGATTGCCAGGTTGTCGCCATTGGCCGTCATGCCTTCGTGCACCTGATCGACATTCATCTCGACACCCCGCTGCCCTGCGATGTGCAGATCGACTACGACCTGATTCTGCGCACTGCCGAGGGTGAGCAAGGCATTGCACAATGGGCCCCGCACCTGCTCTACGACGGCGCCCGGCTGCCCAACTTCGTTGTGCATTCCCGCCTGCAGCAATTGCTTCACGGGTCGTGTCGCAAGCCACATCACCCTGCCGCTGACGGGTTGCTGTGTGCTGACCAACTGTTGATCGGCTGCCCTGATCCCACGGCGCGCCCGGCTCTGTTGTTGATGAATGGCGACCAGGTATACGCCGACGATGTGGCCGGGCCGATGCTACGGGCAATCCATGCGCTGATCGAGCGTCTGGGGCTGTATGACGAACACCTGCAAGGTGCGGTGGTCGATGACAGCGCCGCGCTCTACCAGCACCCCGCCAGCTACTACCACCGCGCTGACCTGCTGCCGGCACTGGAGAGCAACGAAACCCTGCGCGAGCGCTTCTTCGGCGGTGCGCGCAAGCCAATCTTCACCAGCAGCAATGCCGATAATCACCTGGTGACGTTTGCCGAGGTGATGGCCATGTACCTGCTGGTCTGGTCGCCCGTGCCCTGGACCTTGATCGATCCACAGATGCCATCTGGGCTGACTGTCCAGCAGCAAGCGCGCTACCAGCAGGAATACAAGACCATCCGCGCGTTCACCAGTGGTCTGAGCGGCGTTGCGCGAGTGCTGGCGCACCTGCCGAGCCTGATGATCTTTGATGACCATGACATCACCGATGACTGGAACTTGTCTGCACAATGGGAAGAAACCGCCTACGGGCACCCTTTTTCCAAACGCATCATCGGCAATGCCCTGCTTGCATACCTGCTGTGCCAGGGCTGGGGTAACGACCCGGACGCCTGCAATGCGCTGATTGGCAAGTGCCAGGCGCTGAACCAGAGCGCCGTGGATGACCAACACCTGGATGCAGCGCTACAGGACACCCTGATCGAAGAGGTGCTGCGTTTTCAGGGTTGGCAATTCGTGCTGCCGAGCAACCCGCCACTGCTGGTGCTCGACACCCGTACCCGGCGCTGGCGCAGCGAAAGCAACCTGAAAAGACCCTCGGGCCTGCTCGACTGGGAAGCCCTGAGCGAACTGCAACAGGCCCTGCTCGATCACCCCTCGGCCGTCATCGTCTCGCCGGCACCGATCTTCGGGGTCAAATTGATCGAAACGGTGCAGCGGGTGTTCAGTTGGCTGGGATATCCGTTGCTGGTCGATGCCGAAAACTGGATGGCTCACCGTGGGGCGGCTCAGGTCATCCTGAACATCTTCCGTCACTCACGCACGCCAGGGCATTACGTGATTCTCTCCGGCGACGTGCATTACTCGTTCGTCTACGAAGTGTTGATCCGCCATCGACAGCGCAGCCCGCACTTATGGCAAATCACCAGCAGCGGGATCAAGAACGAGTTTCCGCGGCGCCTGCTGGACGTATTCGACCGCCTCAATCGCTGGCTTTATTCGCCGCGCTCCCCCCTGAACTGGTTGACCAAGCGCCGCCAGATGGAAGTGATTCCGCGCACGCCCAGCCACAGCAAGGCCGGCGAGCGCCTATGGAACAGCGCCGGCCTGGGCCAAGTGTTTTTCAATGAGCAAGGCCAGCCACAGCGGATTTTCCAGCTCAACGCCAACGGCGCGGAACCGACGGAATTTCCACCCAGAGTGAGCGATTAAATTAGCAGAAGCAGGCGCCCCACGGCGCCTGTGCGCAGGTCAGGTACGCTCGAGGGCGTTGACCAGGTCGTGGAAGGCTTCACGGTTGGAGTCGTTCAGGCCCATGAGAATTTTGTGCGCCTCCAGTACTTTGGACCGCACAATATCTTCGCTCTGGTCCTGAGAAGGCAAGTCGGTCAGACACTCGGGACACGGAATCGGCCGATCAACGATGTTGAACACCTGATCGAAGCCCATCGACTGCAGCAGCCGCGAAATATCCGGGTTGACGGTCACCACGGTCGGCAGCAGGCCGACTTTCTGCCGCGACAGGATCGAGAGTTTGGCCAGCAAGCCCAAGGTGGTGCTGTCGATGCTTTCGGTTTCAGTCAGATCGATGACGATCGCCGAGAAATTCAGCGCCGTGAAGATCTTCTCAATCGTCGCATCCAGCGCTGAACACAAGGTCAGGCGCACTTCGCCGACAAACTTCAGAACGAAGGTGCCGCTCTGTTCGGCGAACTGGATTCTTCCCGTACTCATTGAAGGTTCCTGCTCAACACCAATAGGGCGATATCATCCGGCATCTCCCCAAGCGTAGCTAATCCGAATCGTTGGCGCAGCCCATCCAGGCTACCACCCGCAGCCTTGACGATTTCCGGCAAGGCCGCCTCTTTATCTTTGAGTGTGTCCCCTGGCAAAAGGTCCAGAATGCCATCAGAGAGCAAGGTCAGGCTGAACTGCTCGGGCAATTCCAGGACATAGTCCTGGTATGTCGCCTCTTCAAACAGTCCGACCGGTAACCCGCGTCCTTCCAGATAGCGGCTCTGGCCCGGGGTATAGAGCACAGGTAGTGGCAAGTGGCCGCCAATGCTGTAGGTCATCAGCCCGGTGTCTTCATCAATCACCCCGCCCACCATGGTCACATGCTTGCCCAGCTTGCAGTTGATCAGGCCGCGGTTGATGTGCCCAAGGACTTCTGAAGGCTTGAAGTCGCGCAGCCTTGAATTGCGCTTGAATTCGAACAACAGCCGGGTGGTCATGAACTTCAACAGCACAGTGACAAACGCCGAAGAGGCACCGTGACCGGACACGTCTGCCAGGTAAAAGGCAATGCGTCGCTCGTCGACCCGGAAATAGTCGGTAAAGTCACCCGACAGATACAGCGATGGAATGATCTGGTGCTCAAATGACAGCTCACCGGCCACCCAGGGGCTTTCCGGCAGCATGTTCATCTGCACTTGGCGCCCGGCGGTCTGGTCTTCCTGCAACAGGTGCAGACTGGCCTCCAGTTCGCGGTTGGCGGTTTCGAGCTTTTCCCGGTAGCGCTGGTTTTCCACCAGCAGGCGCGCCCTGTCCAGGGCTCGGCGGACCGAATGCTCCAGCACCGCAAGGTCTTCCAGGGGCTTGATCAAGTAATCGGCAGCACCCAGGCGTAACGCTTCCACCGCATCGTTCATCACCCCGGCACCGGAAACGACAATCACCGGCAACTCAGGCGCGCGCTCGGTGACCTGGCGGATCAACTCCAGCCCGCCCATTTGCGGCATGCGCAGATCGCAGATCACAAGATCAGGCTGTTCCTGTTCGAAGACCTGGAGGCCCTGCTGGCCATTACTCGCTTGCAGGACACTGAAACCACTGTCTTCAAGGTAAGCGGCAAGACTCGCACGTACGACATCGTCGTCATCGATTATCAGCAGCGTTGCACTGGTTTTCTGCATGTGGGCAAACGGCGCCAGAATTAGGTTGGCGTAAGTGGCTCGACAAGGCATGAGCACACGTACTGGATTCGCTTCTAGCCACTCGGCCATCCGTTGTAGGACAAGACAGGTTGTCCGGCAACGAGCAGAGGTGCCCTGTAAGGCGCAGACGGTACTCCCATCCGCCGGGGGTTTCAAGGGTACGCCGATGCTCGCAGTGTCTCTTTGCACGGTAAAGAGCCGGGAGTTATAAAAACCCCTTGATGTGCAACTCAATGAAAGGATGCAGCCATGAAAAAAGGCGGCTCCAAGGCCGCCTTTTCGTTGCTGCAATGATTTAAAAGTCGTCGACGACTTCGCCATCCTTGACCTTGTACTCGCGGTTTTGCAGGTACGCATTGCGAATGAAGGTGTATTTGTCGCCGCGAATCAGCTTTTCTGCCGACAGCAGGCTGGCACGGGTATCGACGACATCCACGGCAATCGCGCTGTTGCGAGTCGGCACATGGTCAATGTAGCGGTAGGGTTCGGTATAGGTGTCCGGGTACTTGGCGACGGCGTCACGCACCGTACTTGGGCCCAGCAACGGCAGCATCACGTACGGACCACTGCCTACGCCCCAGTAACCCAGGGTCTGACCGAAGTCTTCATCGTTACGCTGCAGGCCCATCTTGGTGCCAACATCAAAGAAACCGCCCAGACCAAAGGTGGTGTTGACGATCAGGCGCGCGGTATCGACTCCGGCGGCATGCGGCTTGAGCTGCAGGATGTTGTTGGCCAGGTTGGTCACATCACCCAGGTTGAGGAAGATATTGTGAATGCCGTCTTCCAGAAACTGCGGGGTGACCGCCTGATAACCCTTGGCCAATGGCTTAAGCGCGTAAGTGTCGACAGTGTCGTTGAAGGTAAAGATCGGCCGGTTGATGCTCTCCCATGGATCTTCCTCGGTCGCCGCCTGGGCTGCGACCAAAGGCGCCAGCAGCAGGCTGGCACAGACACAGGCCCGGGTCATCCGATTGATCACGCCTGTACCGCTCCTACGCATAGAGTTACTCCTCGACAGTCACTGCGCCGAACGCGATGCGTCCTACGCTAAAAAAGGAACAAGTATAAAAGGGTCTTTCTCTGATAAACAGCCTGACACAACAGAGGTCATGATTTTGTGAACAAATGTGATCGATTGGCGTAACCGCAGCGTAACAAAGCCAGCGTAGCCTTCAGGCTATTTCAGGGACGCTGCCATGCCAGACTCGCCTGCCATTACTGCTTTGCTCTTCGGTCTGCGTGGCTGCCTGGTCGAAACAGAGACTAACCTCGCGCCCCCCCGGCCTACCCCCGGCGCCTTGCAGACACTCGCCTGGCTACAACAGCAACAGGTACCCTGCGCCTGGCTGGATGAGTTGTCGGGCGCCGACGCCGAGCACTTGGCCGCAGCGCTGCCCGCCTGGCTCAAAGCCCACCGTGTTGCCACACCATGGCCTGCACCCGATGCCTGCTGGCAAGCGTTGATGGCGCTCAACACTGTAAAACTGGAGGGTTGCGTATTGGTCAGCGCAGAACCACGGTTGCTGCAATCTGGCCTCAACGCCGGCCTATGGACAATCGGCCTAGCCACCGGCGGTGTGCGCCACGAAACAGACAGCCCCCAGGAGCAGGAGCGCAAGCGCGGCAAGGCGACTCTGCAACTGTTTGCCCTCGGCGTGCATTCAGTGATCGATCACCTTGAAGCGCTGGGTGACTGCCTGGCCGATATCAGCCAGCGTCGCCTAAAGGGTGAAAAACCCTGACACAGGGCTGTTGATCCGGGTCATGCAAAGCGGCGCTCAGTGGATTACTCTAGTAGGCAAGGAATGGACCTTTCACCCGTTAGCGGGGTCCATGACTGTGCCTATTCATAGAGGGAGATCACCCATGCCTGCCCGCGAACTGCAAGAGCAACTCAATACCTTGCGCGAGCAACTGGAGCAAAATCCGCCGCTTTCACTGGAAGAGCGTGAACACCTGCAGGAATTGATGCAGCAGATCGATGCACAGATAAAACTGGAAGCAGCAACTCAGGACAACAACCTGGTCGACGGCGTCAATCTGGCCGTGGAACGCTTCGAAGTCGATCACCCGGGCCTGACCGCCACCTTGCGCAATATCGTTCAGAGCCTGCAAAGCATGGGCATCTGACCCGGCGAGCAGCAACAAAAAGCCCCGTCATCGAACGGGGCTTTTTCATTACTGGCGAACCAGACGCAAGTTCGGCAGTGTCACCGTCTCCGTGCTGCGGTACGGGTTGATGTCCAGCCCGCCGCGACGCACATAACGCGCATAGACCGTCAAAAACTCTGGATTGAGCAGACGCTTGAGGTCCAGGTAGATACGCTCGACGCACTGCTCATGGAAATCCGCGTGCTGACGGAAGCTGATCAGGTAGGTCAACAAGCTGGCGTGATCCAGCGCCGCGCCCCGGTAATGCACAGTGACACTGCCCCAGTCCGGCTGGCCGGTGACCGGACAGTTGGATTTGAGCAAGTGACTGTGCAGGGTCTCTTCGACGATGCGGCTGCTGTCACAACCGAGTAACTCCGGCTGCGGCTGCTCGTAGTTGCTGATGCTGACATCCAGGTCATCAATGCACACACCCGGCAAGGCCACAACGCCCTGCCCTTCAACGTCTGCCAGGCTGCGGATCTGCACGGCCACCGGCTTACCGGCTGCAGCCGAGAGGTCTTTTGCCAAGCACGCTTCAAGCGCTGCCGGCGTTTCGAACACGGTCTGGTTCAGCGAGTTCAGGTACAGCTTGAACGACTTCGACTCGATGATGTTCGGCGAGTCGGCGGGAATGGCAAATTCACCAATGGCGACCACCGGCTTGCCCGACGGCAGTAGCCAGGACAACTCAAAGCAGTTCCAGAAGTCCACACCTTGCCAAGGCAGGGTCTGGGCGCTGACGCCCAGCTCAGCCCATTTGGCCGCCCGTGGGATCGGGAACAACAGCGATGGTGTGTAGGTGGCGATGTATTCGCTGGACTTGCCCAGCGGAGAATGTTCGGCGGCGGGATGCATGGCTCAAACCTGAAGGACGAAATGCGCCTAGTTTATCGGGTTTGGGCCATGCGTTGGGTATTGACCTGTTACTGGCCGATAGTCAGCTTGCCGACCATGCCAGCCTGATAGTGACCGGGGACGTTACAGGCGAACTCGATGGGCGTCGCCTGGGTGAAGGTCCAAGTCAGCTCACCGCGCTTGCCAGGCTCGACCATGACGGTATTGGGATCGTCATGCTTCATGCTGCCACCGTGCTGCATGCCGCCATGGCCCATAGCCGCATGATCCATCTGACCCTGCATAGCGAGCATTTCCTTTTGGTGTTTAGCATGCATGACTGCGTCGCCCAGGCTGAACTCATGGACCACCGCGCCCTTGTTGATCAGCACGAAGCGCACCGTTTCGCCGGCTTTGACTTCCAAGCTGCGTGGCTCGTAGTACATGTCGCCCATGACGATTTCCACGGTACGGTCAGCCTCGGCCGCAGACGCAGGGGCGCCGAAGGCGTACGAATGCGCGGGCGACGCCAGTGCTGGCAAGCTGAACAGCGCCAAGGCGCCGGCAATAATCAGGTGTTTCATAAAATGCCCACTCCGGGGTTGCGACAACGTAGGCTGCACTGTAGAAAACCGGCGCTGGCAGCTACCTGACAAAAACATTACAACTTTGTCAGCTTAGCCACCGCCCACGTCCGCCACGGTATAACTGCCATTCACTGTCCAAGAGCCACCCGATGAAACTGCTGATCGTCGAAGACCAGACCAAAACCGGCCAATACCTGTGCCAGGGCCTGAGTGAAGCCGGCTTCGCCACAGAGCTTGCCACCGACGGCAATACCGGCCAGCACTTGGCACTGACGGGCGATTACGACTTGCTGATCCTCGATGTAATGCTGCCCGGCCGCGATGGCTGGCAGATCCTGCAAGCGGTACGTGCCGCAGGCCTGGATATTCCGGTGCTGTTTCTAACTGCCCGCGATGCCGTAGAAGATCGCGTGCATGGCCTGGAGCTGGGCGCCGATGATTACCTGGTCAAACCCTTTGCCTTTTCTGAACTGCTGGCGCGGGTGCGCAGCCTGCTGCGTCGCGGCAGCAGCCCGACCCAGGAAACCAGCCTGGGCCTGGCCGACTTGCGCCTGGACCTGATCCGCCGCCGCGTTGAACGCGGCGGCCAGCGCATCGACCTGACTGCCAAGGAGTTTGCCTTGCTGGAGCTATTGCTACGGCGCCAGGGCGAAGTGCTGCCCAAGTCGCTGATTGCTTCTCAGGTCTGGGACATGAACTTTGACAGCGACACTAACGTCATCGAAGTGGCGATCCGCCGCCTGCGCCTGAAAATCGACGACAGCCATGATCACAAGCTAATCCACACCGTGCGTGGTATGGGCTATGTCCTGGAAGAGCGGGTCTCGTGATGCGCCAAGTGTCTCTGAGCAGCCGTCTGGCATTGCTGTTCGCAGCGTGCACGGCGGTGGTGTCATTGACCGCGGGGATTCTGTTCAGCCGCGCCAGCGAAAGCCACTTCATCGAGCTGGATCAACAGTTGCTCGAAAGTCGCCTGTCGCTGCTGCGGCAAATGCTCGACGGCGTCCACGATCCAGCCAGCCTCACCTTGCGTTTGCCGGCCCTGCAAACCGAACTGAGCCATCAGACAGACCTCGCCGTGCGCCTGCGCGGCAGTGATGGCCGGGTGTGGTTTGAAAGCCAGCCCGGCCTGCCCAAGGCCCCCCAAGCACCTGGCCTGAGCACCCAGCACAGCAGCGATACCGACTACCGCGCCCTCTGCGTCAATCTCGAACAGCGCGATCCGAACTCAGCGCAACTGACCCTGTTTCTCGACATCACCCACCACCAGCACTTTCTCCAGCGCATGCAGCAACTGATCTGGCTGACCGTCGGTCTCTCGGCCCTGGCCACTGCCCTGCTGGGCGCCTGGGCAGCACGCAGTGCTCTGCAGCCGTTGCGCCAAATGGGCGAGGTAGCGTCAAAAGTAT
Organism: Pseudomonas sp. S06B 330; assembly: GCF_002845275.2. Classification (NCBI taxonomy): domain Bacteria; kingdom Pseudomonadati; phylum Pseudomonadota; class Gammaproteobacteria; order Pseudomonadales; family Pseudomonadaceae; genus Pseudomonas; species Pseudomonas tussilaginis. Next base: position 1,944,242 of record NZ_CP088149.1, on the reverse strand, counting down.
CGGCACGTTCTTTGACCACCCGCCTGCCCGAAGGCCAGATGCCAGTGGAGCTGGCGGAACTGGCGCAAAACGTCAACGCGATGCTCGAGCGCCTGGATGATGCCTTCCAACGGTTGTCAGCGTTCTCCGCCGATATCGCTCACGAACTACGCACGCCGCTGTCGAATCTGCTGACCCACACGCAAGTCACCCTCACCCGGCCGCGCGAACTGGACGCGTATCGCGAGGCCTTGCACAGCAACCTGGAAGAACTGCAGTGGATGGCGCAACTGGTCAACGACATGCTCTACCTGGCCAAGGCCGACCATGGTCTGTTAATGCCCAGTCGCCAGCGCCTGGCGCTGGAAGATGAAGCCGATGCCTTGCTTGAGTACTACGCGCCCTTGGCCGAAGACGCCAGGGTCGCCCTGCATCGGGACGGCCGGGCCAGCCTGGAAGGCGACCGCCACATGCTGCGTCGGGCACTGTCCAACTTACTCGACAATGCCTTGCGCTTTACCCCGGCGCAGGGCGAGATTCGCTTGAGTATCGAAGTGCTGGGGGAGCAGATCCGCTTGCAGGTTGCCAATACGGGCGAGCCTATTGATCCAGTATTGCTTCCACGGCTGTTCGACCGCTTTTACCGCGCCGATCCGGCACGCCGTGAAGGCAGCAGCGAGCATGCAGGGTTGGGATTAGCGATTACCCGCTCGATTGTCCAAGCCCATGGCGGGACAATTCGCGCGGAATCAGGCGGGGGTTGGACGCGTTTTGTGATTGAGTTGCCGACGGTGTAAATCCTATCGCCGGCATGGCCGGCTCCCACAGGTTTGGTGTATGGCCTTGTGGGAGCCGACCCTGTCGGCGATCAGCCGCGAGGCGGCCGCAATACCCTCACTCGTAACGCAAGGCGTACGCCGGTTCAACCTGCGAAGCGCGCCACGCCGGGTACAGCGTCGCCAGGAAACTCATCACCAGGCCGGCACTGCAGATCAGCGCCACATCCCCCCATTGCAGCTCCGACGGCAGACTGCTGATGAAGTACACATCAGAGGTGAAGATGTGTTGCCCGCTGACCCGCTCGAGCCAGCCGACGATCTGGCTGACATTGAGCGCAGCAATAACCCCCAGCACACCACCGATCAAGGTGCCGACAACACCGATCAAGGTCCCCTGAACCATGAAGGTCCCCATGATCTGCGCCGGAGTCGCGCCAATGGTGCGCAGGATGGCAATGTCTGCGCCCTTGTCATTGACCACCATGATCAGCGTGGCAATGATGTTGAACGCCGCCACAGCGATGATCATCAACAGCAACAGACCAATCATGGTCTTTTCCATCTTCATCGCGCTGAACAGGCTACCCTGAGTGTGCGACCAGTCATCAGCGCGGTAGGCATCGCCCAGGCTTGCAGCAATGGCCTTGGACACCTGCGGTGCGGCGTACAGATCTTTGAGCTTGAGACGCACGCCCTGAACCTGGTTCGGCTGCCAGCGCTGCATCTGCGCAGCATCGGCCACGTGGATGTAGGCCATCGAGCCATCAAGCTCGGCACCCACCTTGAACACCCCGACCACATTCAGACGTTGCATGCGCGGCGTGATGCCACCTGGCGCACTGCTCACTTCCGGCACGATCAGGGTCAGTTTGTCACCGACATTCAAGCGAAACCGCCGGGCGCTGATCTCACCGAGCACCACGCCGTATTCGCCAGGCTTAAGCGCCTGCAGGCTGCCCTGGACAATGTGCTGACCGACGATCGAGACCTTGCCCTCCTGGGCCGGATCAATGCCGCTGACCTGGATCGGCTGCATCGCGCCCTTGTAGGACAGCATGCCTTCCATCTCGGTCAGTGGCGCGGCGGCGATTACCTGCGGGTTTTTCAGCGCAGCGTCAGCGATGGGCTGCCACTCCGCCAAAGGCTGAACACCAAGAATACTGGCATGGGGCACCATACCAAGGATCCGCGCGCTCATTTCGCGCTGGAAGCCGTTCATCACCGACAACACCACGATCATTGCCAGCACACCCAGGGACAGGCCGATCATCGACGTCATGGAAATGAACGAGATGAAATGGTTACGGCGCTTGGCGCGGGTGTAGCGCGCGCCGATGAAAATAGACAAGGGTCTGAACATGAACGGAAGCACCCAGGTAAAGAAAAGGAACACGCTGCCCGCCACTGCTGGCGGGCACGCGGCACAACCAGGTCAGATCGCGACCAGGTGCCCGTCGTCGAGGCGCAGCACACGGTCCATCTGCCGCGCCAGGTTGAGGTCATGGGTGACCACCAGGAACGCTGTTTGCGAGGAGCTGCTCAGTTCCTGCATCAGGTCCTGGATGCCTTGGGCGGTATGGTGATCGAGGTTGCCGGTTGGCTCATCGAGCATCACCAGCCCCGGACGGTTGACCAAGGCCCGAGCAATCGCCACCCGCTGGCGTTCACCGCCGGACAGCTCGGCGGGCTTGTGGCTCAGGCGATGGCCCAGGCCAACCCGCTTGAGCAGTGCCTCGGCGCGCTCGCGCGCCTCCGGGATGGCGGTGCGGCCGATCAGCAACGGCATGCACACGTTCTCCAGGGCGGTGAACTCCGGCAATAAGTGGTGGAACTGATAGACAAAGCCCAATGCACGGTTGCGCAGCAGGCCACGAGCGCGCTCACCCAGAGCCGACAGTTCTTCACCGGCCAGCCACACGCTGCCCTCGGTGGGGGTATCGAGGCCACCAAGCAGGTTGAGCAAAGTACTCTTGCCCGAACCTGAACTGCCAACGATGGCCACCCGTTCACCGGGGTGCAATTCCAGCTGCAAGCCGGACAACACCTGCACCGACTCCGGGCCTTCCTCGTAGGACTTGCCCAGGTTGCGGCAACTCAGCACTGCTTTATCACTCATGCCCAACTCACTCATAACGTAGCGCCTCCGCAGGCTGGGTGCGTGCCGCACGCCAGGCCGGATACAAGGTGGCGAGGAAACTCAGGACCAATGCCGCACCACAGACCATCCACACATCTTCAGCCATGACCTGGGACGGCAGGTAGTCGATGAAGTAGACGTCGGCATTGAGAAACTTGTGTCCGATCAGGGTCTCAAGCCCGGCGATGGCGGCGCTTACATTCAGCGCCGCGGCGATACCGACCACGCCACCGATCAAGGTGCCGACCACGCCGATCACCGTGCCCTGGACCATAAAGATGGCCATGATCTGCCCCGGCGTCGAACCCAAGGTCCGCAAGATGGCGATATCGCCCTTCTTGTCGTTGACCACCATCACCAGGGTAGAAATGATGTTGAACGCCGCCACCGCCACGATCAGCAGCAACAGCAGGCCGATCATGGCCTTCTCCATGCGGATCGCCTGGTACAGGTTGCCATGGGTGCGGGTCCAGTCGCGGGCGTAATACTCTTGTTCACCCAGGTTCTGCGCGATATCCCAAGCGGTACGCGGGGCCTGGAACAGGTCGGCGAACTTCAGGCGCACGCCCTGAACCTGATCAGCCTTCCAGCGATGCAGGCGTGACAGGTCCGACAGGTTGGTCAGGCCCAAGTAGCCGTCGATTTCACCGGCACCTACGTGGAATATGCCGACCACCGTGAAGCGTTTCATGCGCGGGAACATGCCCGCCGGGGTCACCGTGACCTCCGGGGCGACGAAGGTCAGCTTGTCGCCGATACCGACACCCAGCTTGGCCGCCGCCTTGTCACCGATCATGATGCCGAAGTCACCCGGCGCCAGAGCGTCGAGCTTACCTTCACGGATGAAGTTATCGATGATCGACACTTGCCGTTCCTGGGCCGGGTCGATGCCATTGAGCAGCACCTTCTGCACCTTGCCCTCGTGGGTCAACAACCCCTGCATCTGGGTAAAGGGTGCCACCGCAACGACCTGCGGGTTCTGCTTTACTTGCTTGGCAAGGGCGGGCCAATCGTTGATCGGCTGGCCGGTTTCCAAGGTGGCATGGGGCACCATGCCCAATACCCGGGTGCGCATTTCGTGATCGAAGCCGTTCATCACCGACAACACCACGATCATCACCACCACGCCCAGGGCGAGGCCGATCATCGAGGTCAGGGAAATGAACGAGACGAAGTGATTGCGACGTTTGGCACGGGTGTAACGCGTACCGATAAATACGAAGAGAGGTCTGAACATGTCGGGGCTTGTTCGGATGAAAGAGGAACGTCCTTGTGGCGGGGCATGAATAGCAGCTTTACACTCAGACCACCGCCGCTACCATGGGTTCGCCATGTCGACATTAGATGAAGAAGATCGCCGCGAATACTACCGTATCGAGGACCGGATCGCACTGGAAATTAACCCGTTGAGTGCTGCTGAAGCCCTTGGCGCAGACTTGTTGCAAGATGATTCACCGCTTTTCAACCTGCTCAGCGAACTGCACCTGAGCGAATTCGAGTCCCAGCACCTGCTGCGCCAGCTCAGCGACAAGGACCGTACCCTGGCCGCCTTCCTCAAGGCGCAGAACAAACGCATCGACCTGTTGAGTGCTGTCGTTGCGCAAACCCTGCTGGGGCAACTCAGCGCGCCACAAGCTGTGGTGCTGTCCGAAGGGGGCATTGAGTTCAACCAGGCACAACCGATTGCTGCGGGCAACCGTGTGGCGGTGAAGATGGTCCTGATGCCCCAGGCCTTGGGCTTGCTGTTGCGCGCCAGAATCACCCACTGCGACCAACAGGCCGACGGCCAGTACGAAATCGGCACCGAGTTCGTTGACATGACCGACGCCCAGCGCCAATTGCTGGCGCGTTACATCCTTCAACGACAGGCGCAACAACGACGCCAGGCGCTGGACCAGAACACCCCGAGCGCATCCTGAGTTTCACTTTTTCTTGAAGGAACAAACGTGACCCAGATTTACGGCCACCGTGGCGCCAAGGGCGAAGCCCCCGAAAACACCCTGACCAGCTTCCAGCAGTGCCTCAAGCATGGCGTGCGCCACTGCGAACTGGACCTGCACCTGTCGGCCGACAACGAGCTGATGGTCATCCACGACACCACCCTCAAACGCACCACGGGCCGTCGCGGCAAAGTTGCCGAGCACGCGTCCGCCGACCTTGCGACCTACGATGCACGCAAGGGGGGCCCGGGCTGGGTATCACCCTGCCCGATTCCGCGGCTTGAAGAGCTGTTCGAAAAGTGCGACTTCGATCACTGGCAACTGGAGGTCAAAAGCGCCTCACGCACCCGGGCAGTGACGACCGTGCTGGCGATTCGTGAGATGGCCCAGCAATATGGCCTGCTCGACAAGATCACCATCACCTCCAGCTCGCGCGAAGTGCTGGGGGCGGCCCTTGAGCTGACGCCGGATATTTCCCGTGGACTGGTCGCCGAATACGCCTGGCTCGACCCGCTGAAGGTCGCCCAGAACTATGGCTGCAACTTGCTCGCGCTGAACTGGACACTGTGCACCCCTGAACGCCTGATCAAGGCCCAGCGTCAGGGGTTGCACGTGTCGGTGTGGACAGTCAACGAGCCGGCGCTGATGCGCAGGCTCGCCGACTTCGGCGTAGACAGCCTGATTACAGACTTTCCCGGTTTGGCCAGCGCCACCCTCGAGAATCGCTGAAATCGGTCTCCCCGGCCGGCTCAGGCCACCGGCCGGAGCCGCTCAAAAAAGCCGGTTGAGGCCGTCGTAGGCCGCTACCCGATAGGCTTCGGCCATGGTCGGGTAGTTGAAGGTGGTGTTGACGAAATACTTCAGGGTATTGCGCTCACCCGGCTGATCCATGATCGCCTGACCGATGTGGACAATCTCCGACGCCTGATAACCGAAGCAGTGCACGCCAAGGATTTCCAGGGTTTCGCGGTGGAACAGGATCTTCAGCATGCCTTGCGGTTCACCAGCAATCTGCGCCCGCGCCATACCTTTGAAGAAGGCCTTGCCGACTTCGTACGGTACCTTGGCCTGGGTCAGTTCCTGCTCGTTCTTGCCGATCGAGCTGATCTCCGGAATGGTGTAGATACCCGTCGGCACGTCGTTGACGAAACGCCAGCTGCCATTGTCAACGATGCTACCCGCTGCCGAACGACCCTGGTCGTGAGCAGCGCTGGCCAGGCTCGGCCAGCCGATCACGTCGCCGGCGCCGTAAATGTTCGGCACGTGAGTACGGTAGTTCTCATCGACTTCGATCTGGCCACGGCTGTTGACCTTGATGCCGATGTTTTCCAGGCCCAGCTTGTCGGTGTTGCCGGTCCGGCCATTGCACCAGAGCAAGGCGTCGGCCTTGATCTTCTTGCCGGATTTGAGGTGCAGGATCACCCCGTTGTCCAGGCCTTCGACACGCTCATACTCTTCGTTATGGCGAACAGTGATGTTGTTGTTGCTGAAGTGATAGCTCAGTGCCTGGGAGATTTCCGAATCAAGGAAGCTCAACAGCTGACCGCGGTTGTCCACCAGCTCCACCAGCACGCCCAGACCGCTGAAGATCGAAGCGTACTCGCAACCGATCACGCCAGCGCCGTAAACGATCAGTTTGCGCGGGGTGTGGCCGAGACTGAGGATGGTGTCACTATCGTAGATACGCGGGTGGTGGAAATCGATATCAGCCGGACGATACGGACGCGAACCGGTGGCAATGATGATGTGCTTGGCCACCAGCTTCTCGACCACACCGTTGGCACAAACCACTTCGATGGTTTGCTCGTCGGCGAAGCTGCCGGTGCCGAAGAACACGTCAACACGGTTGCGGGCGTAGTAGCCGGTGCGCGAAGCAACCTGCTTGGCGATGACCTTCTCGGCGCTTTTGAGCACGTCAGGGAACGAGAACCAGCGCGGCTCACCAATGGCCCGGAACATCGGGTTGGTGTTGAACTGCATGATCTGGCGCACCGAGTGACGCAGGGCCTTGGACGGGATGGTGCCCAGGTGGGTGCAGTTACCGCCGACCTGACGACGGCTATCGACCATCGCCACCTTGCGTCCTGCTTTGGCAGCATTCATTGCCGCCCCTTCTCCTGCGGGGCCGGAACCCAGCACCACTACGTCGTAGTTGTAGACAGCCATGCGTACTCCTTTAGAACAGGCCCGGTCGCCACATTGGCAAGCGGGGCTAGATCATGCCGCCAGCGGCGCCATGAAAAATTCGGGTGCAGTCTAATCAAGCTTTAACGCCGCGCACATTAACCCTTGGTCGCGTCGTAGGCTATTTTTCTCTGCACTACATGTCACCGCACACTTTCGATGCACTCGCTCTGTGGGCGTGAATCTATCCGCGCCTACGGCTTCACCTGTTCGAACGCCGGCGTGCTGCGGGAGACAAAACCGTCGGCGACCCGGGTCACGAACACCGCAGCAATCTCGTGCCTGAGGGCGAAGTCCCAACCGTCCTGCGGCCCAAGGACCAACAACAGGGTCGAATAACCATCAGCCATCAGTGTCGAACGTTCGAACACCGTCACCGACGCCAAATCGTGCTTCACAGGTTTGCCCGAGCGCGCATCGAAGGTATGTGAATAGCGCTGGCCATTCTCCTCGAAATAATGACGATAGTCACCGGAGGTCGACACGCCAAAGCCATCCAGCGCCAACACTTGCTGGGCAATCTGACGATCTTCGCGGGGCAGCTCCAAGGCCACTTTCCAGTGACTGCCATCAGGTTTTCGCCCCAGCGCCTTGAGCTCCCCCGTGGCCTCGACCAGCAAATCCGTGACCCCCAGGGCGTTTAGCCGCTCAACCACCAAGTCCACCGCGTACCCGGCAGCAATACTGTTGAAGTCGACTTGCACTGGCGCATCCTTGCACAGCTGCTCGCCAACTATGCGCAAATGCCCATGTCCGACGCGCTGGCGGGCGCTGGCCAAAGCCTTGGCCCCGGGTACTTTCTCCATCCGCGACTGCGGGCCGAAGCCCCACAGATCGAGCAATGGCTCAATGGTCAGGTCAAACGCGCCGTCACTTTGCTGTGACAACTGCTCACCCACGCGCACCAAGTCGAGCACATCAGCGGGCATGGTTTGACAGCTATTGCCAGGCAAGCGATTGAAGGTCTCGATCAGCGAATCACTGCGATAAGTAGAAAAACGCTGGTCAACACCTTCAAGAACAGCCTCGACCTCACGCCTGACCTGTTCCGGCACGGGCCCTTGAGGTGTACGTACATATTGCACGGTGTAACTGCTGCCCATGGTCGGGCCACTGATGCGCTCAAGCGTGTTCTCGCCCTGCCCGCAGCCGACCAGACTCATCCACACACTCACCAGCAACACATTGCGCATCCGTCCTCCTGGAAATGACAGGCAAAAAAAACGGGAACCCTAAGGTTCCCGTCTTTCACAACCAAGCCAAGCTTAGCGTGGGAAAGCTGGCGGGTTTACACCGGCCATGTCTTCCATCACGCGCACAACCTGGCAGCTGTAACCGAATTCGTTGTCGTACCAGACGTACAAGACAACACGGTTATCGTTGCAGATGGTGGCTTCGGCATCAACCACACCGGCGTGGCGCGAACCGACGAAGTCGGTGGATACCACTTCCTGGGAGCTGACGTAATCGATCTGCTTGTGCAGGTCCGAGTGCATGGCCATCTGGCGCAGGTACTCGTTGATTTCTTCGCGGTTGGTGGCCTTTTCCAGGTTCAGGTTCAGGATGGCCATCGACACGTTCGGCGTTGGAACACGAATCGCGTTACCGGTCAGCTTGCCCTTGAGCACTGGCAGCGCTTTGGCCGCTGCGGTGGCAGCACCGGTCTCGGTGATAACCATGTTCAGCGGTGCGGCGCGGCCACGACGGCTGCCCTTGTGGAAGTTGTCGATCAGGTTCTGGTCGTTGGTGAACGAGTGAACGGTTTCGACGTGGCCATTGACGATGCCGTACTTGTCATTGACAGCCTTGAGCACCGGCACGATGGCGTTGGTGGTGCACGAAGCGGCCGAGATGATCTTGTCGTCAGCGCTGATTTCGCCGTGGTTGATGCCGTGAACGATGTTCTTCAGCGCGCCTTTGCCAGGTGCGGTGAGAATCACGCGGGCAGCGCCTGGGCAGGCCAGGTGCTGGCCGAGGCCGTCGGCGTCACGCCATACACCGGTGTTGTCCACGACCAGAGCGTTTTCGATGCCGTACTGGGTGTAGTCGACTTCGCTCGGGTTCTTGGCGTAGATAACCTGGATCAGGTTACCGTTGGCAGTGATGGTGTTGTGTTCTTCGTCGATGGTGATGGTGCCATCGAACGGGCCGTGAACCGAGTCACGACGCAGCAGGCTGGCACGTTTGACCAGATCGTTCTCGGCGCCTTTGCGCACGACGATGGCGCGCAGACGCAGGCCGTCGCCACCGCCGGTTTTTTCGATCAGGATGCGCGCCAACAGGCGGCCGATACGACCGAAGCCGTAAAGCACAACGTCGGTGCCTTTACGTGCCGAAGCGTTCTGCTGACCAACAACGTCGGCCATTTCTTCACGCACGAACTGCTCGGCGCTACGGCCGTTGCCTTCCAGCTTGAATTTGTTCGCCAGCTTGCCCAGGTCGACCGAAGCGGCGCCCAGTTTCAGCTCGCTCATCGCTTTGAGCAGCGGGAATGTCTCGTGGACAGAGAGTTCGGTTTCGTCGGTTTGGCGATGACGAGCAAAGCGGTGTGCTTTGAGAATCGAGATCACCGAACGGTTGATCAGGCTGCGGCCATAGATCGAGCTCACCACATTGTTATTGCGGTAGAGCTGACCGATAAGCGGGATCATCGCTTCTGCAAGTGCTTCACGATCAATCCACTCACCAAGACACTGGTCGGGCTTCTGAGTCACGGGAACCTTCCACATGTAGGGACAGAAAAAAGGGGCTACATTATGACGCCCCGCAGCCCATCGAGCAATGAGCGCCTGTCGCCACGCGCTCACTACATGCAATTAGCCTGCGCACGACCTGACAGCACGGGCCTGTGACCGGTACAATTGGCGTCTTTGTCGCAACGCTTGGAGCTCGACCTCCCGTGCCTGTTCTGCGTCTACCGCACCTGCCGGCCACTGCCGGTAAACAAACCTGGGGCAACTTGCCGGGCGCCGCCCTGAGCCTGGCCATCGCCGAAGCTGCCAGCGCCGCCAAACGCTTCACCCTGTTGCTGACCGCCGACAGCCAGAGCGCTGACCGGCTCGAGCAGGAGTTGCGTTTTTTTGCGCCGCAGTTGCCGGTACTGCCCTTCCCCGACTGGGAAACCCTGCCCTACGATCTGTTCTCGCCGCACCAGGACATCATCTCCCAGCGGATTTCCAGCCTGTACCGTTTGCCGGAGCTTGATCACGGCATTCTCGTGGTGCCGATCACCACTGCCCTGCACCGCCTGGCACCGACCCGCTTTCTCTTGGGCAGCAGCCTGGTGCTGGACATCGGTCAGAAGCTGGATGTCGAGCAGATGCGTCTGCGCCTGGAGGCCAGCGGTTACCGCTGTGTCGACACCGTCTACGAGCACGGTGAGTTCGCGGTCCGTGGCGCACTCATCGATCTGTTCCCGATGGGCAGCAAGCTGCCCTACCGGATCGATCTGTTCGACGACGAAATCGAGACCCTGCGCACCTTCGATCCGGAGACCCAGCGTTCGATCGACAAGGTTGACTCGGTACGCCTGCTGCCCGCTCGCGAGTTCCCCTTGCAAAAGGATGCGGTGACCCGTTTCAAGGCACGCTTTCGCGAGCGCTTTGACGTCGATTTCCGCCGTTGCTCAATCTTCCAGGACCTGTCCAGCGGGATCACCCCGGCCGGCATCGAGTACTACCTGCCGCTGTTTTTCGACGACACTTCGACGCTGTTCGACTACCTCCCGCAAGACACCCAGGTATTTTCCCTGCCGGGTGTCGAGCAGGCCGCCGAGCACTTCTGGAGCGATGTACGCAACCGCTACGAAGAGCGGCGTATCGATCCGTCGCGGCCCTTGTTGCCACCGGCCGAACTGTTTATGCCAGTGGAAGGCTGCTTTGCCCGACTCAAGAGTTGGCCGCGCGTGGTGGTCAGCCAGGATGACGTCGACAGCGGTGTCGGTCGCGAGCGCTTCCCTGCTCAAGCCCTGCCAAACCTGGCCATCGAAGCCAAAGCCAATCAACCACTGGCGGCGCTGTCGGGCTTTCTCGACCAGTTTCCTGGCCGCGTCTTGTTTACCGCCGAATCGGCGGGCCGTCGCGAAGTATTGCTGGAGCTGCTCGAACGCTTGAAGCTGCGCCCGCAAACCGTCGACAGCTGGAGTGCCTTCGTCGCGGGCAAAGAGCGCCTGGCAATCACCATCGCACCGCTGGATGAGGGCCTGTTGCTGGACGACCCGGCGATAGCCCTGGTCGCCGAGAGCCCGCTGTTTGGCCAGCGGGTGATGCAGCGCCGGCGCCGGGACAAACGCAGCGACGCCAACAACGATGCAGTGATCAAGAACCTCACCGAGTTGCGCGAAGGCGCCCCGGTGGTGCATATCGACCACGGTGTCGGTCGCTACCTGGGCCTGGCGACCCTGGAAATCGACAACCAGGCGGCTGAATTCCTCACCCTGGAATACGCCGAGGGTGCCAAGCTCTACGTGCCAGTGGCCAACTTGCACCTGATCGCCCGCTACACCGGCAGTGATGATGCCCTGGCGCCCCTGCATCGACTGGGCTCGGAGGCCTGGCAAAAAGCCAAGCGCAAAGCCGCCGAACAAGTCCGCGACGTCGCCGCCGAGCTGCTCGACATCTATGCCCGCCGCGCGGCACGCAAAGGCTATGCCTTCGCGGATCCGTCGGTTGACTATGCGACCTTCAGCGCCGGCTTCCCGTTCGAAGAAACCCCTGATCAGCAGAGTGCCATCGACGCGGTACGCGAAGACATGCTCGCGGCCAAGCCAATGGACCGCCTGGTCTGCGGCGACGTTGGTTTCGGCAAGACAGAAGTGGCCATGCGCGCCGCCTTCATCGCTGTGCACGGCGGTCGCCAGGTGGCCATCCTGGTACCGACCACCCTGCTCGCCCAACAGCACTACAACAGCTTCCGCGACCGCTTTGCTGACTGGCCAGTGACCGTTGAAGTGATGAGCCGTTTCAAATCGCCCAAAGAAGTCGCCGCGGCCGTTGCCGACCTCGCCGAAGGCAAGATCGACATCGTCATCGGCACCCACAAGTTGCTGCAGGACGACGTCAAGATCAAAGACCTGGGCCTGGTGATCATCGACGAAGAGCACCGCTTTGGCGTACGCCAGAAAGAACAGCTCAAGGCGCTGCGCAGCGAGGTGGACATCCTGACCCTGACCGCCACGCCAATCCCGCGGACCCTGAACATGGCCGTGGCCGGCATGCGCGACCTGTCGATCATCGCCACCCCGCCGGCGCGTCGACTGTCGGTGCGCACTTTTGTCATGGAGCAGAACAAGAGCACGGTCAAGGAAGCACTGCTGCGTGAGCTGCTGCGCGGTGGCCAGGTCTACTACCTGCACAATGACGTGAAGAGCATCGAGAAATGCGCCGCCGACCTCGCCGAACTGGTGCCTGAGGCACGGATCGGCATTGGCCACGGACAGATGCGCGAGCGCGAACTCGAACAGGTGATGAGCGACTTCTACCACAAGCGCTTCAACGTACTGATCGCCTCGACCATCATCGAGACCGGTATCGACGTACCCAGCGCCAACACCATCATCATCGAGCGTGCCGACAAGTTCGGCCTGGCCCAGCTGCACCAGCTGCGCGGCCGGGTCGGGCGCAGTCACCACCAGGCCTATGCCTACTTGCTCACGCCGCCGCGCCAACAGATCACGCCAGATGCCGAGAAGCGCCTGGAGGCCATCGCCAACACCCAGGATCTGGGCGCCGGCTTTGTCCTGGCCACCAACGACCTGGAAATCCGTGGCGCCGGCGAACTGCTCGGCGAAGGTCAGAGCGGGCAGATCCAGGCCGTCGGCTTCACCTTGTACATGGAGATGCTCGAGCGTGCGGTCAAAGCCATCCGCAAAGGCACCCAACCGAACCTCGACCAGCCACTGGGCGGTGGCCCGGAAATCAACCTGCGCCTACCGGCACTGATTCCCGAAGACTACCTGCCGGACGTGCACGCCCGGCTGATCCTGTACAAACGCATCGCCTCGGCAGCGGACGAAGACGGCCTCAAAGACCTGCAAGTCGAGATGATCGACCGCTTTGGCCTACTGCCCGAACCCACCAAAAATCTGGTGCGCCTGACCTTGCTCAAGCTTCAAGCGGAGAAGCTGGGGATCAAAAAAGTCGATGCCGGCCCCAATGGCGGCAAGATTGAGTTCGAAGCCGAAACCCCGGTCGACCCATTGGTGCTGATCAAATTGATCCAGGGCCAGCCCAAGCGCTATAAGTTCGAAGGCGCGACCCAGTTCAAGTTCATGGTGCCGATGGAGCGCCCAGAAGAACGTTTCAATAACCTCGAGGCGCTGTTCGAGCGCCTGACCCCACAATCTGCGTGAAGGAAGATCCATGCGTGCCATTCGCTGCCTGACCCTGCTGCTGGCGTTGTTCACTCCCGCTGCATTTGCTGAAGGCGTTTATCAGGTTGAAATGATCCTGGTCCGGCAGAACGCCGTGCCGGCAATCACCAGCCAGTTCGCCCCGGAAGACTGGAGCAACGGTGCCAAGGCGCTTGCCAACGGGGATATGCGCCAACCGTCCATGAATGACGAAGCGGCAAAGCTCAGCGCCGATAGCCAGTACACCGTCCTTCTGCAAAAAGCCTGGACACAGGATGCCGGCAGCGTCGCAATCAGTGACGGCAAGGAGCAGTTCGGGCACTTTCCGATCGAGGGCAACCTGAGCCTCAAAGAAGAGCGTTTTATCAGTGTCGAGGCCAACTTCTGGGTCAACCAACTGGACGGCAACGGCGCGGTAACTCAAAGCGAACAGCTCAAGCAGAGCAACAGCACGGTGAAAAATGGTGAACTCACCTTCCTTGACGGCGGCCATTTGGCCCTGCTGCTCAAGGTCACCGCGAACCGCCCGGTCAGCGCGCCCACACCCGCACCAGAGATGATGGAGCAGTAGCTGCACCCCAAACGGCAGATCCCCCCAGAATATTGAGCGAGAAGATCATCAACGGTATTGCCCCCACGCCCCACCTGATCCTGGGCAGCCACGAATTCAGCGCTTACGTGCCGCAAACCGGCAGAATGCAGCGCCAGCACCAGCACCGGGCGGCGCTGTCGTTCGTCTATGACGGCATCCGCGCCAGTGGCAGACAGGGCAAGGAAGCTTCCCGCCTGGAGGGCACCAGCAGCCAACGCATACAACGCCACACAGAGGCCGAAAGCAAGATCAGACAAACCCTCCAGCGCTTGGGCTTTAAAGTCGCCACCCGGCAAAGCAAAGCCCTGCCCGAAAGCGCCGGTGATCTTCTGGAGCTTGCCTCCGAAGCTGCCTGGCTGCGCTTCATGCTCAACGACCTGCCCACCCTGCGCGAGCAAGGCTGGGAGATCGAGTTCACCGACGACTTCGCCTTCAACCTTGCCCAGGTCGACGATTGGTACGCACAGATCGACGAGACCAGCGGCCGCGACTGGTTCGACCTGGAGCTGGGTATCGAGGTTAACGGCCACCGCCTGAGCTTGCTGCCGATCCTGCTCAATGTACTGCGCAGCCATCCCGAACTGCTCAATCCGACGCAACTGCACAAACGGCGCGACGACGAACAACTGCTGGTACAGATTCCTGCCCCGACAGGCGAGAGTCGGCGCCAGCTGCAAGTAGCCCTGCCCTACGGCCGGCTCAAGCCGGTGCTGGCAACCCTGGGTGACTTTTACTTGCGTGAGCCTGGGGAAACCAGCGTGCGTTTGCCCACGCTCGACGCCCCGCGCCTCAACGCCCTTGAAGAGCTGCCATTGAGCTGGCAAGGCGGCGAGCGGGTGCGCAGCCTGGCCGAGCGCCTGCGCGATATCCGCCTGCAACCGGCACAAACCCCGGACGGCCTGAGCGCCACCTTGCGCCCGTATCAACTCGAAGGCCTGAGCTGGATGCAGGCCCTGCGTGAGCTGGAGGTCGGCGGCATCCTGGCGGACGATATGGGCCTGGGCAAAACCCTGCAGACCCTCGCCCACCTACTCACCGAAAAGAATGCCGGACGCCTGACCCGTCCGGCCATGGTGGTGATGCCCACCAGCCTGATCCCCAACTGGCAGGACGAGGCCGCACGCTTCGCTCCCGGCTTGCAGGTACTGGCGCTACAAGGTATTGGCCGACGCAAGCATTTCGACCACCTGCAGGACTACGATCTGCTGCTAACCACCTACGCCCTACTGCCCAAGGACCTGGAGCACTTCAAAGGCCTGGCGCTGCATGTACTGATCCTCGACGAGGCCCAGTACATCAAGAGCCCAGGCAGCAAGGCCGCCCAGGCTGCACGCCAGCTCGAAGCCCGTCAGCGCCTGTGCCTGAGCGGTACGCCCCTGGAAAACCACCTGGGCGAACTGTGGTCGCTGTTCCACTTCCTGCTACCTGGCTGGCTGGGTGATGCCCAGGCCTTCAACCGCGATTACCGCACACCGATCGAACGCCAGGGCAACAACGAGCGCCTGCAACACCTCAACGCACGGATCAAACCGTTCCTGCTGCGCCGCACCAAAGAGCAGGTGGCCACGGAGCTGCCAGCCAAGACCGAGATGATCCACTGGGTCGATCTCAGCGATGCCCAGCGCGATGTCTACGAGACCATGCGCCTGGCCATGGACCAGAAAGTACGCGCCGAAATTACTCGCAAGGGCGTGGCCCGCAGCCAGATCATCATTCTTGAGGCGCTGCTTAAACTGCGCCAGGTCTGCTGCGATTTACGCCTGGTCAACAGCGAAGCCTCCACTGCCCGCGGCGCCCATTCGGGCAAGCTCACAAGCCTGATGGAGATGCTCGAAGAATTGCTTGCCGAAGGTCGTCGGGTGCTGTTGTTCTCGCAGTTCACCAGCATGTTGCGACTGATTGAGGCTGAGCTTGAGCAACGTGGCATTGCCTATGCCCTGCTGACCGGCGAAACCCGTGATCGCCGCGCGCCGGTGCAGGACTTCCAGAATGGCCGGCTGCAGATATTCCTGATCAGCCTCAAGGCCGGTGGCGTAGGCCTGAACCTGACCGCAGCCGATACCGTGATCCATTACGATCCCTGGTGGAATCCGGCCGCCGAGAACCAGGCTACTGACCGTGCGTATCGCATTGGCCAGGAAAAGCCGGTATTCGTCTACAAGTTGATTACCCGCGGCACCGTGGAAGAAAAGATCCAGCAGTTGCAGCAGGAGAAATCGGCGTTGGCGGCCGGGGTACTGGATGGACGTCAGGCGGGGGATTGGCGTTTAGCGGCAGAAGATATCGATGCGCTGTTTGCGCCATTGCCGGGGCAGCGCAAGGGCACAAAAGCCGGCTGAACTCATCACCGCCAATGCCATGTAGCCGCTGCCGCCAGGCTGCGATCGACTGCGAAGCAGTCGTCATCCAGGCACCGTGGAGCCTGAATGACGGCCGTTTCACGCCCGATCGCAGCCTGGCGGCAGCGGCTACAAATCGATAGGCGCCTGCATCAATCGACCAGTTGCGCTTCCTTCAGCGCACCGAGCGCTTCCAGCCAGCGCGGCTGCTGACGATAATCGGTACGGGCAAAGCCCTGCCCGCGCATCTGCGCGATCCGCGGCGAAGGTTTGACCTTCAATCGCTGCGCTGCCGTCAGGGCCAGCTCGGCCGCCGCCCGATCATTGCACACCAGCCCCATATCACAACCGGCACTCAGCGCCGCTTCGATACGACTGGCTGCATCGCCCACCACATGGGCGCCCGCCATCGACAGATCGTCACTGAAGATCACCCCATCAAAGCCCAGTTCACCGCGAAGGATGTCCTGTAGCCAACGCCGCGAGAAGCCTGCCGGCTGATTATCGACCTGCGGGTAGATGACATGGGCCGGCATGACTGCCGCCAACTGTCCGCTTAGGCGCGCAAACGGCACCAGGTCAACTGCGCGAATCTGCTCCAGGCTGCGCTCATCGGTAGGAATAGCGACATGGGAATCAGCTTCAGCCCAACCATGACCAGGAAAATGCTTGCCACAGGCCGCCATGCCCGCCGCGTTCATGCCACGGATGAAAGCCCCTGCCAGGACCGTGGCGCGCTGCGGGTCACCTTCAAAGGCACGACTGCCAACCACCGCACTACGCTGGTGATCCAAGTCCAGCACCGGGGCAAAGCTCAGGTCCAGCCCCACCGCCAACACTTCAGTGGCCATCAGCCAACCGCACTGCTCGGCGAGGTACTCGGCGTTATCGTTATCGGCAATCGCCCGCATCGCTGGCAGGCGCACGAAGCCCTGCCGCAGGCGCTGGACCCGGCCACCCTCCTGGTCCACTGCCAGGATCAGGTCCGGGCGAATGGCGTGGATCGAGGCCGTCAGCTCACGCACCTGGCGTGGGCTTTCGATATTGCGGGCAAAGATGATCAGGCCGGCCACTTCGGGTTGGCGCAAAAGCTGGCGATCTTCGGCGGTCAGCCAGGTACCGGCGATGTCCACCATCAGGGAGCCTTGCAGGCTGGCACTCATAATTGATCCTTCAGTTCAGGGGCGCGTGGGCCCACTGGGGGCACGCGGCTTCTTCAATCCGCACTGGACAATGCACTGGCACCTGATCAAACAGTTGCAGCAGATCGGCATTGTGCAGGCGTACGCAGCCATGGGACAACGGCACGCCCAGTGGTTCGCAATCGGGCGTGCCATGCAGATAAATGTAGCGACGGAAGGTGTCGACCGGACCGATACGGTTGACCCCCGGCTCGCAACCGCTGAGCCAGAGGATTCGACTCAGGATCCAGTCGCGACCGGGGTACTGTGCGTGCAGGGTCGGTGTCCAGGTTTCACCGGTCCAGCGCCGCCCGCACAGTACCGCACCTAGCGGCAAGCCTGCACCGATTTTCGCCCGTACTTGATGCAAGCCTGTGGGTGTACAACCGGAGCCATTGCGCTCACCCGCACCGTTCACTGCGGTGGACACCGGCAGGCGCACGCGCAACTGTCCACGGGCGAACCCGTAGAGGCATTGATCGGCAAGGGAAATGTGCAATAAATCGAGACTGGGCATGGGCGCTAGCTTAGCCGATGCGGCTCGCTGCGCCCAGCCATGGCATCAGGCCTTGGCAGCGACCGTCGAATTCGATGACTTGCTGCGCGGGCGCAACTGCGCGGCGGCCATGGCCTCGTCAGTCACCCCGGTGTCGGCGCGCATGCCGGCGGCGAGAAACGGCACCATCAGGCGCATCACCTGCTCGATCGAGGTGTTAACACCAAAGTCGGTTTCAGCGATGGCGCGCAGGGCCTTGATTCCGGACATGCTGAACGCCGCAGCACCGAGCATGAAGTGCACGCGCCAGAACAACTCGATCGGAGGAATGCGCGGCGCAGCTTCGTTGACCAGCAGCATGTAACGGCGGAATACCTTGCCGTACATGTCTTCCAGGTAACGACGCAAATGCCCCTGGCTCTGGCTGAAGGCCAGGCCCAACAGCCGCATGAAGATCGACAGGTCGTTGCCGCTGCGCGGCTGTACGACCAGTGCCTGCTCAACCAGCATCTCGAGCAGCTCTTCAAGGCTTGGCTTTTGTTCAGGACGGGCCTGACGACGCTCCAGCTCACGCTCGAGGCTGGTGCAAAAAGGACCGAGGAATCGCGAGAAGACCGCCTGAATCAGCGCTTTTTTCGAACCGAAATGGTAGTTCACCGCCGCCAGATTGACGCCGGCCTTACTGGTGATCAGCCGTAATGAGGTTTCGGCAAAACCTTTTTCCGCGAACAACTGCTCGGCAGCATCGAGAATGCGTTCAACGGTTTCCGACTGGGCCATGACTACTCCGCCTGACAAACACTTGTTTGAAACATACGTTTCAAAGTAGTGATTTGTCAAGTCCGCTCAGCCGCTTCGCGACCGTGAAGTCGATATTAAATCACAGCTACAAGCCGCGCGCTGCACGGCATTGCGCGCAATCGCGCGGTTTTTCTTGAGGCGTGGTGCTTGCAGCTTGCCACCTACTGTATATAATCCCAGTCACTGTATAAAAAGACAGAGCGATCGACATGCTAAAACTGACGCCACGCCAAGCTGAGATTCTGGCTTTTATCAAGCGCTGCCTGGAAGACAACGGCTTCCCGCCAACCCGCGCGGAAATCGCCCAGGAGCTGGGTTTCAAGTCGCCCAACGCCGCCGAGGAACACCTCAAGGCCCTGGCCCGCAAGGGTGCGATCGAGATGACCCCGGGTGCCTCGCGCGGCATCCGCATCCCCGGCCTGGAAGCCAAGGCCGAAGACAGCGGCCTGCCGATTATCGGTCGCGTTGCTGCCGGTGCGCCAATCCTGGCCCAGCAACACATTGAGGAATCCTGCAACATCAACCCGGCTTTCTTCCATCCTCGGGCCGACTACCTGCTGCGCGTTCACGGCATGAGCATGAAAGACGTCGGTATCGTTGATGGCGACCTGCTTGCCGTGCACACCTGCCGCGAAGCGCGCAATGGCCAGATCGTGGTTGCCCGCCTGGGTGACGAGGTCACAGTCAAGCGCTTCAAGCGTGAAGGCAGCAAAGTCTGGCTGATTGCTGAAAACCCCGAATTTGCCCCTATCGAGGTCAACCTGAAAGAACAGGACCTGGTAATTGAGGGCTTGAGTGTCGGCGTCATTCGCCGGTAAAGGAGGCGTCATGCAGTTCCCCCCAGCGTCACAGAACGTATCGCAGCCAGCACAATTGCCACTGTTCGAAGCATTCCTGGCCCAGCCAGTGCTGCCCGGACTGAAAGCCAGCAAGCCTGCTCCCCATCCGGGCGCGGCACAGGTTTTCAGCGAGCTGTCCTTGCGTGGCGCGCTGGGGAGTTGCCAGAGCCTGCTGGCCCCCATGCTGCGTGAACTGAGCGAGCTGAGTGAGGAACAGGACGCCCGCTGGCTGACCCTGATCGCGCCCCCGGCCAGCCTCACCCAGGCCTGGCTGCGCGACGCCGGCCTGAACCGCGAGCGCATCCTGTTGTTGCAACCTCGCGGCAACCAGAGCGCTCTGCAGTTGGCCTGCGAAGCCCTGCGTCTGGGCCGCAGCCACACCGTAATCAGTTGGCTGAACACCGTCAGCAGCAGCGCACGTCAACAGCTGAGTAACGCCGCACGCGCAGGCGACGCACAAAGCCTGAACATCCGCCTAGGCTGATTTCAGGACAGAGATGGGTTGGTTTCACCAGGCTTCCTCAGGACGAGGAAGCCACGCAGGCGATCAGTGCAGGACGCGCGGCCCGTCGTCTCGCTCGACGTCACCTTCCACCAGCTTGCCGGCCATCTGCACACCAACACTGAGCATGGCCTTGGCCACTTCAACGTGCTGACCTTGCAGGAAAGCCTTGGCGTCCTCGGAGAAATCCAGGGTTACCAGGGAGCCTTCGTCCTCGGCGCGGCGCAGCTCGATCCGGCCATCAGGCAACTCGACAATTTCTAGAAAGGACGTTGGCATAAGGGGCAGTTCTCCACGAAAGGCCAGTATTGTACCAGCGAGCGCCCCAATCAGCACTCACTCAAGCCCTCACGAAAGCGAACGGTTAGGCCTTTGAGATTCTGCCGCCAGCTTTCCAGTTCTTCCCGCGAAAGCGGCGCCACCTCGGGCTCATCAAGGCTCACGGCCTGAATCAGCGGTAGCGTGACATCAGTTTTCGGTGCTTTTTTCGCGACCGGCGGTCGGAACAAATCGGCATAAGCGCTTAACAGTTGCGCCAGCCAGGTTTCTCGCTGCTCAGCCAACTCGACCAGCTCGGCCATTTCCGGAATCGCCACAGCCTCCAGCACTTCACGGGTCAGCAGCAACTCGGCGCGTGGCGCAGCGGCCTGCGGCAAACGGTAAAAACCGGCAATCTCATGACACAGCCCCAGTAGCGCACCGTACAGGTGAAACAGTGCCGATTCGCGCTCGGCCTGAATCAGCGCCTGCGCGTTCATTGCCCTGCTCTCCTGAGCCTTGCCCAAGGCTTCTAGGGCCAGCCCTGCGAAGTAAATCTTCTGGTTGGTACGGGTGTAGAGTTCCTGGGCCATCTGAGTGCCCTCCGAAAGGCTGCAAGGCGGTCTGTGAGTGTCACGGATTGCCCTGCCATACCGCAAGCCCCCTCGCCGGCAAAGCCGGCGAGGGACCGCCAAAAGCGGCCCAGACTTTATCAGCGCTTGTCTTCGACCTTCCAGGCATTACCGTCGTAGAAAGCGCGCCAGCCGGTCGGCTTGCCCTCGACCTCGGTCTGCACGTACTGCTCCTTGGTCTTACGGCTGTAGCGGATGACCGCCGGGCGACCGTCCGGGTCCTTTTTCGGTGCTTCACAGAGGAAGTGGTACTTCGGATCAATCTCATCCTTGTGCGGGATAATCTCGATCACCAACGGCGCGCGGGTCTCGCGGTTTTTCGGGAACTGGCTGGCCGCCAGGAACAACCCCGACGCGCCATCACGCAGCACGTAGGTGTCGTTGACCTTCTCGCACTTGAGCTCCGGCATCTTCACCGCATCCATCTTCGGCGGCGCCGCTTCGCCACTCTTGAGCAGCTTGCGGGTGTTCTTGCACTCGGTGTTGGTACAGCCGAAGAACTTGCCGAAACGGCCAGTCTTGAGCTGCATTTCGCTACCGCACTTGTCGCACTCCAGGCTCGGCCCTTCGTAACCTTTGATGCGGTAGTTGCCCTCTTCGATTTCATAGCCCGTGCAATCAGGGTTGTTACCGCAGATATGCAGCTTGCGCTTTTCGTCGAGCAGGTAGGCGTCCATCGCAGTGGAGCAGATCGAGCAACGGTGCTTGTTGAGCAACACCCGCGATTCCGATTCGCCTTCGTCATCGGCAGCGATCTCATCACCCGGAACCAGGTTAACCGTCGCCTTGCAGCGCTCTTTGGGCGGCAGGCTATAACCCGAGCAACCGAGGAACACGCCAGTGGAGGCGGTACGGATCATCATCGGACGACCGCAGTCCTTGCACGGAATGTTGGTCAGAGTTGGCTGGTTGGCACGCATGCCCTTCTCGCCATCTTCAGCCAGCTTCAACTTATTGCTGAAATCACCGTAGAACTCATCGAGGACGTTCTTCCAGTCACGCTCGCCTTGCGCCACGTCATCGAGGTTCTCTTCCATGCCGGCAGTAAAACCGTAGTCCATGAGGTTGGAAAAGCTCTCGGACAGACGCTCGGTGACGATATCGCCCATTTTCTCAGAGTAGAAACGACGGTTGTGCAGGGTCACGTAGCCGCGATCCTGAATGGTCGAAATGATCGCCGCGTAGGTGGAAGGACGGCCGATGCCGCGTTTTTCCATTTCCTTGACCAGGCTGGCTTCGGAGTAACGCGCAGGCGGCTTGGTGAAGTGCTGGCTCGGGTCGATCTGGATCAGCTTGAGCACTTCACCCTGGTTCATTTCCGGCAGCACGTCGTCATCGCCCGGCTTGCTCTGCTGTGGCAGCACGCGGGTGTAACCGTCGAACTTGAGGATACGGCCCTTGGCACGCAGCTCGAAGTCGCCAGCGGTAACGCTGACAGTGGTCGACAGGTACTGCGCTGGCGGCATCTGGCACGCCAGGAACTGGCGCCAGATCAGCTCGTACAGACGCTCGGCATCACGTTCCATGCCGCTGAGCTTGGTCGGGTGGGTGTTGACGTCGGAAGGACGGATCGCTTCGTGCGCCTCCTGGGCACCCTCTTTGCTGCCGTAGACGATCGGCGCTTCCGGCAGGTATTTCTTGCCGAACTCGCTTTCGATGTAGCTACGGGCCATTTCCACCGCATCGACCGAAAGGTTGGTCGAGTCGGTACGCATATAGGTGATGTAACCCGCTTCATACAGACGCTGGGCCATCATCATGGTCTTCTTCACCCCGAAGCCCAGGCGGTTGCTCGCAGCCTGCTGCAGGGTGGAGGTAATGAACGGTGCCGACGGCTTGCTGCTGGTCGGACGGTCTTCGCGCTTGGCGACGGTGTAGCTGGAGGACTTGAGCTTCTCCAGCGCGGCCATAGCCTGCGCTTCGTTGAGCGGCTTGAAGGCTTCGCCCTTCTCCCGCGCCACTTCAAAGCGCACTTTGGCGTCTTTGGCGGTGCCGAGGTCGGCGTGTACTTCCCAGTATTCTTCGGGGATGAAGGCGCGGATCTCGCGCTCACGCTCAACCACCAGCTTTACCGCGACCGATTGCACGCGACCGGCCGACAGGCCACGGGCGATCTTTTGCCACAACAGTGGCGAGACCATGTAGCCCACCACACGGTCGAGGAAGCGACGCGCTTGCTGGGCGTTGACCCGATCGATATCCAGCTCGCCAGGCTGCGAGAACGCTTCCTGAATGGCCTTCTTGGTGATTTCGTTGAACACCACGCGCTTATAGCGACTGTCATCACCACCGATGGCTTCGCGCAGGTGCCAGGCAATGGCTTCCCCCTCGCGATCCAAGTCGGTTGCGAGATAGATGGTGTCGGCATCTTTGGCCAGACGACGCAGTTCGTCGATGAC
Organism: Pseudomonas sp. S06B 330; assembly: GCF_002845275.2. Lineage (NCBI taxonomy): Bacteria > Pseudomonadati > Pseudomonadota > Gammaproteobacteria > Pseudomonadales > Pseudomonadaceae > Pseudomonas > Pseudomonas tussilaginis. Next base: position 1,920,835 of record NZ_CP088149.1, on the reverse strand, counting down.
CTTTTCCTTACCTGGAAGGATCTCGTACTTGGCTTTCCAGCCGTGGTCCGGATCCACCCCCATGCGCGCGACCAACTGCTTGCGCGCCTTTTCCTTTGGCGACAGCGCGGGCGCTTCACCGGCAGCGGCCTTGCCACGCTTGGCGGCTGGCTCTTTGCTGGCGCTGGCCGAACCGCTGGTGGGCAGGTCTCGGATATGGCCGATACTCGACTTCACCACGTACTGGCTGCCCAGGTACTTGTTGATGGTCTTGGCCTTAGCCGGGGATTCCACAATGACCAGCGATTTGCCCATGGATCGGAAAATTCCTGAATACTGAAAATAAAAACACGGCAGGTACCTGACGCGGCACCGCTATATATAGTGGCAATACAATGAGGTCAAGCGCGAGGCGTTAGCCGCCCTCGGCATCGGGCCGGGAAAACAGCTCGGGTTCGGCCTTGACCAAAGCAAAGCGCGGCAGTTGCTCGCCGTCAACCTCGACTGACTCCAGAAACATCGAAAGTGGCCGTACCCAGAGGCCGAATTCGCCGTACAGGGCTTGATAGAACACCACCCACTCCTCGGTTTCAGAATGTTGCGCAGTGCCGAACACACGATACTCAGGCCCCTTGTAATGCCGGTATACGCCTGGTTGTATCTGCATGTTGCTCACCCTCTTGAAAAAAATCCCGCAAAAACAAAAACCGGGGCACCAGGCCCCGGTTTCCAACCGCCGAATGCTTAGACGCGTTCGAAGACGGTGGTGATGCCTTGACCCAGGCCGACACACATGGTCGAGACGCCGAAGGTCCCGCCATTCTGCTTCATGACGTTGAGCAGAGTGCCGGAAATCCGCGCACCAGAGCAACCGAAAGGATGACCCAGAGCGATAGCGCCGCCGTGCAGGTTAACCTTCTCATCCATCTTGTCGAGTACTTTCAGATCTTTGAGCACTGGCAAGGCCTGTGCAGCGAAGGCTTCGTTAAGCTCGAAGAAGTCGATATCAGCGATGCTCAGACCTGCGCGCTTGAGCGCTTTCTGGGTCGCTGGCACTGGGCCGTAGCCCATGATCGCCGGATCGACACCGGCCACAGCCATCGAACGAATCACAGCCAGTGGCTGGATCCCCAGGTCCTGGGCACGCTGGGCCGACATGACGATCATGCACGACGCACCGTCAGTGATCTGCGACGATGTGCCCGCGGTGACGGTACCACCTTTAGGATTGAACGCAGGCTTGAGGGCCGCGAGGCTTTCCAGAGTGGTGTCCGGGCGAATGGTTTCATCGTAGTCGAAGACTTTGAGGAAGCCGTTCTCGTCGTAGCCCTGCATCGGGATGATTTCATCCTTGAACTTGCCTTCGACCGTCGCCTTGTGGGCGAGCTGGTGCGAACGCAGGCCGAACAGGTCCTGCTGCTCACGGCTGATGCCGTGCATCTTGCCGAGCATTTCGGCGGTCAGGCCCATCATGCCCGAGGCCTTGGCAGCGTACAGCGACATGTGCGGGTTCGGATCGACGCCGTGCATCATGCTGACGTGGCCCATGTGCTCAACGCCACCGACGACGAAGACGTCGCCGTTGCCGGTCATGATCGCCTGGGCTGCGGTGTGCAGGGCGCTCATCGACGAGCCACACAGACGGCTGACGGTCTGGCCGGCCGCAGTGTGCGGGATCTGGGTCATCAGCGAGGCCATGCGGGCAATGTTCCAGCCCTGCTCCAGGGTCTGGTTAACGCAGCCCCAGATCACGTCTTCGACTTCGTTAGGGTCTACCTTGGTGTTGCGCTCCAGCACCTTGCTGATCAGGTGCGCGGACATGTCTTCGGCGCGGGTATTGCGGTGCATGCCACCCTTGGAGCGGCCCATCGGCGTGCGACCGAAGTCGACAATCACCACGTCTCTTGGATTCAGGCTCATATATTCTCTCGCTCTCTATCGTTGGGCGCTTAACCGAAGAAGCTCTGGCCGTTTTTGGCCATTTCACGCAGCTTCGCGGTGGGGTGATACAGCGGACCCAGATCGGCGTACTTGTCTGCCAGGGCAACGAATTCTGCTACGCCGATCGAATCGATGTAGCGCAGTGCACCGCCACGGAACGGAGGGAAACCGATGCCGTAGACCAGACCCATGTCGGCTTCGGCGGCGGTTTCGACGATACCGTCTTCCAGGCAACGAACGGTTTCCAGGCACAGCGGGATCATCATCCAGTTGATGATGTCTTCGTCAGTGACATCGCGCTGCTCGTAAACGATCGGTTTGAGGACTTCAAGAACGGCCGCGTCGGCGACTTTCTTCGGTTTGCCGCGCTTGTCGGTCTCGTAGGCGTAGAAGCCCTTGCCGTTCTTCTGGCCCAGGCGATTGGCTTCGTAGAGCGCATCGACGGCCGAGCGACGGTCGTCCTTCATGCGGTCAGGGAAACCTTCAGCCATGACGTCACGGCCGTGATGGCCGGTGTCGATGCCGACCACGTCCATCAGGTAAGCCGGGCCCATCGGCCAGCCGAACTTTTCCATGATCTTGTCGATACGCACGAAGTCGACACCGGCGCTGACCAGTTTGGCAAAACCGCCAAAGTACGGGAACAGCACGCGGTTGACCAAAAAGCCCGGGCAGTCGTTGACCACGATTGGGTTCTTGCCCATTTTCTTGGCGTAGGCAACGGTGGTGGCAACTGCCACTTCGCTGGACTTCTCGCCGCGGATGACTTCTACCAGCGGCATCATATGCACTGGGTTGAAGAAGTGCATGCCGACGAAGTTTTCCGGGCGCTTGAGGGCCTTGGCCAGCAAGTTGATGGAGATGGTCGAGGTGTTGGAAGCGAGGATCGCGTCTTCCTTCACCTGGCCTTCCACTTCAGCCAGTACCGCTTGCTTGACCTTTGGATTCTCGACCACCGCTTCAACGACGATGTCGACGTTGGCGAAGTCGCCATAGGACAGGGTCGGGCGAATCGCATTCAGCGCTTCAGCCATTTTCGCCGGCGTCAGGCGGCCTTTTTCAACGCGCTTGCCGAGCAGCTTGGAGGCTTCGTTCAGGCCCAGCTGGATGGCGGCTTCGTTGATGTCTTTCATCAGGATCGGCGTGCCTTTGACTGCCGACTGATAGGCGATACCGCCACCCATGATGCCAGCGCCGAGTACGGCGGCCTGCTTCACGTCACGGGCGATTTCGTCATGGGCCTTGGCTTTGCGCTTGAGTTCCTGGTCGTTGAGGAACAGGCCAATCAGGCTTTCGGCAACCGAGGTCTTGGCCAGCTTGACGAAGCCTGCGGCTTCGACTTCCAGGGCCTTGTCGCGACCGAAGTTCGCCGCTTTCTGAATGCTCTTGATCGCTTCAACTGGCGCCGGGTAGTTCGGGCCCGCTTGACCGGCGACGAAGCCTTTGGCGGTTTCGAACGACATCATCTGCTCGATGGCGTTGAGCTTGAGCTTCTCCAGCTTTGGCTGGCGCTTGGCCTTGTAATCGAACTCGCCACTGATGGCGCGCTTGATCAGGTCCAGAGCGGCATCTTGCAGCAGCTGAGGGGCAACCACTGCATCGACGGCGCCGACTTTCAGGGCGTCTTCAGCACGGTTTTCCTTGCCGGCGGCAATCCACTCGATGGCGTTGTCGGCACCGATGATGCGCGGCAGGCGCACGGTACCGCCGAAGCCTGGGTAGATACCCAGTTTGACTTCCGGCAGGCCGATCTTGGCGCTGCTGGACATCACGCGGTAGTCGGCAGCCAGGCACATTTCCAGACCACCGCCCAGGGCGATGCCGTTGATGGCGGCAACCGTCGGTACGGCCAAGTCTTCGAAGTCGCTGAAAATCCGGTTGGCTTCGAGGTTGCCGGCGACCAGTTCGGCCTCGGGCAGCTTGAAGTTATCGACAAACTCGGTGATATCCGCGCCGACGATGAACACGTCCTTGCCACTGCTGACAATCACGCCTTTGATCGATGCGTCGGCCTTGATGGTGTCTACGGCCTGACGCAATTCGTTCAGGGTAAGACGGTTGAACTTGTTGACGGACTCACCCTTGAGGTCGAACTTCAGTTCGACGATGCCGCTTTCAAGAGCCTTAACCGTGATGGCTTTACCTTCGTAAATCATCAACTGATCTCCACGATATGGAAGCTGAACTGTACACGCCGATCGCTGGTGAAAGACCCGGCCGGCCATTGGCCGTGAGTTGCCGAATCCTTGCGCCAGGCACACCCGTCAGCGCGATAGTCGGGATTCTGTAAGAGCTTTCTGACAATACAAACGCTCAATTCATACGCCCGTTTGATTTGGGTATGCACACATTCAACGAAAAGATCGCCGTTGTCAAATACCCAAAAGCGGCGTGAAAACGCGACTTTGCAGTCATTTTCCGCCGACCACGAGCAAACACTGCCCTCGGTGATCGAGGCGTATTCATGTCAGCGATAGTGGTTAAAGGCTTACACAGGCAAACGCGAGCAGGAGTAAAGAAAGGTAAGGAAAACTCAGCAGCGTGCAGCATGGCCGCTACACTGGATGGCAATCAAGACTTCAACCGGCCTGCCTGGCCCGCCCGCCCGATGCGTTTATCGGGCTTTTTATTGGTACTTCACGGATGGTCGGGGGGAATCTGCTGGGGCTGGCGTATAAAGATCAAGAGCAGTGCAGAGCGAGGCGCAGCACTGGCTTTGTGGGAGCTGGTCTTGCCAGCGATGCAGACACCGCGCAGCACCTTACACCGCGTCGATCCCATCGCCGGCAAGACCGGCTCCCACAAATCGTCAGCCGGCGCGGCGGCGATGGCGGCCGACTGTCCACTGCAAAAGGCCGAGTGGCGGTGTCTGGAGGAGCCAGCAACATCACCACATCGACTGGATAAGCTCACACTCCACACACCCGACAACCCGCAAACACCCTTTTTATTGAGCGTGATCAGGCCAAGGCTTTGAGCACTGCAGCAATATCCTGCAATACAGACGCTTCGCCGCGCTCCCCCCAGTAGAGGGCAATCATTTGCGGGCCAGCTTCGACCTTGTAGACGTTGTCAGGCAAGCGGGAAAAATGCTCCGCCAGCACAGGATCAGCACACGGCTCACGCCACTGGTTCAGCCAGGTACCCGGGGTGGTCTGCCAGTAGCTCCAGCTGTCTACCCTGCCCTGGCGCCGCGGTCGCACGAACTGCGCACAGGGGCTTGGCGGCTCTTTGGGCAGCCAGTGTGGCCACTGCTGGGGCGTCAGTTGCATGTTCAACCCCATGCGCCGGGCTTCCATGCGCAGGGCCATCCGCCCGCTCTGATTGCGCGAAGGACGCAGCCAGGCCAAAGGGCTGAGAATCAGCGCAAGGATTGACACCACTACCCAGACCGTCATATCTGTTGTTCCTATAAAGCTTTGCAATTGAGCTGGTTAGCCGGGGTTCGAAGCGATCAGCCTGAAACCGACCATACTTGAACTATCGCGACTGTCAGGAGAGCTTCTCATGCCCTACGAACACATACTGGTTGCCGTCGACCTGACCGAAGAATGCGACCCGGTCATCAAGCGCGCCATGACACTAGCCGCGCCGACACAGGCCAAAGTCTCTCTGGTACATATTGTCGAGCCCATGGCCATGGCGTTTGGCGGTGATGTGCCAATGGATCTGTCACAGCTGCAGCAGCAACAATTCGACCAGGCAAAAGAGCGCATGGACCGCCTGTTCGTCAAATATCCCGACATCAAACGCGGAGATTCACACCTGACTTACGGCCAGCCACGCCAAGAGATCCACCAACTGGCCAAGGAGAATGCGTGTGACCTGATCGTGGTCGGTAGCCACGGTCGTCACGGCCTGGCGCTGCTACTCGGCTCTACCGCCAACGACGTACTGCACGGCGCACCGTGCGATGTGCTTGCCGTTCGCCTGATGAAAAAACCCGAGTAATCGACAAGGCCCGGCGCACTTGCATGCACCGGGCCCCACCCCTCAGCTGTCGAGCTCAGCCCAACGCTCGACCAGCACATCCAGCTCACCTTGCATCTGCTCCAGACGCGCCAACACGGCAGTGGTCTGATCGATCGGACGCTGGTAGAAGGCCGGATCAGAAATTTCTTCTTGTACCGCCGCCATCTTCTGCTCCAACGCGTCGATCTGGCCCGGCAAGGCCTCCAGTTCACGCTGCAGCTTGTAGCTGAGTTTTTTCTTCGGCGCTTCGGCGGCCGGAGCAGCTACCGGCGCCGGTTCAGCGGCTTCGACCACCGCCGTGTTCAACTCAGACTTGCCCGACTTGCTCTCACTGACACCGAGCAACTTCGGCGAACCGCCCTGACGAATCCAGTCCTGGTAACCACCGACGTACTCGCGCACCTTGCCCTCACCTTCAAAGACCAGGGTGCTGGTGACCACGTTATCGAGGAAGGCCCGGTCGTGGCTGACCATCAGCACGGTACCCTTGAACGCCGACAGCACTTCTTCGAGCAGTTCGAGGGTTTCCACGTCCAGATCGTTGGTCGGCTCGTCGAGCACCAGCAAGTTGGCCGGCTTGCTGAACAACTTGGCCAACAACAGGCGTGCACGCTCACCGCCGGACAGCGCCTTGACCGGCGTGCGGGCACGCTGCGGGCTGAACAGGAAGTCGCCCAGGTAGCTCAGCACGTGACGGTTCTGGCCGTCGATCTCGATGAAGTCACGACCTTCGGAAAGGTTGTCGATCACGGTCTTTTCCAGGTCCAGCTGATGGCGCAGCTGGTCGAAATAGGCGACTTCCAGGCGCGTGCCGGACTCGATCTTGCCGCTGGTAGGCTCAAGGCCGCCGAGCATCAGCTTGAGCAAGGTGGTCTTGCCGGTACCGTTGGCACCGAGCAAACCGATACGATCCTCGCGCTGCAGGACCATGGAGAAGTCCTTGACCAGTTGCGGACCGCCAGGGTGATTGAAGCTGACATTCTCCAGCACCATCACCTGCTTGCCGGATTTTTCTGCGACGTCGAGCTGGATATTGGCCTTGCCGGTACGTTCACGACGTTCGCTGCGCTCAACACGCAGGGCCTTGAGGGCGCGCACGCGGCCTTCGTTACGGGTGCGTCGGGCCTTGATGCCCTGGCGGATCCACACTTCTTCCTGGGCGAGCTTCTTGTCAAACAGGGCGTTGGCGGTTTCTTCGGCGGCCAGCGCGGCTTCCTTGTGCACCAGGAAACTGGCGTAGTCGCCGTTCCAGTCGATCAGGCCGCCACGGTCCAATTCAAGGATGCGCGTGGCCAGATTTTGCAGGAATGAACGGTCGTGGGTGATGAACAGCACGGCGCCGCCAAAACCACTGAGGGCTTCTTCGAGCCAGGCAATGGCACCGATGTCCAAGTGGTTGGTAGGCTCGTCAAGCAGCAGCAGATCAGGCTCGGACACCAACGCCTGAGCGAGCAACACACGTCGGCGCCAGCCACCGGAGAGCTCGGCCAGGGTCTTGTCGGCCGGCAGTTGCAGGCGGCTCAGGGTGCTGTCGACCAGTTGCTGCAAGCGCCAGCCGTCACGCGCTTCCAGGTCGTGCTGGACGTGCATGAGTTTTTCCAGGTCAGCATCACTGTGGATGTTCTGACTCAGGTGATGATACTCAGCAAGCAAGGCGCCGACGCCATCAAGGCCTTCTGCGACCACGTCGAATACGGTACGGCCGTCGGCAACCGGCAGTTCCTGCGGCAGTTCGCCGATCTTCAGCCCTGGCGCGCGCCAGACATCGCCGTCGTCAGGCTTTTGATCGCCTTTGACCAAGCGCAGCATGCTCGACTTGCCCGTACCGTTACGGCCAATAATGCACACCCGCTCACCACGGGCGATCTGCCACGACACCTTGTCCAACAACGGCATGGCGCCGAACGCAAGGGACACATCGCTTAATTTGAGCAGGGTCATGATCTTCTCCAAAAACAGGGCGCGTATTCTACCCGACTTGGCCCCGCTTCACATTAAGCAGGCGCGCCTGCAGCGAGATCCGACGACGGACCGCTTGATTACAACTCGATACAAGCACAATGCTTTCATCCGCCCACGGCAAACGGCTAAGCTTAAGCAACGTCACCTCACAGTGCTGGCTTCGCCGTCACTTTTTATGGTCAAACTGCCCGGAAGTCTCATGCGCAGCCGCCTGTTCAATCTAGTTTCCTGCCTGCTTCTCTCGGCCTCTGCGGCCAGCGTCGCCCAGGCCACCGACATCACCGTGCAGCGCCAGTATTACGACGAGGCCAAGCGCGCCTTGGCCAAAGGCGACAAGGGCCCGTACCTGCGCTACGCCCAGGCACTGAGCGATTACCCGCTGACCCCCTACCTGGCCTACGACGAGCTGACAGCGCGCCTGAAAACCGCGAGCAATGCCGAGATCGAGAAATTCCTCGCCGCTCATGGCGACCTGCCCCAGGCCAACTGGATGAAGTTGCGTTGGTTGCGCTGGCTGGCCGAGCGTGGCGATTGGGCCACCTTCACCCGCTACTACGATCCCAAGCTCAACTTCACTGAACTGGACTGCCTCAATGGCCAGTACCAACTGAGCCACGGCCAGCGTGCTGAAGGCTTTGCCTCGGCTAAAAAGCTCTGGCTGGTGGGTAAGTCCCAGCCGGCCGCCTGTGATGCCTTGTTTGATCGCTGGGCAGCTGAAGGCCAGCTGACTGAACAAATGCGCTGGGAGCGCACCAAGCTGGCAGCCCAGGCTCGCAACTATGCGCTGGCCAACAGCCTGACCAAAAACCTCACCACGCTGGCGCCCCAAGGCCGCTTGCTGGTCGATGTGGCGCAGAAGCCGCAGCTTTTGAATCAACCCGGACGCTTCGTACCCGTCAACGAGGCCATGTCCGACGTCGTCAGCCTGGGCCTGCGCCGACTGGCGCGCCAAGACCCGGAGCGAGCCATGAGCTTGCTGGATGACTATGCCAACCGCATGCATTTCTCCCGCGACGAAAAAGTCGCCATCGCCCGGGAAATCGGCCTGACCCTGGCGCGTCGTTACGACCCGCGGGCGCTTGATCTGATGACTCGCTACGACCCGGAGCTGCGCGACAATACCGTCACCGAATGGCGCCTGCGCTTGTTGCTGCGCCTGGGCCGCTGGGAAGATGCCTACGACCTGACCAAACGCTTGCCCCAGGACCTGGCCACCAGCAGCCGTTGGCGCTACTGGCAAGCCCGCAGCCTGGAGCTGGCGCAGCCGAAGAACCCGCAGATCCCGTCGCTGTACCAGACCGTCGCTCGCGAGCGTGATTTCTATGGCTTCCTCGCCGCCGACCGGGCCAAAACGCCTTATCAGTTGAACAACAAGCCGCTGGTGCTGAGCCAGGCGCTGATGAACAAAGTGCGCAATACCCCCGGTATTCGCCGCGCCCTGGAGTTCCATGCCCGCGGCCAGATTGTCGACGGCCGCCGCGAGTGGTACCACGTCAGCCGCCACTTCAACCGCGACGAAATGGTTGCCCAGGCGCGCCTGGCCTATGACATGCGCTGGTACTTCCCGGCAATCCGCACGATCAGCCAGGCAAAGTACTGGGATGACTTGGACATCCGCTTCCCGATGGCCCACCGCGACACCCTGGTGCGTGAAGCCAAAGTACGCGGCTTGCACTCAAGCTGGGTGTTCGCGATCACTCGTCAGGAAAGCGCCTTCATGGAAGACGCCCGCTCCAGCGTCGGTGCCAGCGGCCTGATGCAATTAATGCCGGCTACCGCCAAGGAAACTGCACGCAAGTTCAGCATTCCTTTGGCCTCTCCCTCGCAAGTGTTCAATCCGGACAAGAATATCCAGCTGGGGGCGGCTTACCTGAGCCAGGTGCACAGTCAGTTCAATGGCAACCGGGTGCTCGCCTCGGCCGCCTACAACGCAGGCCCCGGCCGCGTGCGGCAATGGTTGCGTGGCGCTGACCACCTGAGCTTCGATGTCTGGGTGGAGTCGATTCCGTTTGATGAGACCCGTCAGTACGTGCAGAACGTGCTGTCCTACTCGGTGATCTACGGGCAGAAACTCAACTCGCCGCAGCCGTTGGTGGACTGGCATGAGCGTTATTTTGACGATCAGTAAAAGACAAGGCTGTTAACAACTGTGGGCGCTGGCCTTGCCAGCGATGCAGACACCGCGCAACAGCTGATCCTGTGCGGGTCTCATCGCCAGCAAGGCTGGCTTTCACCATGAACTCAACAAGTTGATCCGCTATTCCAGCACTGTCACCGGCATTCCCACCTCCAGCACGCCACTGCCGTCAGCCACCAGGTTCTGCCCAAACAGCACATCACCCTCTTTCTGCCGATAGGTTTTAAGTGTCGCCAGTGGCTCGCGATCAGCACTGCGCTCACCGGTCTGCGGGTCGATGGTGGTCATGATGCAGCGCTCGCAAGGTTTGAGCACGCGAAACTCCATCTCGCCGATACGGATTCGCTTCCAGCCATCTTCAGCATAGGGTTGCGCGCCCTCCACCACCAGGTTGGGACGAAAACGCAACATTTCCAACGGGCGACCGACACGTCGCACCAGATCGTCGAGCGACGCCTGGCCAATCAGCAAGAGAGGGAAGCCGTCAGCAAAAGCCACCCGGTCACTGTTCAGGCCGTAGCCGCCAGGCAAGAAGCGTGTACGCTGCTCGGGCACATGGACCAAGCGTACGTCCTTGCCGATAAATTCGCTGAGCCATTGCGCAGCGACATCCCCAGCATCCGGAACACGAAAGGTGTCGCGCCAGATCGTCACACCGCGCAGATCGCTGTCCGCTTGCGGCACGGCAACCGTCAGCGCAGCCCGCCCGGGGGCTTCGAGGGTCAGTTCGCCAGTAACGCTGTGCAACGCACTCAACTGACCCATCTGCGGATAGGCACGCTGGGTCAGGAAGCGGCCATTGTCGCGCTCCACCAGCATCCAGCGACGATCACCACTTAATCCCAGCGCGTCTAACGAAGACGACTGCAACGCTTGGCTGCGCGCGGACTTGAGCGGATATCGGTACAACGCACTCAATTGCATCGGTGACCTGCCTTCTGCCGGTTCAAAGCGCTTAGCTTATACCGACTCAGGCCGTCGCTTCATCCAGCATCAGACGCTGACGTACGACATCAACCAATTTATCGGGCTGGAACTTAGAGAGGAAGTTGTCACAGCCGACCTTCTTTACCATCGACTCGTTGAAGCTTCCCGACAACGAGGTGTGCAACACCACGTGTAACGGACGCAGGCGCGGGTCATTGCGAATTTCAGTGGTCAGGCGATAGCCGTCCATCTCCGGCATTTCGGCATCGGTGAAGATCATCAAGAGTTTTTCACACATGTCTTCACCAGCATCAGCCCAGCCCTTGAGCATACGCAAGGCCTTCAGACCATCGCTGGCAACATGCATTTTCACCCCCAACTGGGACAGGGTTTCGCGCAGTTGAGCCAAGGCTACGGTGGAGTCGTCCACCAGCAGCACCTCACGGCCACGGGCACGTGCGAGCACCGGATCGTCGAGCTTTTCGCGCGAGACCTTGGCACTGTACGGGACGATTTCGGCGAGGACTTTTTCCACGTCGATGATTTCCACCAACTGCTCATCGACCTTGCTGATTGCTGTCAGGTAATGCTGGCGCCCGGCACTGCTGGGCGGTGGCATGATGGCCTCCCAGTTCATGTTGACGATGCGATCCACCCCACCGACCAGGAACGCCTGCACCGAACGGTTGTACTCGGTGACGATAATCGTGCTTCCCGGCCCTGGCTCAAGCGGACGCATGCCAATGGCCTGGGACAGGTCAATCACCGGGAGCGTCTGCCCACGCAGGTTGACCACACCACACACGAAAGGATGGCGCTGCGGCATCAAGGTCAACTTGGGCATCTGCAGCACTTCCTGCACCTTGAACACATTAATTGCGAACAATTGCCGACCGGCCAGGCGAAACATCAAGATTTCCAGGCGGTTCTCACCTACCAACTGTGTTCTTTGGTCTACTGTGTCGAGAATGCCGGCCATTAAAGAACCCTCAGGCTTGTTCGAAAAATGAATTCATCGACCCTGTATCGGCCGGATCAGGCTCAGCTTGACCCCCGAAGGAAATGCGCAGGCGAGCATTGATGTCATTTTAACATCATGCTTTACTGCGCTCAGCGCACCTCTGTCGCGAATACCCGCAAAAAGGTCGCAAACGAATCACCTATCAGGGAAACCCCTAGTAGCAATCGGGCGGGACCTGATGTTCGCGATATCCATTAGCCATTAATGTGACGCCATTCTCATTGCATGAACGGAGTCAGGCTTTTGTCAGCGATCGCCTCGTTGTGGCCAACCCCTGCTCCAGCCCTTTGCGCTGGAGCTAAATGATGGCTAACGAATCACTCACCAGCAGCGTCCTGCAGGACTTTCTGGTGGACGCCCAAGTCTTGCTGACCCAGGCTGAAGAGTGCTTGCAGCACCTGCAACTGATCGACAATGATCCAGATGCCTGCCACTGTCTCACCGACACCCTGGCCACTCTGGTCGCTCGCGCCCAGTCTCTGGGTCTGGTGGAAGTGGCCAGCTACGCCAAGCAGCTGCAAAACCTTCTCGACACGGCCCACACCCCCTCACACCTGCCAGGCGAAGCCTTGCCGGCCTTGGACGAGTGCCTGACCTTGCTGGCCTGGCAACTGGAGCTGGTTGACCCGCGCACCGGCCACCTGGGGTTGGATACCGATGAGCAAGTGGTGCTTTTGGATAACCTTGCAGCAGCCTTGAATCCCTCATTGGCCTGCGCGTCCTGCACCTCGAACATGACCCCTTGCGACCATTCACCGCACACCCCAAGCGCGGCAGTTAGTCGACCAACTCTGGGCAACTAACGGGTAATAGACAAGATCGCCTTTTCCCGGTACTCAATAGTGCGCTGTGCGACGCACTAATGTAGAACTTCCCATGTTTGCCAAGCATTTCTGCAGCCCTTTGAACAACTGCAGATTTAATTCATTTTGTGAAAGATTGACACCCCTAAAATGGTGGCAAAGTGCTAGGGTCGGCGACATATCGGAACCCCCGTACCAGCCCATAAAATCTAATGATTCAAGCAGTTATCAGAGTTCGCCACCCTTTCCACTTGAAGTGATACCATGCGTGCTGATGAAGGCTGGTCAGACCTTGGCCGAATATGTCCTCGACGATTCATTCTCTTGGCACAGGGCAATCATCAGACTGCCCGGCGCCGATATTTAAATGATGTTTGAAGACAATACGACAACGCGTCTAGTTTGACCTTTTCAGGCTTTCTACAGCGATATTTCAGTGGCTTCATTTTCTATGCTCTTAAGCCTCAATAGATTCAAGCTCCGGCGGCCCGGGGCCGCTCTACTGCGCGGGTTTACCGCACTGCTGTGCCTGGCTTCGATCAGCGCCAGCCTGGTGCTGTACCTGTACGCACTACCGATGCCGGTCGGCGTACTGATCCTGCAGCTAGTGGCGATGCTGAGCATTGGCTGGCACCTGCGCCACTGGGCACGCTCGATTGCCATGCGCCCGGCTGAACTTGCCGACCGCCTGCTCAAGGTTCAGGAAAGCGAGCGCCAACGCCTGAGCAGGGAGCTACACGACGATATCGGCCAACTGCTGACGGCTGCCAAACTTCAGGCTGACTGGCTGCAACGCCGCGTGCCGGATGAATTGCAAGAGCACTGCAGAACCCTGCGCCGCACCCTGGACGACACCCTGGCCAATGTTCGCGACGTCTCGGCCATTCTCAACCCACGCCAGCTGGCGAGCCTGGGACTGGAAGCCAGTTTGCGCGCACACCTGCTGCGTACTCTGGAAAACACCAGCGTGCACTGGAGTCTTGAATGCCGCCAGCGCCTGGGCGGGATCCCCGAAGACATGGCCATCGCTGCCTTTCGCATCACCCAGGAGGCGGTCACCAACATGCTCCGCCATGCCAGCGCACACAATCTGGTGGTCTCCATCGCGCGGCGATCCGAAGGGCTGGCCTTGTCCATCAGTGACGACGGCCAGGGTTTCATGCCTGCCAGCAACCCCGCAGACGAAGGACAGCGTGGCATGGCCGGGATGCTGGAACGCACCGCCCTGCTCAACGGCACCCTATCGATCAGCAGTCAGCCGGGCCATGGCACCCGCATTGACGCCCTGTTCCCCTGGCCTGCGCGCACCCTTGAACGCGCCAAGACAAGTAACGCCCATGACCTGTAAATTGCTCCTGGTAGACGACCACTCACTGATTCGCGCCGGGGTCCGTGCGCTGGTCTCGGACATTCCTGGTTACACAGTGGTGGGCGAAGGCAATGATGGCAGCCAGGTGGCCGAACTGGTGCTGCAACTGGACCCGGACATCGTCCTGCTGGACATATCCATGCGCTCAACCAACGGCCTCGACGCCCTGACCCAACTACGTGCCAGGGGCTGCCGCAGCAAAGTGCTGATCCTGTCAATGCACACCGACCCTGAGCTGATCATGCAAGCGCTGGAAAGCGGTGCCCATGGCTACTTGCTCAAGGACACCACCGCCACCGAACTGGAACAGGCGCTAGCAGCCTTGCGCAGCGATGAACGCTACCTCAGCCCGGCCATTGCCCATACGGTGATCAATCAGGCGTTGTTGCGCGCCCAGACAACCAAACCGCAAGCGGTGGAAAACCACAACCTGACCGCCCGTCAGCTGGAAATCCTGCGCCTGATCGTGCGCGGCAAATCCACCCGTGAAATTGCCCACGGGCTGGGATTGAGCATCAAAACCGTCGAAACTCACCGCTCGCAGATCATGAAGCGCCTGCAGATCTATGACGTCGCCGGACTGGTGCTGTTTGCGGTGCGCGAGCAGATCATCAGCCTTGATGACTGAGCAACGGCGAATAGGGAGGCAGATGCACCCGCAAGGCCGCAGGCAGCACCTCGAAGCGCAAGCTGTCACCCTGTAGCGGCTCACCGTCGAGATTGATATCCAGGCCTTGTGAGCTCTTGATCTGCACCCAGGGCAAACGTGCCCGCACAAACAAATTGTCCAGGCCCAGACCATCGCTGAGCAGACTGCGCAAGGTGCCCACCACCTCCTGCGGAGCCGGCAAAATACTGATATCCAGCAAGCCGTCATCGACCTGCGCCTGCGGACACAGCACATGCCCACCTCCGGCCTGTCGCCCGTTGCCAATCCCCAGCGCCAGTAAGTCTCCCTGCCAGTGGAAATCCGGCCCATGCAAGGCTACCGAAGCAGCGCTGAGCTCACTGAAGCGCGACAAACCGGTGAACAAGTATGCCGCCGCCCCCAGCACCTTCTTCAGGTCTTCGGAGGTGTTGGCGGTGACTTGGCTGCCAAAGCCGCCCGTGGCCATGTTGAGAAACACCTGTTCACCCACCTGCCCCAGATCGATGGCATGGGCTGGCGCTTCCAACAACCCAAGGGCCAGTTCAGGCTCCAGCGGCACACCCGCCGCCCGAGCGAAATCATTGGCCGTGCCCAGCGGCAGAAGCACCAGGCTTGCCTGGCTCGAAGTGCGGGTCATGGCTTCGGCAACATCGCGCAAGGTGCCGTCACCACCGCCAGCGACGATGTGCTCATAGCCGCCGACTGCAGCCTCGTCGACCAGACGCGCAGCATCACCGGCTTCCCAGGTCAGGCGAACATCCAGTACCCAGCCACGCTCACGCATGGCACCTACGGCGGCCCGCACCTGCTCGTTGGTGGCCTGCTTGCCATGCAGGATCACGAGTGTCTTGTGCTGCGTCATGCTGCCTCCCCCATTAAAGAAAACTCGAGCATCTCGACCGCGTAAACGGGCCTTTTGCTGCACCCCCGATGACTGCCCCGATGGAAAAATTGCCGGACATTCACACAAATAGCATTGAAAGCGCGAACGCCTGGGTGCATCATTCGACAAATATTTGGCCTTCATGGAAGATGCCGACAGTAAAAGTCATTTTATTGACTTTTTACCCGAGCGCCTGCCAGGTCCCTGTTTCCCCTTACTGCACTGTAGCTTCAGTGCCCTGACTCAAGGCTGTGAAATGAGCGTTCTGATCCCCTGCATCATCGCCGGCGGCGCCGGCACTCGCCTTTGGCCTGTTTCGCGTGAAACGATGCCTAAACCGTTCATGCGCCTGCCAGACGGCCAGAGCTTGCTGCAGAAAACTTTTTCGCGCGCCAGCGCGCTGCCAGACGTCGAGCGCGTGCTGACGGTAACTAATCGTGAAGTGTATTTCCGCACCCAAGATGAATACCGCCAGCTGAATCAGGCCGGCATGGCATTGGACTTCATCCTCGAACCGTTCGGGCGCAACACCGCGCCGGCCATTGCCGCCGCCGCCCTGCACTGTGCGCGCCTGTATGGTGAAAACGCGCTGTTGCTGGTACTGCCTGCCGATCACCTGATCAGCGACCTGGATGCGTTCGAGCGCGCCGTGGCGCAGGCGCGCAGCCTGGCAGAACAAGGCTGGCTGACCACCTTTGGCCTGCTGCCCAGCCATGCCGAGACCGGTTTTGGCTACATCGAGAAAGGCCAGCCGCTGAACGACCACGGTTACAAAGTCGAATGCTTTGTTGAAAAACCTGATGCCCTCACTGCCCAGCGCTACCTCGACGGCGGCCAGCACTTGTGGAATGCCGGCATGTTCTGCATGCGCGTTGACGCCATCCTCGCGGAACTGGACCGACATGTACCGGACCTGCTGGCCAGTGTTCATCACTGCCTACAGCAAAGCCCGTGCAAACACGGCGAGGGTGAGTTGCAGTTGGAGCTCGATCCGCAGAGCTTCGAAAAAGTACCGGACATTTCCATCGATTACGCTGTCATGGAAAGCTCCAGCCAAGTCGCCGTGTTGCCCGCCGACCTGGGCTGGAGCGACATCGGCTGCTGGCAGGCGGTCCGCGGGCTCAAAGAGGCCGATGACAATGGTAACCAGTGCAATGGCGAGACCGTCCTGCATGACGTCACCAATTGCTACATCGACTCGCCACGCCGACTGGTCGGTGCCGTGGGCCTGGACAACCTGATCATCATCGATACCCCTGATGCCCTGCTGATCGCCGATGCGTCGCGCAGCCAGGAGGTCAAAGTCATCGCCCAGCAGCTCAAGCACCAGGGCCATGACGCCTATCGCCTGCACCGCACGGTGAATCGCCCGTGGGGCATGTACACGGTGCTTGAGGAAGGCCCGCGCTTTAAGATCAAGCGCATCATGGTTCGCCCGCAAGCCTCGCTGTCGCTGCAAATGCACCATCACCGCAGCGAACACTGGATCGTGGTCAGCGGCATGGCCTGCGTGACCAATGGCGAAGACGAGTTTTTGCTCGACACCAACGAATCGACCTTTATCAAACCGGGGCGAGTACATCGCCTGACCAACCCCGGGGTGATCGACCTGGTCATGATCGAAGTACAAAGTGGCGAATATATGGGCGAGGACGACATCGTGCGCTTTACTGATATCTATGGACGCGCCCCGGAATCAGCCAGCAGCTGACCCCCAAGGCGCGTCCATTCCTATCTGCATGCCGTTACCCGTCTGATATAGAGGAAAGGGGTCATGCGCGTACTCTGGACACTGCCTTACCTGCCCTGGCCGACCACCAGTGGCGGCAAAACCCGGCAATACCACCTGCTGCGCAATCTGGCGCAGCGTGGTCACCAGATCACCTTGCTGGTGCAATCGAAAATCCCGCCCAGCGAGGCGGCACGCCAGGCGCTCGAACCCTTGCTCGAGCGCCTGATCGTGCTACCCAGACGCCCCTTGCACAGCCCATTGAACCTGCTGGCAGCGGTGTATGTCGGTTATCCCATGCGCGCCAGCGTCAATGGCCTGGCACCGCGCTTGCGCCATTGTTTCGAACAACTGCTGGAAGAACACTGGGATGTGATCCAGATCGAACACAGCTACAGCTTCCAGCCGTTCGAAAAGGCCCTGCAGGCCCACGGCCTGCCCTTCTTGCTCAGCGAACACACCATCGAGTCAGTCTCTGGCGCCGCCTGCCATGACCGTCTGCCCCTGTGGCTGCGACCGTTCAACGCCTTCGACCGCTGGCGTTACCGGCGCTGGGAAAATCGCGTATTGAGTCAGGCCCAGGAAGTGGTAGCGGTCAGCCCCAAAGATGCCGAACACATCAGCAGCCTGACCGGCCACCCCGCGTCCCTGGTTATCAACGGCGTTGATTGCGCGCATTACCAGGATATTCAGCCGGCACCGCATAGCCAGCGACTGTTGTTTGTGGGCAATTTCGAATACAGCGCCAGCCTCGAAGCCATTGAGTGGGCACTCGAAGACATCCTTCCCCAAGTCTGGCAAAGCAATCCGGCCGTGCGCCTGGCCGTGGTAGGCCACGCTTTGCCCGACAGCTGGAAATCGCGCTGGAGCGACCCGCGCATCGAATGGGTGGGCTATTTACCAGACCTACGCGAGCTGCAACGCCACTCAGCGATTTTCTTCGCCCCGCTACGCTACAGCGGAGGTTCGAAAATCAAGGTACTGGAGGCCATGGCCGCCGGTTTGCCGGTCGTCACCACCACCATGGGTGTATGCGGCCTGCAGGTGACCCAAGGCGAGCACTACCTGGGCAGTGATGACGGTGATCAGCTGGCATTGCTTATCACTCAGTTACTCAATCAGCCCTGGCGTATGCGCCAACTGTCGGAGGCCGCGCGCCAGTTCGTCACCGACCGGCACGACTGGAGCATTGCCGCCGCCCAACTGGAAAACGTGCATGCGCGCCTGAGCCAGCACGCGCCGACACTCAACGTCTTGGACAGTGGCTTGCTCAGTCGCTCAGCCGAGTAACTCGCTCAAGGGAATGAACTGCACGGTATCGCCTCTGGTGGGGGTGGTACCTTCGCGGACCTCCACCAGGCCCTCGGCCCAGGCAGCGCTGCGTAGCACACCGGAACTCTGATTTTTGTAGATCAGTGCATGACCCTGGTCGAGGCGTGCGCGCAAATACTCCCGACGACGGCCTGCCGCTGGCCAATCGAAGCCGGCGGGCACGGGAAATTGCAGCGGTGTTACATCCCTTACACCCTGGCGGCGCAGCAGGTAGGGACGCGTCAGCAACCCGAAGGTCACCAGCGTAGATGCCGGATTGCCAGGCAGGCCGATCACCGGCACGCCTTTAAAGTGACCGAAGGTCAATGGCTTGCCCGGCTTGATCGCCAGTTTCCACAGCGCCAGCTCACCGGCTTCACGCAGCGCCAGCCCCAGGTAATCGGCCTCCCCCACGGACACCCCACCGGTTGAAAGAATCAGGTCGACCTGACTCAAACCGGCGAGACAATCGCGGGTTTTTTGCAGGTCATCGGCCAGAATCCCGGCATCCAGGACGTCACAGCCAAGACGCTGCAACCAGCTGACCAGCAGGCGGCGGTTACTGTTGTAGATCTGCCCAGGTCCCAATGGCAAGCCGGGCTCCACAAGCTCGTCACCCGTGGAGAGCACGGCGACCTTGACCCTGCGTACGACCTTGAGCGTGGCGCACCCCAGAGTCGCCGCAAGCCCCAACTCAATCGGCCCCAGACGCGTCCCCGCGGCCAGTACCGACTCGCCGGCACGGGTTTCCTGGCCTTGCGGGCGAATATTCTGGCCAACACGCAGCGGTTCGTTGAAGCGCACCCGCTGGTCATCCTGGACGTCGGCATTTTCCTGCATCTCGACACAATCAGCACCCGCCGGTAGCGGAGCGCCGGTGAATATCCGCGCACAGGTACCTGGTAACAGTGGCTCAGGGGCATGGCCGGCAAATATCCGCTGACTGACCGGCAACGCCTCGCCCTGCCAATCAGCCAGACGCAAGGCATAGCCGTCCATGGCGCTGTTTGGCCAAGGCGGCAAGTCCAGGCTGGCGACCAGTTCTTCAGCCAACACCCGCCCTTCTGCCTGCGCCAGGGCGACCTGCTCGGTCTCGATAATCGGTGCCGCCTCGGCCAGCGCCAGCAGGCGGGCCAATGCGTCTTCGACGGGCATCAATGACGTGCTCACAGGCACCTCAACCACGGCTGGCGCAGGGCTCGGCCTGCTTGAGGTGGGTGACGAAGTTGCAAGGACGATGACGGGCATCAAGCTGCTCGGCAAGGATGCCATCCCAACCGGTACGCACCGCGTTGGTCGAACCTGGCAAACAGCAGACCAGGGTGCCGTTAGCCAACCCGGCCAGGGCGCGTGACTGCACAGTGGAGGTTCCGATATCAGCCACAGAGATCTGCCGGAACAGTTCACCAAAGCCATCAACCTGCTTGTCCAGCAGGCAGGCGACGGCTTCAGGCGTGCTGTCGCGTCCGGTAAAGCCGGTGCCGCCCGTGATCAGCACCACTTGCACCTGCTCATCAGCAATCCAGGCAGCGACCTGGGCGCGGATTTTGTACAAATCGTCCTTGAGCAACACCCGCGCAGCAAGAGCGTGGCCGGCCTCGGTCAGGCGATCGACATACATCTGCCCAGAGGTATCGGTTTCCTGGGTACGGGTATCGCTGACCGTCAACACCGCGATATTCAGCGGCACGAAAGGTACATCTGCCTTGGCTTTCATGGGGCCTTGTTCCATTGATGAAGAGTATGCGCGGTGTTATATCACAGCCCTGCCTGGCTCGGGCCCGCAGCACAGCAGAGGATTGTCCCCAGTCAAAAGTGCGGTGCAGCCGCTATGCTGCAATGTGTAAGGAACTTGCGCCGTCGCCATGCGTCTCAACAACATTCCGCACCATCCTTAACTGGAGAAACATAATGATTCAACGGACCCTTCCCGCTTTCCTGCTCGCTTTGGGCCTGGGCACTCTGGCAGGTTGCGCTTCGCCAACCGTCATTACCCTGAACGACGGCCGTGAAATCCAGGCGGTCGACACCCCGCAGTATGACGAGGAGTCAGGCTTCTACGAGTTCGAACAGCTCGATGGCAAACAAACCCGCATCAACAAGGATCAGGTTCGTACCGTCAAGGATCTCTGACGCCTGCGACAGGCCCCGCGAGGGACTTGTCGAGGAGAAAAATTTGAGTAATATTTTCTCCATCGGAGTGTAGCGCAGCCAGGTAGCGCGTCTCGTTCGGGACGAGAAGGCCGCAGGTTCGAATCCTGTCTCTCCGACCAGATCACTCAGCAAAAGCCCGCCCTCGTGCGGGCTTTTTGCTGCCCGCAAGTCGACAACCGCACTGGCCAGCATTGCGCCGGGCCGCTGCGACCAGCAGAATGCGCGCCTTTCGAACTTAGAGGTTGAAACAAAATGCGTAAGACTCTTGCCGCCCTGACCCTGGGCCTGCTGTGCGCACAAGGTGCCATGGCCGGTGATGGCCAGACTGCTGTAGGCGGTGGCCTGGGCGGTGTCCTGGGTAACGTAGTCGGCCAGCAACTCGGTGGCAGCACCGGCGCTGCCATTGGTGCTGGCGTCGGCGGTGCCGCAGGCAGCGCCATGGGCGCGAAGCAAGGCAACAAGACCAAGGCAGCGATTGGCGGCGGCCTGGGTTCGGCCGGCGGCTCGTTGGTGGGCAACAAGCTCGGTGGCAAAACCGGCGCCGCCATCGGCGCCGGCCTTGGTGGTGCTGCTGGCGGCGCGCTGGGTAACAACCTGGCCAATGATCATCGCAAGAAGCATCATTGATCTGCTGATCTGCCAACCCCAAAAACAAATAACCCCCTGAACAGGGGGTTATTTGTTTCTAGCGAAGCAAATGCTTACAGCGCAGGCTCAGCCTGTACTGCAGCAGCCTCTTCCGGCAGCACCGGGGTATTCAACAGGCCCAGACGCGAGCTGCTCCATTCACGGGTGGCGTTGGTCAGCTCAAGGTTGTTGTTGAGCTTCTGGCCATAGGTCGGAATGATCTGCTTGAGCTTGGCCTGCCACTCAGGGCTCTTGATGCGATCCTTGTAGGTCTTTTCCAGCACGCTGAGCATGATCGGCGCAGCAGTCGAGGCACCTGGCGAGGCACCCAGCAAGGCGGCAATGCTGCCGTCCTGGGCGGCAACCACTTCAGTACCGAACTGCAGCACGCCACCGTGCACCGGATCCTTCTTGATCACCTGTACACGTTGACCCGCTTGCAGCAGCTTCCAGTCATCGTTCTTGGCGTTCGGGAAGTATTCGCGCAGGGCTTCCATGCGGTCATCGAAGCTGAGCATCAACTGACCCATCAGGTAGGTGCTCAGGTCAATGTTGTCGATACCGGCATGGGTCATCGGCATGATGTTGTGGGTGGTCAGGGCAGCGAACATGTCCAGCAGCGAACCGTTCTTGAGGAACTTGGTCGAGAAGGTCGCGAACGGGCCAAACAGCAGCACTTCCTTGCCGTCAATGACGCGGGTATCCAGGTGCGGAACCGACATCGGCGGTGCACCTACCGAAGCCTTGCCGTACAGCTTGGCCTTGTGACGGGCAACGATGTCCTGGTTGTCGGTCATCAGGAACTGGCCGCCAACCGGGAAGCCTGCGTAGCCATCGGCTTCAGGAATGCCGGACTTCTGCAGCAGCTTCAGCGCGCCACCACCGGCACCGATGAAGACGAACTTGGCCTTGACGCTGCGCTCGACACCTTTGTTGGCCAGGTCAGCGACGACCACGGTCCAGGTGTTGTCGGCATTACGCACGATGTCGCGCACTTCATGCTGAACGTGCAGCTTGACGTTGTCGTGCTTGGTCAGCGAAGCGATCAGCTGACGAGTGATCTCACCGAAGTTGACATCGGTACCGATCGGCATGCGGGTCGCAGCGATCTTCTGGTCGGCAGCGCGGCCTTCCATGACCAGTGGCACCCACTTCTGGATCTGGGCATGGTCTTCGGAGTATTCCATACCGCGGAACAGCGAGCTGTGCTGCAGGGCCTCATGACGCTTCTTGAGGAACTCGACGTTCTTGTCGCCCCAGACGAAGCTCATGTGCGGTACGTTGTTGATGAACGAGCGCGGATTGTTCAGCACCTTCTGCTCGACCTGGTAGGCCCAGAACTGCTTGGAGATCTCGAACTGCTCGTTGACGCCGACCGCCTTGCTGATGTCGATCTTACCGTCGGCGCCTTCGCTGGTGTAGTTCAGCTCGCAGAACGCGGAGTGACCGGTACCGGCGTTGTTCCAGGCGTTGGAGCTTTCTTCGGCGACCTTGTCCAGGCGCTCATAGATGTCGATCGACCAGGTCGACTCCAGCTCATTGAGGTAGGTGCCGAGGCTTGCACTCATGATGCCGCCACCGATCAGCAGCACATCGACGGTTTTCTCGGGCTCGCTGGGCTTGGAGCAACCAATGACACTCAGGCATAGAAGCGTCAGGAGGATTTTTTTCATAGTTCAATCCAATTGAGGTGAAGTAATTGGCAATGACCGCTCATCCCGTTGTGCACGCCCGAATTCTTGTTGTTGCTCGCGCAGACCAAAGCTTAGCGCTGCTCGGCGTTCAGGCAAGCGGCCTGGACGCCCGGGCAATGGTTGGCGGCTGGGGTTGTTCGATGGATCGGGAACGGTCGTCACCCTGAACGCTTGGCGCCGGGTGCTTGCATGGCCTAGGCCTGACCGCCTTTAAGCACAAAGCAGGCCAACTTCTGCAAGACCAACGGCTAATAGCTAGGACGTGTCGTCGCACCCCATCTTTAACGGTTTTTCTGGCGACAATCCGCCACATTATTCTCCCCGTAGCGGGGAATGTGGCGGATTTCCCCCTTTCCTCAAGCACTTAGCCGCGCAGTCACCTCACCAAGCTGGCCCGACAGGCCATGCAGGCGCTGACCCGCCTGCTCAGTCTGCTGCACGGCCTGCTGATTGGCGGTGGCGATCCGGGTGATTTCCACCACGTTGCGGGAAATATCTTCGGCCACGCTGGTCTGCTCTTCCGCGGCAGTGGCGATTTGCCGGTTCATGTCGCGTATCGCTTCCACCGCCAGCGTGATGCGCTGCAACATCTGCCCGGCACGCTGAACCTGCTCGGCACCCTCCTCACTGCGCTGCTGGCCGCTCTCAATGGCCTTGACCGCCTCCACAGCGCCGGACTGCACAGCACTGATGATTTGATTGATTTCAGCGATTGAGGCAGCGGTGCGCTGAGCCAGGTTACGCACCTCGTCGGCGACCACAGCAAAGCCGCGACCGGCCTCCCCTGCCCGCGCCGCTTCGATGGCAGCGTTGAGCGCCAACAGGTTGGTTTGCTCGGCAATCGCACGGATCACCTCCAGCACCTTGCCAATTCTGACGCTGTCGGTTTCCAAGTGGCGGATGACCGCCGCTGTACCGGCAATTTCCTGATTGACCGTGGCGATGGTGTCGATGGTGGCCTGCATGACCTGCTCACCGGCCTGGGCACTGTGGTCGGCATCATCGGCGGCGCGTGCCGCTTGGGCGGCATGGCGGGCGACCTCTTGAGCCGTAGCCGACATTTGATGCATGGCCGTGGCCACCTGGTCGGTGCGCTGGAATTGATCATCGGCGCCGCGGGCCATGCCGCCGGCGATATTGCGTAACTCACCACTGGCGTTTTCCAGCTCACCGGCATTGTCCTGCAAGCGGGCAACGGTGTCGGCGAGAAAGTCACGCAAGGTATTGGCAGCCACAGCAAGGCGACCCAGTTCATCTTCACGGTCGGTGGCAACCCGCGCGTCGAAACGCCCCTGACTCAATTGCGCAACATACTCGATCAAGCCACGAATCGGCTCGATCAGATTTCGATTGACCAGCCACAGACTCAGCAAGCCCACCAGTAATGCCGACCCGAACATCACCAGTAGTCCAAGCCACACAGTACGTTCTGCCGACTGATTGATGGCCTGGGCACGCCCTTGAGCCTCGCTGCGCAACTGACTCACCAGTTCACTCATCTGCTCGCTGGTGGCACGATCCACCCCCTTGACCGCCAGGTCTCCTGCACTGGGATCAGCACCTGCTGCCAGGAATGCCTGACGCCCCTGGGTATAGGCCTGACCCAATTGACGGTGACTTTGCTTGAGCTGCTCGGCACGGGCCTTGAGTGGCGCCTCGCTGGCCTGGATCAACTGGTCGAGAATGCGCTGCACTTGCTGCTCACGGGCGAGAAACTGCTGCCAGTACTTGTCCAGTTCAGCCGGTTGCTTGCCACGCAACAGCACATTTTTCCACTCTTGGACCTGGACCTTGAACTGCAGGTTGGCCTCATCGATCAACTGCGAAGCCTGCAGCGGCCCATTGATCAGCTGGCCATAGCCACGAACACTGGATGACAACAATTGAAAACAGACCAGCGCGATCACCAGCATCGCCAACAGGCTGCCGCCAAGTAACGCGAGAATTTGCACGCTCAAGGATTTACGCAACATCAGAAAGGAGTCCCGGAACAAGGAAAAAGGGAACGACGCACGTCAGCGTCGACCAGGCAAAGACGTCCCTGTCCTTGTTCACTGGCAATGGCTACTGGGCAAAAAAAAGCTGCCATCAGTCGATAGCAGCCAAATTCGAGCGTTACGCAACAGCTGGAAGCGATAGTCTCAAGGGATTGCTACAGAAATGTGACAGTTTGCAGGGCGCTGTCACAAATCCGTAACGGTATTGAATTGCAGGGCTGCCAGCCTTGCATACAACGGGCTCTCGGCGATCAACTGACGGTGGCTGCCGATCGCGACCAAGCGCCCCTGATCGATCACTGCGATGCGATCGGCATGCTGCACCGTGGCCAGCCGATGGGCGATGACCAGCGTGGTGCGCCCACTCATCAAGGTCGGCAATGCTTGCTGGATCAGGTGCTCGCTTTGGGCATCGAGGGCACTGGTGGCCTCGTCCAGCAACAGGATCGGTGCATCCACCAACAGCGCCCGGGCAATGGCCAGACGCTGGCGTTGACCACCCGACAGCCCCAACCCTGCATCACCCAAGTGGGTCTTATAGCCCTCAGGCAACTGCAGGATGAATTCATGGGCATGGGCACCGCGCGCCGCGGCCTCTACCTGGGCATCGGTCGCCTCGGCACGTCCGTAGCGGATGTTCTCCTCGACCGTTCCGAAGAACAGTGCCGGGTTCTGCGCTACCAGCGCAAAGTGGCGGCGCAAGTCTTGCGGATCGAGACGATTCAGCGCCTGACCATCAAGAAGGATCTGCCCTTGCTGGGGATCATAGAACCGTAGCAACAGGTCAAACAGTGTCGATTTACCCGCCCCTGAAGGCCCAACCAACGCCAAGGTTTCGCCCGCCTCGACGGTCAAGCTCAAGCCATCAATAGCCGGCGGTGTCGGTCTTGAGGGATAAGCAAAGCGCACCTCCTGCAACTCCAGTCGGCCACTGACTCGCGACGCCGTGCGCTCCAGCCCTATAGGCGGCGCGCTGATTTCACTGCGCGCCGCCAACAGCTCGGCGATCCGCTCTGCCGCACCAGCGGCGCGCTGCAGCTCACCGATCACTTCACTGAGGGTGCCAAACGCACTGCCGACAATCAGACTATAAAAGACAAAAGCCGCCAGCTCACCACCAGAGATGCGCCCGGCAATGACATCCATGCCGCCGACCCAGAGCATCACACCGACAGCACCGAGCACCAGCACGATCACCAGGGTGATCAGCCAGGCGCGCTGCCTGATACGTTTGCGCGCGACATCGAAGGCCGCCTCCACCGTGCGACCGAAGCGCTGCTGATCACTGCCTTGGTGGTTGTAGGCCTGTACTGTCTTGATCTGCCCGAGGGTTTCGGCCACATAACTGCCGACATCGGCCACCCGATCCTGGCTCTGGCGCGACAGGCTGCGCACCCGCCGCCCGAAAATCAGGATCGGCGCCAGCACCAGCGGCAAGGCCAATACCACGATACTGGTGAGCTTGGGGTTGGTGATAAACAGCAGAACGATACCGCCCAGCACCATCAGGGCATTTCGCAAGAACAATGATAACGACGAACCGATCACCGATTGCAGCAACGTTGTGTCGGCAGTCAGCCGCGATTGGATCTCTGAGCTGCGATTGCTCTCGAAGAAACCAGGATGCAGGTAGATCAAGTGATCAAACACCTGTTGGCGGATATCCGCGACACAGCGCTCACCAATCCACGACACCAGATAGAAGCGGCTGAAGGTACCAATGGCCAGTGCCAGTACCAACAACAGAAACAAACCAATCGATTGGTTGAGCAACTGAGGGGAGCGTGTCATGAAACCCTGATCGACAAGCAGCCGAATACCTTGCCCCATCGACAAGGTGATACCGGCAGTGACAATCAAGGCAAGCAAGGCCAGCACGACCTGTTTGCGATACGGGCGAATAAAACGCCAACCCAGACGCAGGGCCTGACGCTGACGAGAAGAAACGCGATTGAGCATGGAGAAGCCTGAGGTCAGCTATTTCACCCAGCCTACACCTGACCGCTCGTCCTACGCCAAGGAACGCACTGGAATAAACAGGCGCGGGTGTCAAAACCGTATCACCGAGCGTTTTAAGGCCTTTTCTACCTGTATATAGACCGTTTCGTTCTAAGCCGACACTGGAGGTTTGCGCGACTTTCTGGTCGACTGGAAAGGTCGTACGGTGGTCACCAAGGAGCTGTCATAGTTCGGTCACTGAGCGATTCTAGTCTGAGCTTGCAACCTGATGAGGAGACAGGAAATGAGCTTGCCGCAAAGCAACACCCAAAGCCAGAGCGCGCCTGATCCGAAAGCAACGGTAGGTGGTTCGTTCATCGACCAGAATGGTAAAGAGATCACAATCACCGAAGAAATGGTCCAGCAAGCTTGCGAGAAGCTTGAGCAAAGCCGCAAAGACCCCGCCAAGAAAGACTGAACCACCTCGAATTCTTCAACCCGGCACCTGCGCCGGGTTTTTATTGCCTGCCTTCAAACCAGCACACCACCCAGGGCCCGAACCATTTGCGCCAGATGTGGCGCCTCACCTTGCAGGCGCACCTGCATCCCTTCGATCTCGCGACGTGGCGGGTAATGCTTGCGCAAGGCATCAAAGGCGGCCCGCTGCTCCAGTGGATCGCCGCTCAGGCTGCGACGGAAATCGGCATCATCCCGGCGCGGGTCGTACACTGCACGGCACAGGGTGGCCAAAGCCCATGCCGGATCGGTTTCTGCCTGCAGGCCGATCCCGGCCAACCACGGTTGCGGCAGCAAATCGGCCAGTTGCACCGTCGCCGGCTCGCCGCGCCAGGCGCAGAAGGCCTGATAGATCTGGGCGGTACCGCGCTGCTTGCCGTCCAGACTGTAGCCAGCAATGTGCGGGGTGGCCAACACACAGAGATCAGCCAACTCCAGATCAACCTGCGGTTCGCCCTCCCAGACATCCAGCACCGCCAGCACATCCTCACGCGCCAGCAGCAGCTCACGCAAGGCGTCGTTGTCGATCACAGGTCCCCGGCTGGCATTGATCAACCAAGCACCCTGGCGCAACGATGCCAGTTGCTCACGGGCAAGCAAGTGCCAGCTGGGATGCTCGCCATCAGCGGTCAGCGGGGTGTGCAGGCTGATGACATCGCACTCACTGAGCACCGTTTGCAGGCTGACAAAATCGCCGCCTTCCCGGGCCTGGCGTGGCGGATCACAGACCAGCACCTGCCAACCGAGCCCACGCAGCACCTCGACCAGGCGCCCGCCGACTTCGCCAGCACCGACCACGCCATAGGTACGCGCAGTCAAGTCAGCGCCATCGAGCTCGGCCAGGGTCAGCAGGCTGCCCAGTACATAATCCACCACGCCACGGGCGTTGCAGCCTGGCGCGCTGGACCACTGAATACCGGCTTGGGCAAAGTAGTCGAGCGCCAGGTGATCAGTGCCAATGGTGCAGGTACCGACAAAACGCACCTTGCTGCCCTCAAGCAACGCTTGGTCGACGCGGGTCACCGAGCGCACCAGAAGAACATCGGCATCTTTTACACAGGCGGCGTCAATCGCCCGCCCTGGATAGCGGCGGATTTCGCCAAAACCGGCAAAAAAGGCATCGAGCAGAGGAATATTTTCGTCGGCAACAATCAGCATGGCGCTCTCCTATCGGGGTTCGCAGTGTAGGCCCTTGCAGGGGCGCTAATCCAGTTGGGGAGCAAAGCAGCGGGTTTATTTCCTGACCGATGCGTCAAAGCGTAGACTAGTCGGCTTTGTGCACCTTTTTTGTGGACGCCCGCCTTGTGACACCGATGACTGCTGACCACCTTTCCCCTACTCCATCCCGCGTTGCTCGTGTGCGCGGCGAAGTACGCAGCCTGTTGCTGCTGGCCACGCCGATCATCATTGCGCAACTGGCTACCACTGCCATGGGCTTTGTCGATGCGGTGATGGCTGGGCGGGTCAGTCCACGTGACCTGGCGGCAGTGGCGCTGGGCAACTCAATCTGGATTCCGGTGTTCCTGCTGATGACCGGCATCCTCCTGGCCACCACCCCTAAAGTGGCACAACGCTTTGGTGCAGGCCAACAGGGCGAGATCGGCCCATTGGTACGCCAGGCCTTGTGGCTGGCAGTGGGTGTCAGCCTGATTGCCAGCGCCTTGCTGATCAGCGCCGAGCCGATCCTGCAGGTGATGAACGTCGACCCGCAATTGGTCGATCCGAGCATGGGTTATCTGCAAGGCATCGCCTTCGGCTTTCCCGGTATCGCCCTGTACTACGTACTGCGCTGCTACAGCGATGGTCTCGGCCGCACCCGCCCAAGCATGGTCATTGGCTGCCTGGGCCTGCTGCTGAACATTCCGCTGAACTACGTGCTGATTTACGGCCACTTCGGCCTGCCGGCCCTGGGCGGGGTTGGCTGCGGCTGGGCCAGCGGGATTGTCATGTGGTTCATGGCCCTGAGCATGGCGGCCTGGACCCGGTGGGCCCCCGTCTATCACAACAGTCGGGTCCTTGTGCGTTTTGAGCGCCCACAATGGGCGGTAATCAAACGCCTGATGGGCGTCGGCTTGCCGATCGGCATCGCGGTGTTTGCAGAATCGAGCATCTTCGCCGTCATTGCCCTGCTGATCGGCAGCCTTGGCGCCACCGTGGTGGCCGGCCACCAGATCGCCCTGAACATCAGCTCGCTGCTGTTCATGATTCCCTACTCACTGGGGATGGCGGTGACGGTTCGAGTCGGCCAGGCGATCGGTGCCGGTGACCCACACCAGGCGCGCTTCGCCGCCCTGGTAGGACTGGGCGCGGCCTTGGTGTTTGCCTGTTTCTCGGCGGGACTGATCCTGCTGATGCGCGAACCGATCGCCTCGATCTATACCCCGGACACCGCAGTGATCCAGATCGCGGCGATGCTGATTGTATATGCCGCGCTGTACCAGTTCTCCGATGCCATTCAGGTAATCGCAGCGGGGGCGTTGCGTGGCTACCAGGACACCCGGGTGACCATGATCCTGACCTTGTTCGCCTATTGGGGCATTGGTCTGCCGGTGGGTTACGTGCTGGGGCTGACCGACTACTTCGGGCCTGCCAGCGGCCCCAATGGCTTGTGGGAAGGCCTGATCGCCGGCTTGACCTGCGCCGCTTTGATGCTGTCGATTCGGCTGGCGCGCAGCAGTGGCAAGCACATCCGCCGGGCGCAACGCGCTTAATCGAGTTTCTTGCGGATCCAGTACAGGTAGGTGCCCGCGTCTTCCTGTTGCTGGACCAGTTCGTGGCCAAGAAACACGCAAAACTTGGGGATATCGCGACGGGTCGACGGGTCGGTGGCGATCACCTTGAGCAGGCCGCCAGCGGCCAGGTCACGCACGTGCTGGTGCAGCATCATCACCGGCTCCGGGCAGTTGAGACCGGTGGCGTCGAGGGTGGCGTCTGGGATGAAATCGGTCATGGGGTACTCCGCAAATGATGGGCTATTGTCGCTCATACAAGTGGCGAGGTCACCCTGTAGCCGCTGCCGCCAGGCTGCGATCGGGCGTGAAACGGCCGTCATTCAGACCCCTCTCGCTGAAACTGGATGACGGCTGCTTCGCAGCCGATCGCAGCCTGACGGCAGCGGCTACAGACTCAACGCGGTTTCAGGTCCAGGCGTCGCAAATGACAGGTCACCTCTTCACGATCGTGATACAGCTGCTTGCACCCGATCGAGACCTTGACCTTGCGCGCTTTGAAGCCCTCTTCAATGCGCTCCAGCAATCGCCGTACTTCGGCGTAGCGCTGCTTCATCGGCAGCTTGAGGTTGACCACGGCCTCGCGGCACAAACCCTCGCCTAACCAGGTCTCAAGCAACGCCGCGCTGCGCGCCGGTTTCTCGACGATATCGCAGACCATCCAGTCCACTGTCTGTTTGGGTTTATAGGTGAAGCCGTCGGCCATCAGGTGCTGAACCAGACCGGTGTCCATCAAGCTCTCGGCCATCGGCCCGTTGTCGATGGCGGTCACCAGCATGCCCCGTTTGACCAGCTGATAGGTCCAGCCGCCCGGCGCTGCGCCGAGGTCGACGCCGGTCATATCATCGGACAGGCGCGCATCCCACTGATCGCGAGGGATGAAGTGGTGCCAGGCTTCTTCCAGCTTCAGGGTCGAGCGGCTGGGTGCCTCACGTGGGAACTTCAGGCGCGGAATACCCATTGGCCACATGGCTGAGTTATCGGCACCCGCAACCCCGGCAAACACCCGCCGGCCACTGACAAACGTCAATAGCAGACGGGGCTTGCTCGGGTCTTCTACCAGACGCCCCGCTTTGCTCAGGGCCTTGCGCAACGGCACTTCGAACTTGCGGCAAAAGGTCGAAAGCTCCTTGCCGTCGTTAGTGTCCATCACCTCCAGCCATAGGCTGCCACACACCGGGTAATCGCCCAGCAATTCGAGCAACACACTGATGCGGTCGGTTTCCGGCAATTCGACGAAACTGCCACGAGCCCACTGCCGAGGGAAAATCAACTGCGTGAAGCGCAGTTCGCGCATCAGCCGTTCAGTGCCGTGGGCATCGTTGCAAATGAATTCGGCACACGCCGACTGCGGCTTCGCCTTGGCGTAGCCGGCAACATCGAGCCGGGCAGCATGCTCGGCGATTTCGGCACAGACTTCACTCTCAAAGCCCGGCCGGCAATGCATAAACAGGGTATTCATCGTTACTCCAGAACGGTTGGCGGCCAATCACCCCAACCCTGACCAGGCGCAATGCACTGCGCCGGTAAATCGGCGAATGATAAAGGAAGTTCGGAACCTGCGACACGCCCCGCCGGTCCAGTACTTGGTCAGGCCCGCCAAACAGGGCTAACCTGACCGTTCAGCCAGGTCCGTGCCGTGCGGACCGTCACAGAGGCGGTGAACCGGCGACAGCAAGGAAGATTGCCGTTCACCGGCGCAGAAGGAGTTGGTAATGCCCTCGCTCGATAGCCTGAAAACCCTCAAGTCCCTGACGGTCGCTGACCGTCCCTATCACTACTTCAGCCTGACCGAAGCCGCCAAGAGCCTCGGCGACCTGCAGCGTCTGCCGATGTCGCTGAAGGTCCTGCTGGAAAATCTGCTGCGCTGGGAAGACAACAAGACCGTCACCCGCGATGACCTCAGCGCCTTGGCCGACTGGCTCAAGGAGCGCCGCTCCGACCGCGAAATCCAGTACCGCCCAGCACGGGTGCTGATGCAGGATTTCACCGGGGTTCCAGCAGTGGTTGACCTGGCGGCCATGCGCGCCGCCATGGCCAAGGCCGGCGGCGACCCGCAGCGGATCAATCCGCTGTCGCCAGTGGACCTGGTCATCGACCACTCGGTGATGGTCGACCGCTACGCCAGCCAGGAGGCCTTTGCCCAGAACGTCGACATCGAAATGCAACGCAACGGCGAACGCTATGCCTTCCTGCGCTGGGGCCAGAATGCCTTCGATAACTTCAGCGTAGTTCCCCCGGGCACCGGCATCTGCCATCAGGTCAACCTGGAGTACCTGGGCCGCACGGTCTGGACCCGTGAAGAAGACGGGCGCACGTATGCCTTCCCTGACACCTTGGTTGGCACCGACTCGCACACCACCATGATCAACGGCCTCGGCGTTCTCGGCTGGGGTGTGGGCGGTATCGAAGCGGAAGCGGCCATGCTCGGCCAGCCCGTATCGATGCTGATCCCAGAGGTTATCGGCTTCAAACTGACTGGTAAGCTGCGCGAAGGCATCACCGCCACCGACCTGGTGCTGACCGTTACACAGATGCTGCGCAAGAAAGGCGTGGTCGGCAAGTTCGTCGAGTTTTACGGCGATGGCCTGGCCGACCTGCCCTTGGCTGACCGTGCAACCATCGCCAACATGGCACCGGAGTATGGCGCCACCTGTGGTTTCTTCCCGGTTGACCAGGTGACGTTGGACTACCTGCGCCTGTCCGGTCGGCCAGAGGCGACGGTCAAGTTGGTCGAAGCTTACTGCAAGGAACAGGGCTTATGGCGCCTGCCCGGTCAGGAGCCAGCGTTTACCGACACCCTGGCCCTGGACATGCATGAGGTTGAAGCGAGCCTCGCCGGCCCCAAACGCCCCCAGGA
This sequence comes from Pseudomonas sp. S06B 330, assembly GCF_002845275.2. Lineage (NCBI taxonomy): Bacteria > Pseudomonadati > Pseudomonadota > Gammaproteobacteria > Pseudomonadales > Pseudomonadaceae > Pseudomonas > Pseudomonas tussilaginis. The sequence goes on along the minus strand of NZ_CP088149.1, from coordinate 1,887,637 downwards.
CCGGGTCGCACTCTCGCAAGTCAGTCAGGCCTTCGACAGCTTCCTCGGCCTGCAGCTACGCGCCTCAAGCAAAGACGTCGGCCGCCTGGAAAGCGAAGGCGGTGGTGGTGTTGCAGTGGGTAATGCCGACCAGGCTGGCGAAGTCAGCTATGAACATGAAGGCCAAAGCCATCAGTTACGCGATGGCGCGGTGGTGATCGCGGCCATTACGTCCTGCACAAACACCTCCAACCCCAGTGTGATGATGGCGGCCGGCCTGGTGGCGAAGAAAGCGGTCGAGAAAGGCTTGAAACGCAAACCTTGGGTCAAGAGCTCGCTGGCGCCCGGCTCCAAAGTGGTGACTGACTACTACAAGGCCGCAGGCCTGACCCCTTACCTCGACGCCCTCGGCTTCGATCTGGTCGGCTACGGCTGCACCACCTGCATTGGCAACTCCGGCCCCCTGGATGAAGTGATCGAAAAGGCCATTACCGGCGCGGACCTGACCGTGGCCTCTGTGCTCTCGGGCAACCGCAACTTCGAGGGCCGTGTACACCCCCTGGTGAAAACCAACTGGCTGGCCTCACCGCCACTGGTAGTTGCCTATGCACTGGCCGGCAGTGTACGCCTGGACCTGAGTAGCGAACCGCTGGGTATGGGTAACGACGGCAAACCGGTGTACCTGCGTGACATCTGGCCGAGCCAGCAGGAAATTGCGGTCGCCGTTGCCAACGTCGACACCGCAATGTTCCACAAGGAATACGCCGAGGTCTTCGCCGGTGACGCCCAATGGCAAGCGATCGAAGTGCCGCAAGCGGCCACCTACGTTTGGCAAGATGACTCCACCTATATCCAGCACCCGCCGTTCTTCGATGACATCACCGGCCCGCTGCCGGTCATCAACGACATTCACGGCGCCCGGATACTGGCCCTGCTTGGCGACTCGGTGACCACCGACCACATCTCACCGGCCGGCAACATCAAGGCCGACAGCCCGGCCGGGCGTTACCTGCGCGATAAAGGCGTGGAACCTCGCGACTTCAACTCCTACGGCTCGCGCCGCGGCAACCACGAAGTGATGATGCGCGGCACATTCGCCAATATCCGCATCCGCAACGAAATGCTCGGCGGCGAAGAAGGTGGCAACACCCTCTATATCCCCAGCGGTGAGAAGCTGGCGATCTACGATGCGGCTATGCGCTATCAGGCCGACGGCACGCCTCTGGTGGTAATTGCCGGCCAGGAGTACGGCACCGGCTCCAGCCGCGACTGGGCAGCCAAAGGCACCAACCTACTGGGCATCAAAGCGGTACTGGCGGAAAGCTTCGAGCGTATCCACCGCTCCAATCTGGTGGGCATGGGCGTGTTACCGTTGCAGTTCAGCGCCGGGCAAACGCGCAAAACCCTGGGGTTAGATGGCAGCGAACACATCGATATCCTTGGCTTGAGCAACGCCAAAATCCAGCCGCATATGCAACTGACCCTGATGATCAGCCGCCAGGACGGACGTCAGGACCAGATCGACGTACTGTGCCGAATCGATACCCTCAATGAAGTGGAGTACTTCAAGGCAGGCGGCATTCTGCATTACGTGCTGCGGCAATTGATCGCATCCTGAAGGAGCGGCCCGGCCTTTATGGCCGGGCTTCATCAGGTCGAGGCCTGGATGGACAGGTGGTCACCTGCTGACTACTGTGTCAAAAATCTGAAATATAGTTGCTAAAGTAGCCAACTTTGCGCAAACGCCATAGCGCAGCCCAGAATTTGGATCCTTGCGGCAGATCAAGCAGCGCAAATATTCATTCAACAAACCCCTCACGCTGCCGATAACCCTCGAAAGCCTTGCGGATTGAACAGCTAATGCGTAACAACCAGCCGATTACCCAGCGCGAACGGACTTTCCCTGCTCAACAACGCTTGATCTCGACCACCGATACCAAGGGTGTCATCACCTATTGCAACGATGCGTTCGTCGAAATCAGCGGTTTCTCCCGCGAGGAGCTGATGCGCGCGCCGCACAACCTGGTGCGCCATCCCGATGTGCCACCAGCGGTGTTCGCGCACATGTGGGGCACGCTCAAGCAAGGCTTGCCATGGATGGGTATCGTCAAGAATCGCTGCAAAAGCGGCGATCACTATTGGGTCAACGCCTACGTTACCCCGGTGTTCGAGAGCAACCAGGTAGTCGGCTATGAGTCGGTTCGGGTCAAGCCCACCGCCGAGCAGGTACGTCGCGCCGAAGCCCTGTACCAGCGCATCAACCAGGGCCGCTCGGCGATCCCGCGCCGTGATAAGTGGCTGCCGGTGGTACAGGATTGGCTGCCCTTCATTCTGGTCAGTCAGATCGGCTTCCTGATCGGCAACTGGCTCGGTCATTCCTGGGGCTTTGCCCTGGCGGCCGGCCTGTCGGTGCCGCTCGGCCTGCTTGGCCTGAGCTGGCAGCAACGCGGCCTCAAGCGCCTGCTGCGCCTGGCCGAACAATCCACTTCCGACCCGCTGATCGCGCAGATGTACACCGACAGCCGCGGCGTGCAGGCACGACTGGAGATGGCCATGCTCAGCCAGGACGCGCGCATGAAAACCTGCCTGACGCGCTTGCAGGACACTGCCGAGCACCTCAACGAACAAGCCCGACAGTCCGACACCCTGGCCCATAACAGCTCCTCAGGCCTTGAGCGCCAGCGCGTCGAAACTGAACAAGTCGCTGCTGCAGTTAACCAGATGGCGGCTACGACCCAGGAAGTAGCCAACCACGTCCAGCGTACGGCTGACGCCACCCAGGAAGCCAATCGCCTGACCGGCCGTGGCCGCGACATCGCAGGGGAAACCCGCGATGCCATTCAGCGCCTGTCGGCAGCGGTCGGTGAGACCGGCCTGACCGTGACCCAGCTGGCGCGCGACAGCGACGAAATCGGCGGCGTGGTCGATGTGATCAAAGGCATTGCCGATCAGACCAACCTGCTTGCTCTCAACGCCGCCATCGAAGCCGCGCGGGCGGGTGAAATGGGCCGTGGATTTGCCGTGGTCGCCGATGAAGTCCGCCAGCTGGCCCAACGCACCAGCGAATCGACCGGGCAGATTCACAGCCTGATCGCCAAGCTGCAGCAGACCGCCAGCAATGCTGTACAGACCATGGAATCAGGGCATCGTCAGGCCGAAGAAGGTGTCGCACGGGTAATGGAAGCAGACCAGGCCCTGATCGGCATCAGTGAAGCAGTGGCCAATATCACCGACATGGCCACCCAGATCGCCGCTGCCACCGAAGAACAGACCGCAGTGGCCGACGAGATCAGTCGCAACATCAGCACCATCGCCGAGCTGGCGGACCAGACCTCGGAGCAGGCCCAGCATTCGGCCCAGCTTAGCGAAGAGCTGACCCGCACGGCCACTACCCAGTACTCGCTGGTCGAGCGCTTCAACCGCTGACGAAAGATGTTCTTGGGCCGGGGGTGGGCGCTTGGAGCGCGAGCTTATCCCGTCGATGTGGCGACGCTGCCGGCCCCTTCGGGGGCCACGCGGCCCGTTGTGGGAGCTGGCCTAGCGATGCAGACACCGCGCACTGCCTGACAACTTGTCGATACCATCGTCGGCAAGACCGGCTCCCACAATAGGTCAGCAAGTGCCGGAAGGGGCGCCGATTCCCGCCTTACCAGTCGAGCGTCAGCCGGCTTTCGAAAAAGCGTTCCTCGCCACTCAGCGGATCCTTGAAGCGTAAACGCTGGGCCAACAACTTCAACGGTTTGCTGTAGTCATCCTGTTCCTGCAGCACGTCTGGATAAAACGGATCGTTGCAGATACTCGCGCCCAGTGCCGTCATGTGCACACGCAACTGGTGGGTCTTGCCGGTGATCGGTGACAAGCCATACCGCCACAGCTCGCCATTTTTCTCCAACACCTCGGCCAGGGTCTCACTATTGGGCTGCCCTTGGACCTCTTGCATACGGAAGAACGGTTCGCCACTGACCATGCGACTCTTATGCACTAGCGGGAACTGCAATCGCGGCAAGGCTGGGGCTATGGCCTGGTAGTGCTTGTCGATCTGACGATTGGGAAACAGCGATTGATAGGCCGCGCGGCTCTGGGGATTGGCGGAAAACAACACCAGCCCGGCCGTGTGTCGATCAATACGGTGCAACGGTACCAGGCTGGGGTTATCCAGACGCCGAATCAGCCGCCGTAACAGCGTGTGTTCGACATACTCGCCTGTCGGCGTGACCGGCAAAAAGTGCGGCTTGTCAGCCACCACCAAGTGCTCGTCGACATGCAAGATCTGCTCGACGAAAGGGATCGGCTTCTCGTTGGGCACTTCACGAAAATAGTGGATGCGCAGCCCCGGCTTATACGCCAGCGCTGCACTGATCGGTTGCCCCTGAGCATCAAGCACCCGTCCGCGGGCAATCCGGTCAAGCCACTGCTCGCGCCCGATGGCTTTGAAATGCTCGCTCAAGCAATCGAGTACTGTCACCCAGTTGCCTGGTGGCAGGCAGACTGTACTGGCTTGATGCTGAGCCGGATCGAAAGGGGCAGTGGCCATGAGAACGCTCGTTGCGGATAGACCGCGCATTATCCCGCATGCCAGGCCCCTCAGCCAGCCTGGGTTGCAGCGGCCTCGGTGAACTCCTTGAGCCAGCGCAGTACCTCGACCGCCTCCCAACGACTCGGGTCATACAGGGCATACAGCAAGCCCTGGTAACCGACCACATCCAGCGGGCGGTGATAGCCTGCACGCTGGAACAGCGCCTCGATCTCGGCAAAACAGGTGTTGAAGTGCAGTTTGTTGAACGGGGTTTTGCCTTCCAGCACCAGCCCATCGAGGCGCAATTCGAGCACCGCCTCGCTCACCACCGTAGTGGACATGCGATTAACGGTGTATTTCAGTTGTTCGACATTAACCATGCTTTGCACCCTCGAGGCAAAACGTCACCCCCCAATACTGTATTTATATACAGCATATTCAGAGTTGTCAGACGCGTCAATCAGACCGTGCTCAGACCAGCCCGGGCAGGTAACCGCTGCCTGTGCGGATAGTCAGTAGTTGCCGCCGTTCTGCGGTGGCGCAAAGACCAACGTGCACCCACTGGTCGAACTCAAGAACCAGTTGATCGAACATCAGCGGGCTGTCTGCAACGCACCGCGCCAACTCGCCCGGCGCCATTCCTGGCACATTGAAGTCTGCTGCCAAGCCGTGCATGTGAGCACTTTGGTGCGAGCCACCAATCACGTTATTCAATTCAACGCAGCGATAACCGCTGCTGACGAGAATTGGCTGGCCGACCAACTGGCGTACTTGCTCCAGAAATACACACAAGCGGCGAAGGTTCGTGAGCGTTTTGGCATCCGGCGTATTGTCGATACCCAGACGCGCAGCACTCTCTGACACTGTCATTTCTGCCAACGTGAAATGTTCACTCAAGTACATGATCCGCTCCTTGGAATGTATAAACACACCCAAGGATTGTCCACGCCTACGCCCTGAACCGCACGACAGGAAATTTCTCTGCCTGAACAACTACTTCAACGCAGAAAGGTCACCACCTGCTCGGCATCGAACGGCCAGTTCAACTCCGCACCGCTGTCACAACGGCGCAGTACCGGAATCAGCAGGCCGTAGCGTTGGAAGGTGGACTCGTCATCGGCAATATCCACCAGTTCAACCAGCAGGCCATGCTCAACAAAAGGCATCAACAGGGCTTCTGCCACTTCACAGAGGTGACAGCCCAAGGTGCCGAACAATTGGCATTCAGGAAGCATTTATGGGTACCGGCTAGAGAAAGAAGGGACCATTATTCTAGGTCTGCCTTCAGGGACCGTCGAGTCTCGGACGCCAGTGCCACACCACTGACAAAGGACTGACACCAATCAGCACCTGGTCAGCGACTATGATTCATGCTTGATAGTTTTTTGCCGCCTTCCTACATGGAGTGTTTTGTGTTTGCCAATCTACTGATCATTCTGGCCTCGTCGCTGGTCGTCATTGCCTTCTTTAGGCGCCTGAAGCTGCCACCGGTTTTAGGTTATTTGTGTGTGGGCCTTTTCGTCGGTCCCACGGCACTGAACTGGGTCAATGAAAGCGAAGAACTGCCAGACCTGGCCGAGATGGGCGTGGTTTTTCTGTTGTTCTCCCTGGGCCTGGAGTTTTCCCTGTCGAAAATGCTCGCCTTGCGCAAGGTGGTGTTTGGCCTGGGCAGCCTGCAGGTCGTGTGCTCAACGGCCCTGCTGGCAGGGCTACTGATGCTGCTGGGCATGCCCGGCGTCGCGGCGTTGTTGCTCGGTGCAGGCCTGGCCTTGTCGTCCACCGCTATCGTCAGCAAGGAACTGACCAGTCTTGGTGAGATCTTCAGCAGTCACGGCCAGAACGCGATTGGCGTGCTGCTGTTTCAGGATGTGATAGCCGTATTGCTGCTGACCCTGGTGCCGGTGTTTGCCGGTGAAGGGGGCCAGGCTTGGTATTGGGCGCTGCCGCTGACCTTGGGCAAAACGGTGATTCTCTTCATCGGGCTGCTGCTGGCCAGTCGCTGGCTACTGCCGCGACTGTTCCACGAAGTGGCCAGCTCGCATTCGGCAGAACTGTTCGTACTGCTGGCACTGGTCATTGTCCTGCTGACCGCCTGGCTGACCCACCTGCTGGGCTTGTCGCCGGCGCTGGGTGCCTTCCTGGCTGGCATGTTGTTGGGCGAGAGCAACTATCGCCATCAGATCGAAGCGGATATCCGCCCCTTCCGGGACATTCTTCTGGGGCTGTTTTTCGTCAGTATTGGCATGCTCATCGACCTGCAACTGTTCGCCACTCATGGCCTGGAGATTCTCGTCCTGACCCTCGGCCTACTGCTGGTAAAAGGCTTCGTGGTCGCCGCCCTGGTCCGGCTACGTGGCAGCGACGCCGAAACCGCCTGGCGCAGCGGCCTGGCCTTGGCCCAGGGCGGCGAGTTCTGCTTCGCCCTGATGGCACAGATGCAACAAACCCAACTGTTGCCTGAGGCCATTGGCAATCTGTTGCTGGCCGCTACGTTTTGTTCGATGCTAGTCACCCCCCTGCTGCTGCGTGCCGCCCCCAGCATCGCTGCCCGGCTGCACCGCAAGCCCAACGAAGAAATACAGCTGGAGGCCATTGAAGCGCAAAGTGCCGACATGAACGGCCACGTACTGATCTGTGGATATGGCCGGGTCGGGCAATCGATTGGACGCTTCCTACGCCGTGAGAATATCCCCTTCATCGCCTTGGATGACGACCCGGTGCGGGTACAGGAAGCTGCGGCTGGCGAAAGCTGTGTGCACTATGGCGACTCACGCCGTGGCGATCTGCTCAGTGCCATTGGCTTGGAACGAGCGCGTCTGTTGGTGATCGCCGTAGACAAGACCGACATCGCCATGAGTGTGCTCAAAGCCGCACGCGAGCGGCATGCCGATATTCAGATTCTGGTGCGCACCCGCGATGACAGTCAACGCGAAGAACTGCGCAGCGCCGGGGCGACTGCGGTAGTTCCGGAACTGCTTGAGTCGAGCCTGATGCTGGCGTCCCATGCGCTGGTAATGTTGGGCCTGCCAATGGACCACGTACAAGCGCGTATCGATGAAGTGCGTCAGACCCGCTATCGCATGCTGCAAGCCTTCTACCATGGTGCCGAGACCAATCCGATCGACAGCGAAGGCCTGCCCAAAACCATGATGCATGCGGTCAACCTTGGCGCCGAGGCGTTTGCCTGTGGACGCGCGCTGGCGGATCTGGACCTGGAGCAACTGGGCGTCGAACTGCAGGCGGTGCAACGCAACGGCGAAGAACTGGCCGTAGACGCCGAGACCTGCCTGCATGCGGGCGACGCGGTGTTGCTCAGCGGCCCGTTAACCGCTCTTGAAGCCTGTGAGGCGCGGCTGGTCGCCGGACGCTGATCAGTCCTGGCTGGTGGCGCCGATCTTGTGGATCGACAGATCGGCGCCGTAGTACTCCTGCTCCTGACTCAGACGCAGGCCGTGCACGGCCTTGATCACACCATACACGGCAAACCCACCCAACAGCGCCACCAGCACTCCAGCCAGGCTGCCGATCAATTGACTGATCAAACTGACACCGCCCAAACCGCCAAGCGCTGCCTGGCCGAATACCCCGCAGGCAATACCACCCCACACACCGCACACACCGTGCAATGGCCAAACGCCCAGGACATCATCGATTTTCCAGGCGTTCTGCGCTGCCGTAAAACACCAGACAAACAACGCCCCGGCGATCGCCCCGGTCGCCAGCGCCCCGACCGGGTGCATCAGGTCGGAACCTGCGCACACCGCCACCAGCCCCGCCAGTGGGCCGTTATGGAGAAAGCCCGGGTCATTACGGCCGACCACCAACGCGGCCACGGTACCGCCGACCATCGCCATCAACGAGTTGACCGCGACCAGGCCGCTGACCCCTTGCAGGGTCTGGGCGCTCATGACATTGAAGCCAAACCAGCCAACAATCAGAATCCACGAGCCCAAGGCCAGAAATGGAATATTCGACGGCGCGAACGCCACCAGCTTGCCATCGCGGTAGCGGCCGTTGCGCGGGCCGAGCAACAGCACGGCTGCCAGGGCCAGCCAGCCGCCCATGGCGTGCACCACCACAGACCCGGCAAAGTCATGGAAGCTGGCACCGAACTGCTCCTGTAACCAGGTTTGCAAACCCAGATTGCCATTCCAGACGATGCCTTCGAAAAACGGGTAGACGAAGGCAACGATCAACACCGTGGCACACAACTGTGGTGCGAAGCGCGCCCGTTCAGCGATCCCCCCGGAAATGATTGCCGGAATTGCCGCAGCGAACGTCAGCAGAAAAAAGAACTTCACCAGGCTGTAGCCGTGCTCATTACTCAGTACCGCCGCCGGCTGCAAGAAACTCACACCATAGGAAATCCAGTAGCCCACAAAAAAGTAGGCAAGGGTCGATACGGCGAAATCGCTAAGAATCTTACACAGCGCATTAACCTGATTTTTGTGCCGTACCGTGCCCACTTCAAGAAAGGCAAACCCGGCGTGCATGGCCAGAACCATGACGGCACCCAGAAGAATGAACAGCGTGTTGGAGCCGTGGACCAGAGTGTCCACTGCACTTTGCAGATTTTCCATGGAAGCGGCAGGCCTGTCGAAAAGCACCAAGACAGCGCGGAGTGACTCCTTTTTGCACCAACCTGGATCATTGCGTGGCCACTTCCCTGGCCGATCCTGCTGATAGCTGGAGTTTTTCCTTGGGTTTGTCGTGGATTGGGTTAAGGTTTAGAGGCCGGTTGTCGTCTGCGCGCGGAGTTAGCGCAGACACCGGACCTGAGCGCACCTTGGGACAGCAAAAGCTGTACCAGTGCATTGCACTGAACCTTCGCCAGCGCTCGCAACTCGAAATAGCCACACACATTAAGGAGAGCCCCATGACCAGCAAATCGGCAAAGACTGCTCAAGACATATTGATGGCTGACTTTCAGACTTTGGTTCGTGACACCGAAAAGTTGCTGGAACACACCGCCACCCTGGCCGGTGATCAGGCTGACGAATTACGCGGCCAGATCCACGACAGCCTGGAGCGTGCCCGGGAAACTCTGCAGCTGACTCAGGACTCTGTCCGCGAGCGCGGCCAGGCAGCCCTGACCGCGACTGAAGACTATGTACAGAGCAATCCCTGGCAATCGATCGGCATCGCTGCCGGCGTCGGTTTTTTGATTGGCCTGCTGGCCAATCGGCGCTGAGGTTGGCTATGGATAGCGAATCGAACAGCACCAGCACAGCCTCAAGCAAACGTCTGGGCGCTGCAGTGCTCGGCCTGTTACACGGCCATGTCGAGCTGTTTGGCATTGAGCTGCAGGAGCAGAAAGCACGCACCCTGAGCCTGCTGCTGTTTGCAGGCTTGGCCCTGGTGTTCGCCCTGCTGTTGCTGGTCGCGCTTTCGGCCCTGGTGCTGGTGCTGCTGTGGGACAGCTACCGCCTGGCCGGGGTTATCGGCCTGTGTGTGTTCTACGGTTTAGCCGCCCTGTTCTGCGGCCTGCGTCTCAAAGCCGCGGTGTACGATGAGTCATCACCTTTCAGCTCAACCCTCGAAGAACTTGCCAAGGACCGGGAGCGTCTGTTGCCATGAGCCTGTCTGAGCTACCGAACACCACCAACCGCCGCGAACTGCGCAAGGCGCTGGTGCGCCTGCGCCTGGAGATGCATCGCCAGGAAATCCGTCATGAGTCTGGGCAGTTGCTCAACCCGCTGACCCGCTTGCGCGCCATGGGCGATAGCCTGCAGGGTGGGCTGGGGATCAAACATGCGCCGTTATGGGGGATTGGTGCAGTGGTGGTGCTGGGGTTTCTGACCGGTAAAGGTGCCAAGAATGGCAGCTTGAGTCGGATGGTTCGCCTCGGCGGTAGCCTGCTGCCACTGCTCAAGTTGGTGATGCAGGGTGCCGCTAACAAACGCTGATAGCTTGCGCTAACACCTGGTGTAGCTGCTGCCTTCAGGCTGCGATTGGGCGCGAAGCGGCCATAAAACCTGAACTGATGCATGGACCCAGTTGCGACTGCTTTGCAGTCGATCGCAGCCTCGTGCCTCGACAGCGGCTACGGCGGTCGGAACAGTCTCTAATACGGTGCAGCGAAGTCACTTGCAGCCACCACGCTGACACGGGAAGCTAGGCACCTGCCCCCTGTATCGGAGAACTGGCCTTGGACTGGCACACCCTGCTCACCCGCGAACGTCTCGGCAAGCCCCTGCACAGCCCCGAAGAACTAGGCCGCAGTCCTTTTCACAAGGACCACGACCGGATCATTTTCTCTGGCGCCTTTCGCCGCCTGGGACGAAAAACCCAGGTGCATCCGGTCTCCAGCAACGATCATATTCACACCCGCCTGACCCACTCACTGGAGGTCAGTTGTGTCGGTCGCTCGCTGGGCATGCGGGTCGGTGAAACCCTGCGCGAACAGCTGCCGCAATGGTGCGAACCCAGCGATCTGGGCATGGTTGTGCAGTCGGCGTGCCTGGCCCACGACATCGGCAACCCGCCTTTCGGCCATTCCGGTGAAGATGCCATCCGCCATTGGTTCCAGCAGGCCGCCGGGCGCGGTTGGCTGGACGCTATGACGGACGCCGAACGCGGCGACTTCCTCAATTTCGAAGGCAATGCCCAAGGCTTTCGGGTGCTGACACAACTGGAATACCACCAGTTCGACGGTGGTACTCGCCTGACCTACGCCACCCTCGGCACCTACCTTAAATACCCATGGACAGCTCGCCACGCCGATGCGCTTGGCTACAAGAAACACAAATTCGGCTGTTACCAGAGCGAGCTGCCGCTACTCGAACAGATTGCCCGTAAACTCGGTCTGCCGCAGATTGAAGACCAACGCTGGGCCCGGCATCCGCTGGTGTACCTGATGGAAGCCGCCGACGACATCTGCTACGCCCTGATCGACCTGGAAGACGGCCTGGAAATGGAGCTGCTCGATTATCCGGAAGTGGAGTCGCTGTTGCTCAGCCTGGTCGGCGACGACCTGCCGGAAACCTACCGCCAGTTGGGGCCTGCCGACTCACGTCGACGCAAGCTGGCGATTTTGCGCGGCAAAGCCATCGAGCACCTGACCAATGCCGCCGCCCGCGCCTTTGTCGAACAGCAGGATGCCTTGCTGTCGGGACACTTGCAGGGCGATCTGGTTGAGCACATGCATGGCCCGGCCAAACGCTGCGTCCTGCAAGCCAAAGACATGGCACGCAAGAAAATCTTCCAGGACAAGCGCAAAACGCTGCACGAAATCGGCGCTTATACGACCCTCGAGATTCTCCTCAACTCTTTCTGTGGGGCTGCGCTTGAACAGCACGGCGGGCGTACGCCTTCATTCAAAAGCCGACGTATCCTCGACCTGTTGGGCAACAACGCCCCTGACCCCTCAGCATCGCTCCACAGCTCATTCCTGCGCATGATCGATTTCATCGCCGGGATGACAGACAGCTATGCCAGCGAAATGGCCCGGGAAATGACTGGACGCTCAAGCCCGACGTGAGCATATAAAGGGCACGCCAGGCATGTGAGTCGGCACCGGCGACATTCCTGGCGACGCCTTGATGCATTTTGATGTAGGACTATAACTACATAACGCAAAACATATTAAACAATAGCGCCACCCGGAAACATAAAGTCACTAATAGCAACATTCACACCCACAGCACTTCGCAAAATTTGTAGTCCATACCTGTATTTAGTGTCAGATATTTCCCATATAACAATTACCTCCCCTTGAGTTCGTGTGCGCCCTATTCCATCTGCGTTAAGGTGCCTGCCTAATTTCTGGCTCCTTACCTGGAACGTTCAACATGCACTCTGTATTTATCATCGACGATCACCCAGTCATCCGCCTGGCAGTGCGCATGCTCCTGGAAAATGAAGGCTATCGCGTGGTCGGAGAATCGGATAATGGCGTCGACGCCATGCAAATGGTCCGTGAATGCCTGCCGGACCTGATCATCCTTGATATCAGCATTCCAAGACTTGATGGCCTGGAAGTGCTTTCGCGCTTCCACACCATGGCCATACCCCTGAAAATTCTGGTCCTCACCGCCCAGTCTCCCGCCCTGTTTGCCGTTCGCTGCATGCACTCCGGCGCTGCCGGCTATGTATGCAAGCAGGAAGACTTAAGCGAATTGCTCAGTGCAATCAAAGCAGTGCTGTCGGGTTACAACTATTTTCCCAGCCAAGCAATCAATAACCTTCGCCTGCATGGGAATGAACACTGTGAACTGGAGCTTTTCAAGCAGGTCAATGATCGCGAGTTGATGGTTTTGCAACTTTTTGCCCAAGGCAGAAGTAACAAGGAAATCGCCCAAGGCATGTTCCTCAGCAATAAAACCGTCAGCACCTACAAAAAGCGCCTGATGCAAAAACTCAAAGCCAAATCGCTGGTCGAACTTATTGAAATGGCCAAACGCAATGCCCTGGTTTGAGCTGGACCATGCCTAAGCGCATCCTCTTTAGTTGCCTGTGCATTACCCTCCTCTACCTGTGCCAGCTATCAACGGCATACGCCGACGAGATTAAAGCCAGCCAGTACCGGTTGCTCAGCCGCTCACAGCCGGTGGGCTTGAAACTGTCGCTGAATCCAGCACAACAGCAATGGATCAACGGCAAAGGGCAATTGCTGCTTGGCACCTCGGCGCCGGATTACCCGCCCTTCGATATGACGGCCAGCGGTCGCGACTACGAGGGCCTGACCGCTGACGTTGCGGGCATTCTGGAGCACACCCTGGGCTTGCCGATTCACGTGCGACGCTTTGCCAGCCGCCAGGACGCGGTACAAGCCCTTACCCAGGGACAGATTGATCTGCTTGGCAGTGCCAATGGCTTCGAAGCGGCGACACCCGGGGTGGTCCTTTCCAAGCCTTACGCAGCGGACCAACCGGTTTTGGTGACGCGCGAAAACGAAAGCCGCCCCCTGGATACCGGCTTGGCTAACCTGCGCCTGAGCATGGTCTATCACTACTTACCCATGGCAGAAGTGAGGGCCAACTACCCCAACGCCACGATCCAGTCCTATCCGTCCTACCAGAATGCCCTCAACGCGGTGGCTTTCGACCAGGCTGATGTCTTTCTGGGCGACACCATTTCCACCCACTACCTGATCAATCAGGGTCACCTGCAAAACGTCAAAATGGCCAATTTTGGCAAGCACGAACCGGTCGGTTTCAGCTTCGCCGTACAGCAAGACAACCTCACCTTGCTGCAACTGATCAATGCCACACTCGATAACATCTCAAGCACTACCCGAGAAAGTATCTTCAAGCGCTGGAGCGCCGGTAGTGACATCTTGCTGACTGATCGCAAACTGCAGCTCTCGCAGCGTGAAGAGCGCTGGCTTAGGGAGCACCCGGTGGTGCGCGTGGCGGTCAATGAAACCTCCGCCCCTCTGACGTTTTTCGACAACGCCGGCAATTTTCGCGGGATCGCCGCCGACCTGCTTGAATTGATTCGCCTACGCACCGGCCTGCGCTTCGAAGTGCAGCGCGCCAACGGCATCAGTGACATGATCGATCGCCTGAATCATGATCAGGCCGATGTAATTGCTGCCATTTCTCCCAGCAAACGCCGGGAAAGCACCCTGAACATCAGCCGCCCCTACCTGGAAAACTCTTATGTGCTGGTGACCCGTCAGGGTCACAAGCAACCGACCTCCTTGGATCAGCTGCCAGGCCGACGCGTAGCCCTGACCCGCGACAGTCCTCTGATCGATAGCCTGCGTACGCGCGTAGCCGATATCCAGCTGGTAGAAACCGAAAGCAGCGCACAGTCGATAGCGTTACTTGCCAGCGGCCATGTCGATGCCGCCATCACGGCACTGATCAATGCCAACTTCAGCCTGGCGTCCCAACCTGAGCTGATCATTCGCAGCACCGTCGGCGCCGAACCGGCGACTTTTTCGATGGCTACCGCGCGTCACGCCCAGGCATTAACGTCGATTCTCGACAAAGCCCTGCTGAGCATTGCACCGGAAGAGCTGGGGGTGATCAACAGCCGCTGGCGGGGCTACAGCACCGACACCGGTGCCTACTGGAGTAAATACCACCAACTGGTCGTGAAAATTGTGCTGGGCACCAGCCTGCTGTTGCTGTTGTCATTGGCCTGGAACGCCTGGATGCGCCGCCAGATCAAGCAACGCGAAGCGGCTGAGCGTGCGCTGGGTGACCAGCTCGAATTCATGCGCACACTGCTCAATGGCACGCCTCATCCCATGTACGTGCGTGATCGCGGCGGGCGACTACAGAGTTGCAACGACAGCTACCTGGAAGCAGTGCAGTTGCAGTTGAATGAGGTGCTGGGCAAGCGTGTGCAGGAGGGCGCGCTGGGCGACAACTGCTATGCCAGCCAGATCCAGGCGGACTACCAACAAGTGATGCGCGATGGCGAGCCATTGATCGTCGACCGCCCGCTGCTGATCAACAACCAGGCCATAACCATCTATCACTGGATCCTGCCCTTCCGGGACTCGCTGGGTGACGTCCAGGGCATCATCGGTGGCTGGATCGATATCAGCGAACGGCGCCAACTGATCCAGGACCTGAAAAGGGCCAAACAGCAGGCCGATGACGCCAACCGGGCCAAGAGCACCTTCCTGGCCACCATCAGCCATGAAATCCGCACGCCGATGAACGCAATCCTCGGCATGCTCGAACTGACCCTGGAAAAAGCCAATCACGGCCAACTGGACCGTCCAGCCGTCGAAGTCGCCTACACCTCAGCCAAGGACCTGCTGGCCTTGATCGGCGATATCCTTGACATCGCCCGCATCGAATCCGGGCATCTGACCTTGGCACCGGAACGGATCAACCTGGCGGAGCTGGTGGAGTCTGTAGCGCGCGTATTCGATGGTTTGGCACGCCAAAAAAACCTGACCCTGATGCTCCGCATCGCCGCCAATGCACGCGTCGACGTGCGTCTGGACCCGCTGCGCGTCAAACAGATTGTTTCGAATCTGGTCAGTAATGCCATCAAGTTCACCGAACGCGGCCAGGTCATCATCGACCTGATTCTGGAGCCTGACGTTGATTCAGGCCCTGCCAGGCTTGAGCTGACAGTACAGGACAGCGGCATCGGCATTCACGAACAGGATCAGCAGCGCCTGTTCCTGCCTTTCGCCCAAGCCAACCCCGACAGTCGTCTCGCACGCAGCAGTACGGGACTGGGCCTGGCGATCAGCCGCGACCTGTGTAGGCTGATGGGCGGTAGCCTGACGTTGCACAGTGTGTTTGGCCTGGGTACCCGCGTTCATATCAGCATGCCGGTGACGTTGATGAGCAGCCAGCGCAACGAACCGATAGTGGCGCCTGAGCCCTGCATCGCCATTGCTGCACTGAAGGTACTGGTGGTCGATGACCACCCTGCCAACCTGCTGCTGATGACCCAGCAACTGGACTACCTGGGCCTGCAGCATCACAGTGCTGATAACGGCCTGGCGGGGCTGGGCTTGTGGCGGCAAGAGGCATTCGATGTGCTGATACTTGACTGCAACATGCCAACGATCAATGGCTACCAGTTCGCCCAGGCTGTACGTGCCGATGAAGTTGAACGGCAGTGGCCACGCAGCACGATCCTTGGCTACACCGCCAACGCCCAGCCTGAGGTCCGCGAGCAATGCCTGCAGGCCGGCATGGATGACTGCCTGCTCAAACCGATCAGCCTCAAGGCCTTGGGCCAGCGACTGGCCAGCCTACACCCCCTGCCCCCACGCCCACCTGAGGCCCACTCGGCCCTGTTCGACCTGGAGGGTCTGGAGCCGGTGGTGGGCAACAGCGCTGTCGACCTGCAGGCATTGCTAAAGCAACTTCAGGACAGTTTCCACAAGGACCGGCTGACCCTGGAGGCACTCGAGCCAAGGCTTCAAGCCAACCAGTTGAAGGAACAAGCCCATCGGATTCTCGGCGCCGCCCGGATCATTCAGGCGAACAGACTGATCGATGCCTGTGAACAGCTGGAATCAGCCTGCCAGTCGAACGCGCCGCCCTCCACGCTCGCGCTTGAGCAGCAGCAAGTGGTAGCGGCCATGACTGCGCTGGAGCAGGCGCTCACTCCGTACTTGGGCCAAGACAGCGACAGCAGTGCTGGAGCACAGCGGCGCTGAAAACAAAACGGCGGCCACTGGGGCCGCCGTTTCGTCAGGCATCAGGCAACCGGATTGATCGGGTTTTCCGGATACCAGGCGTCCAGCAGCGGGCTGACTTCGATCTTGGTCAGCTCGTTGCGGCCTTTGAGCCAGCTTTCAACGGCAGCGCGCTGTTCTTCAGTGACCGAGCCACGGTCTGCCTTGCAAACCAGGCCGAAGTCGTCGCCGCCAACATAGTCCAGACCATTGGCATCCATCGCCTCGGTCAGGAACGCATCGAGGAAGGCATCAACGGCTTCGTCGGACAGGTCTTCCTTGAACTCCAGGTTCAGTTCAAAACCCAGCTCCTGGAATTCATCCACGCAGAGTTTTTTGCGCAGACGGCGCGAACGGTTAGTGGCCATGAAACAATCCTCTTAAGTAATTACGCGCGGCACTTTACCAGTTTCACCACAAGGTTGCCGGAATAAAAGCCGATAAGCCGCCCCTTCGCACTGCCCCATCCGCCCGCGCCTTGGGGCATAATGCGCGCTATATTTTTCGTGTCGGGGCCTTCACCTTTTCTTGCCCCGTTCTTTTCACCCCTCGCTGGCAGGGTTTTATTGCACATGATCAGATCTCTACGCCCTTTTCTGCTTGCCGGCCTGCTCCTGCCGGTAGCCCTCTCGTCCCAGGCTGCAGCCGTCAACACCACGCTGCCGGCCAAAGTCCAGCAAGCGCTGAAAACCAATAAATTGCAGGACTCGGCCCTGTCGCTGGTCATGCTGCCGCTCAACGGCCCAGGCACACCCACGGTGTTCAACGCCGATGTCTCGGTCAACCCGGCCTCGACCATGAAACTGGTCACCACCTACGCGGCGCTGGAACTGCTCGGCCCGACCCACCAGTGGAAGACCGAGTTCTACAGTGACGGCCCACTGCGTAACGGCACCCTGCAGGGCAACCTCTACCTAAAAGGTGGGGGTGACCCGAAGCTGAACATGGAAAAACTCTGGCTGTTGATGCGCGACCTGCGCGCCAATGGGGTACAGACCATCAGCGGTGACCTGGTACTCGACCGCAGCCACTTTGTCCAACCGGTACTGCCGCAGTTCAATGATGACGGTGGTGACGAAAACAAACCGTTCCTGGTCAAGCCAGACTCCCTGCTGATCAACCTCAAGGCGCTGCGCTTTGTCGCCCGCAATGACGGTGGCAAGGTGCTGGTATCGGTCGAGCCGCCGATTGCCAACATTCGCATCGACAACCAGGTCAAAGCGGTGAACAGCAAGCAATGCAAGGGCGACGTGCGCTACAACCCGGTGACCCAGGCCGATGGCGTTACCGTCGTAGTCAGCGGTCAGTTGGGTGATGGCTGCAACTCGCAAACTTACCTGTCGCTGCTCGACCACCCAAGTTATGCCGCCGGCGCAGTACGCGCGATTTGGAGCGAGCTGGGGGGCACCATCCAGGGCCGTGACCGGATCGATGCCGTACCGAAGAGCGCCCGCCTGCTGGCCCGCGCCTTCTCGCCTGATCTGGTTGAGATCATCCGCGACATCAACAAGTACAGTAACAACACCATGGCCCAGCAGTTGTTCCTGAGCCTTGGCGCGCAATTTCGTACCGATGCCGACGGTGACGACGCCCGAGCGGCACAGCGGGTCGTACGCCAATGGTTGGCGAAGAAGGGCATCACCGCACCGCACCTGATCATGGAAAACGGTTCTGGCTTGTCCCGCGCCGAACGGGTCAGCACCCGGGAAATGGCTGCCCTGCTGCAAGCGGCCTGGAAGAGCCCCTACGCCGCCGAGTTCATCAGCTCGATGCCACTGGTCGGCATGGACGGCACCATGCGCAAGCGCCTCAAGCGCACCGCCATGACCGGCGAAGCACACATCAAGACCGGCACCCTGAATACCGTACGCGCCATCGCCGGCTACAGCCGCGACAGCAACGGCAACACCTGGGCGGTGGCGGCGATCCTCAACGACCCGAAACCCTGGGGAGCCTCTGCGGTGCTCGACCAGGTGCTGCTCGATCTGTATCGCCAGCCGAAGCTGGTCAACAGCACCGCCTCGGTTCAACCCTGATCGCTCAGGGCAGTTCGGCCTCGACGCGGTCGCGGCCGGCCTGCTTGGCCGCATAGACGCCGGAGTCCGCGCGTAACAGCAAGGCATCGGCGCCCTCTCCTGGGCGCCAGCTGGCCACGCCAAAACTGGCCGTCACCTGGCCAACCCCCTCCACCAACACGCTGCGCACCCCTTGCCACAGCTCCAAGGCCAGGGTGTACGCCTGGTCGGCGTTGCTACCAGGGCACAACACCATGAACTCCTCACCGCCCAGGCGACAGAACACATCGGTACGCCGCAGACGCTGACTGATGCGCTGGCACAGACTGCGCAACACGTGGTCCCCTACGGCATGACCATACTGGTCGTTGATCCGTTTGAAGTGATCAATATCCAGCATAATCAGCGCCAGCTCCTGCTGGTCGCGCTGAGCCCGCTCAAGCTCAGCCTTCAGGCGCTCCTGAAAATAGCGCCGGTTATGAATGCCGGTCAGCGAGTCGGTCACTGACAGGGCTCGCAACTCTTCTTCAACCCGTTTGAGATCGGAGATATCGGTCAGGTAGCCGTGCCACAGTGTGCTGCCGTCCTCCTCCGGCTCAGGCGTCGCTTCACCGCGCACCCAGCGCTGACCGGCCATCGGTAACACCACTCGGTATTCTTCGCGCCACGGTGTCAGGTGCTCGGCTGAATAGCGAATCGAGTTGCGCACTCGCAGCAAATCTTCCGGATGGATGCGCTCAAATACAGCCGTGGCATCCTGACGCAACAGCTCGGGCTCAATCTCGTAGATTTCCCGCAGCCCCTCACTGGCATAGCTGAAACATGAACTGCCATCAGGCCGCAGATGAAACTGATAGATGCCACCAGGCACCTCGGCACTGAGCTTGTCGAGCAAACGGTCACGGGCGGCCAGGGCTTCATGCACGCGCTTGCGCTCTGTGACATCGATACAGATGGCCAGATGACCGACCCACAAGCCATGCTCGTCGAGCACCGCCGTTACCAACATATTGGCCAGTAGATGGCTGCCGTCCTTGCGTTGCAACGTCCATTCGCCAGCCTCATTGCCACCCTCTGGAACGGTTTGCGCAAACATCGCCTGGGCGGGAGTGACTTCGCGCCCATAGCGATGACTCAAGTCGCGGGCGCGCTGTTGCAGCTCTTGTGGCGAGACCAAGGCCTCAAGGGTCAGGCTGCCCACCGCTTCGGCGCTGCTATAGCCGAGCAGGCGCTCAGCACCGGCATTGAATGTGCTGATCACACCTCGCAGGTTGGTGGCGACAATCGCAACCTGGGTTGCCGCATTCAGCACGCTGCGCAACTGGTTATGGGTATTGCGCAATGACTGCTCACTGATGCGCAACTCGCCCGTGCGTTGCTCGACCAGGGTCAAGGCACGTTGACGCTGGCTAAACAGGCTGAACAGCAAGGCGCTGAGCATCAGACTGAGCAGGCCACCAAGAAACACCACAGCATTGACGGCTGAAGAACGGTTGGCTTGCATGAACGCCAGACTGGGACGGATATCAAGCTGGTAGTCATGATCGGCCAGGTGCAGTAGATGGCTGGCCGCCAGCGGCGAGGAAACGCCCTGATTATCCGACTGGAATAACACCTCGTGCTGGGCATCCGGCCCGGTCAGGTCGCGAATGCGCACCACCAGGTTGTCCTGCGTGGCATTGGGCAAACCTTCGGCCATCAACTGGCGCAGGCTAATCACCGCCATGACATACCCCCGCGGCTCTGTGTTAGGGTCGCCCGGGGTGAACACAGGCGCTGTCATCAGCACCCCGCGGGCATAGGCGGGCTCCACATTGGCAAGGTTCAGCGGTGCGGACACGGCCATGCTGCCAGGGGTCGAGGCACGCTCCAGGGTGTCCTGACGCAAGGTCTGGGAAAGCAGGTCCAAGCCAAGCGGCTGGCGTTGCGGGCCCAATGCCTGGGTAAACAGCACGGGGTAGTACAGAGGACGCACCGGCGATACGCGCAGTTGACCGTCATCGCTCAACTGTTGGATGTGGTAAGGGCCTCCCAGCAGCTGGCTCGCACGCTGCTCGAACCCTTGTCGTGCCGGCCCGAGCACCCGTGGCGCCCAGGAGTAGGCCTGGGTCCGATGCAGCAAGGGCTGGGCATAACCGTTGAATTCGTCGAGGGTGATCTCCGTAGCAAAGACAAAGAACCGGCGCAGCCCATCCAGACGCTGCACCTGATCCTCGAAGCGTTCTTCGATACGACTGTAGCGCTCGCTGGCCAGCAACTCGAAACGTTGACGCAACTGTTGCTGGTACAACTCATAGGTTGCCAACGCCAGTAACGCGGTCAACAGTCCGCCCGCCACCAATGCCACCAGAGCCATCAGCCAGGCGGACACTTCTTCGCTGACAAAGCCGAGCATCTTTGGACGAACGCCATGCATCGACATATTGATAACACTCATAACGCCAGCATGCAGCGTTTCCCGGACCGTACCTCAGTTATAGCCATTAGCCACTAATGAAGCAATTCACGGCCCGGGAGAAGACTGTTTCAGCGTGCCTGAATGCGCCATGCCCGGTGAATTTTGCTGTTACGGGCAAAGTCTGGGTCCAGGGTCTGCGCGGTTATTTCCTCTACGGCATAACGCTCAGCCAGATGTTCATCAAGCTGGAACTTACGGAAGTTGTTAGAGAAGTAAAGCACGCCGCCAGGTGCCAGGCGCGCGACCGCAAGGTCAAGCAACTGCACATGGTCACGCTGGACATCGAACACACCTTCCATGCGCTTGGAGTTGGAGAAGGTCGGCGGATCGATGAAGATCAGCTCGTACTCGTCACGGCACGCTTGCAGCCAAGCCATGACATCGCCCTGCTCCAGACGGTTCTTGTCGGAGAAGCCATTGAGCGACAGGTTGCGCCGCGCCCAGTCCAGATAGGTCCGCGACAGGTCGACACTGGTAGTGCTGCGTGCACCGCCCTTGGCCGCGTGAACACTGGCGGTAGCGGTATAGCAGAACAGGTTGAGGAAACGCTTGCCGGCCGCCTCGCGCTGAATGCGCATGCGCATTGGCCGATGGTCGAGGAACAGGCCGGTGTCGAGGTAGTCGGTAAGGTTGACCAGCAACTTGACGCCGCCTTCGCTGACCTCCAGGAACTGACCCTGAGTGCTTTGGCGCTCGTACTGACGGGTGCCGCTCTGACGCTCGCGACGTTTGACCACCACACGGCTCTGGTCGATGCCCAGCGCCTGCGGAATCGCCGCCAGGGCATCAAACAGACGGGCCTGGGCCTTTTCCGGGTCTACGGAGCGTGGGGCGGCGTACTCCTGAACGTGTACCCAGTCCTGATACAGGTCGATGGCCAGGGCGTACTCAGGCATGTCAGCGTCATACAGCCGGTAGCAACTGACCTGCTCACGCTTGGCCCATTTGCCTAACTGCTTGAGGTTTTTCTGTAGACGGTTGGCGAACATCTGCCCGCCTTCGCTCAAACGCGCCGGCTCACTGGCAATGGCCGCGGGTGAACGCTGGTCTTCGTTGCCCTGCGCATCACGCTCAGGCTGACGGCGCTCGCCGGTCACAAACTGGTCAGGCTGAACCTTGATCAACAGCAATTTGCACGGCAGCGCACCGTTCCAGAACGCGTACTGCTTGTGGCTGCGAATACCCATGCGCTTGCCCAGGTCCGGCGCGCCGGTAAACACCGCCGCCTCCCAGTTCAAGCAGGATTGGCGCAGGCGCTCACCGAGGTTCTGGTAGAGGTACAGTAGGCTGGCTTCGTCACCCAGGCGCTCGCCATAGGGCGGGTTACAGATCACCAGGCCTTTCTGGTTCTGGTCAGGGCGCGGCTCGAAACTGCCCACTTCACCCTGATAGATTTTCACCCAGTCGCTCAAGCCCGCACGCTCGACGTTATTGCGACCCGGCTGAATCAGCCGTGGATCGGCCTCGTAACCTCGAATCCACAACGGCGGACGGGCAAGGCCGGCCTGCGCGCGCGCCTGCGCCTCATCATGCAGCTTGCGCCACAGCGCTGGCACGTGGCCCAGCCAGGCGCTGAAACCCCAGCGTTCACGCTTGAGGTTGGGAGCGATGTCGGCGGCAATCATTGCCGCTTCGACCAGGAAGGTCCCGACACCACACATCGGGTCAGCCAGAGCCCCGCCTTCGGCGGCAATGCGCGGCCAGCCGGCACGAATCAGCACCGCGGCGGCCAGGTTTTCCTTGAGCGGCGCAGCGCCCTGCTGCAAGCGATAGCCGCGCTGGTGCAGGCTGTGACCAGAGAGGTCCAGGGACAGGATCGCTTCGCCACGATCCAGGCGCAGGTGGACGCGCAAGTCCGGGTTGAGCTTGTCTACAGAGGGACGCTCGCCATCACGGGTACGCAGCTTGTCGACAATGGCGTCCTTGACCTTCAGGGCACCAAAATGGGTGTTGTCGATACCCGAGCCATGACCGCTGAATTCAACGGCCAGCGAACCACTGGCCTCCAGGTGATCCTGCCATTCGACCTCGTTCACGCCATCATAGAGGTCATCGGCGTTCTTCATGTTGAAGCGTTTGAGCACCAGTAGCACGCGGTTGCCAAGACGCGACCACAGGCACAGCCGATAGGCTGTTTCCATGTCGGCCGAGCCGCGAATCGCCGAGGTGTGTTCACGCACCTCTTCAAGGCCCAGGCCGCGGGCCTCTTCGGCGAGCAGGCCTTCAAGGCCTTTGGGGCAGGTTAGGTAGAGTTCGAAACGGTCCGACATGAGGTATCCAGTGCCTTGAGCAATAAGTGGAGGGCAAGCGCATTGCCCTGCCGATGTTTAATCGAACGCCTTTCCAGCGAGCGTTCGAATGGCACCCAATGGGTGCCGGGCCACCCAGGCGATCAGACGTATGCCAGGGGCAGAAATGTCTTTGATCGCTGGGCAGAATGAAAATTTCACGATTAACAGGGTGAAAAATGCCCCTTCGTCGTATTGACTGCCTTGTTACAAATTATCACTCAGCACTGGCCAAGTGACTTCAACGCTGGTCAAACCCTGATCATAGCGGGCTTTGCGTCAAACCCTGCTCTGACGCATTTATTTACTTATCCTGTGACCCTCAGAAAGGTTACGCCCTTATGACAAAACGATCATTCACACTGTGTCGCGTATTGGTTAGAACTCATCTCAGGTTGTCACCGCAATGGGGCAACACTTTCGCTCGCGACGCCGGCAGCGAGCGCAAACCGGCAGAACGATTCTGCCCGGCCTCCTAGAGGCCGACGGGACATTACAGTCAACAAGTGAGGGCAACACCCTATGAGAAGACTTAAGCGTGATCCGTTGGAACGAGCATTTTCACGTGGCTACCAATATGGGGTCACCGGCAAATCCCGCGAGCTTTGCCCCTTTACTCTACCGTCTGTACGTCAGGCATGGATCAATGGCTGGCGCGAAGGACGCGGCGACAACTGGGACGGTATGACCGGCACTGCGGGTATTCATAGACTCAACGAACTTCACGCCGTTGGCTGAGCGAGGATTTAACTTCGATTAACCATGCGCGCCCCATCCGGGCGGCGGGCTACGGCCCAGGGGCCCCTTCAAGGGGCCCTTTTTTATGCCCGCGATTCAGCGCGGCATAGCGGCAATAGCGTCCACAGCCTCGCGAATCAGCGCCGGGCCCTTGTAGATGAACCCCGAATAGATTTGCACCAGGCTGGCACCGGCCGCAATTTTTTGCGCGGCGTGCTTGCCCTCGGTGATGCCACCGGCGGCAATGATCGGCAACTTACCCCCCAGCTCGCCAGACAGCACCTTGACGATGTGGGTGCTCTTCTCCAGGACCGGCGCGCCCGACAAGCCACCGGCTTCATCGCCATGGGGGAGACCTTCTACCCCTTCGCGACCCAGCGTGGTGTTGGTCGCGATCACCGCGTCCATACCCGACTCGATCAATGCAGCCGCTACCAGTGCGGTTTCTTCATCGCTCATGTCCGGTGCGATCTTGATTGCCAGCGGTACGTGCTTGCCATGCTGCACCGCCAGTTGCCCACGGCGTTCGGCCAGGGCGTCGAGCAATTGCTTAAGCGAATCGCCGAACTGCAGGCTACGCAGGCCCGGGGTGTTGGGCGAGCTGACGTTGACGGTGATGTAGCTGGCCTGGTTATAGACCTTGTCCAGGCAAATCAGGTAATCGTCCACCGCGCGCTCGACCGGGGTGTCGAAGTTCTTGCCGATGTTGATGCCGAGGATGCCGCGGTATTTCGCCGCCTGCACCCGCGTAAGCAAGTGATCAACACCCAGGTTGTTGAAGCCCATGCGGTTGATGATCGCTTCAGCTTGCGGCAGGCGAAACAGGCGTGGCTTGGGATTGCCCGGCTGCGGACGCGGCGTGACGGTGCCGATCTCGACAAAGCCGAACCCCAGCTGGGCAAAACCATCAATGGCCGCACCGTTCTTGTCCAGGCCGGCCGCCAGACCCACGGGGTTGGCGAACTCCAGGCCCATGACGGTGACTGGCAACGAGGCCGGGGCCTTGGTCAACAGGCCGTTCAGACCCAGGCGGCCACCGGCGCCGATCAGGTCCAGGGACAGGTCGTGGGAAGTCTCCGGGGAGAGCTTGAACAGCAGCTGGCGGGCCAGGGTATACATGGGCGGGCTTAGCTCGACGTGAGTGAGGGGGCGATTATATAGGTGGCATCGTCCGGGGGACAGCGCCGCCTTGGCATATGCGTTGCTTTGTTGTGTCTAGACACCGGCCGCGCGAGCGGCCCGGCCTGACCTTCGATACAGGCGCGACACTGTGACTAACGACATTCCCTTCTCTCCTCTGGCCTGGGTCAACGGCAGCGATGCGCCGGAAAAGCACAGCCTGGACATCGGTTTCATGGCCCTGAGCGACTGCGCCTCGGTGGTGGTTGCCGCGACCCAAGGCTTTGCCCAGCCCTACGGCCTGAGCCTGAACCTCAAACGCCAGAGCTCCTGGGCCGGCTTGCGCGACAAACTGGTCAACGGCGAACTGGACGCCGCCCATAGCCTGTACGGGTTGATCTATGCCGTGCACCTGGGCATTGGCGGCACCCGTGCCACTGACATGGCGGTGCTGATGGGCCTGAACCAGAACGCCCAAGGCATCCATCTGTCGGCGGCGCTACAGCGTCAAGGCGTGACCCGTCCCGAGGCGCTGGAGCGCTATGTGCACCAAAGCAGGACAAAACTGACCTTTGCCCAGACCTTTCCGACGGGCACTCACGCCATGTGGTTGTACTACTGGCTCGCCAGCCAAGGCATCCACCCCTTGCATGACGTCAACAGCGTGGTGGTGCCGCCCGCACAAATGCTCGCTCACCTGCAGGCCGGGCGCATCGACGGTTTTTGTGTCGGCGAACCCTGGTCTGCGGATGCCGTCGCGCAGGGCCATGGCTTCACACTCGCCACCAGCCAATCGGTCTGGCCTGATCATCCGGAGAAAGTCCTGGGTTGCACCCGCGTCTTTGTCGAACAGTACCCCAATACGGCCAGGGCGTTGATCAAGGCGATCCTGGCCGCCAGCCGATTCATCGAGCAGAGCCCGGAAAACCGTCGCAGCACAGCCCAGTTGCTCAGCGGCAATGCCTACCTTGATGCGCCCTTGAGTAGCATCGAACCACGCCTGCTCGGCGACTACCACGACGGCCTGGGTAATCACTGGCACGACCCTCACGGCTTGCGCCTGCACGACCAGGGCCGGGCCAACCTGCCCTACCTGTCCGACGGCATGTGGTTCATGACCCAGTTCCGCCGCTGGGGCCTGCTGCGTGAAGATCCCGATTACCTGACAGTAGCGCGCCAGGTGCAGCAACTGGCGCTGTACCGCGACGCTGCAAGCGCCATCGGCGTGCCGTGCGACGCACAGATCATGCGCCGCAGCCAGCTGATTGATGGCTGCTATTGGGATGGCAGCGACCCTGCAGGCTACGCCCACAGTTTTGCCTTGCACGCGCTGGCCGAAACGCCTGCTGCCCACGCCCATCGCTGACAAGGGGACGCCATTATGCTGCGAATCCTGTTGATCGACGATACCGCAAAGAAGGTCGGACGCTTGAAGTGCGCACTGGTTGAAGCGGGTTTTGAGGTTATTGATGAGTCAGGGCTGACCATCGACCTGCCGACACGCGTTGAAACGGTGCGCCCGGATGTGGTTCTGATTGATACCGAATCACCGGGCCGTGACGTCATGGAGCAAGTGATCCTGGTCAGCCGTGACCGCCCGCGCCCCATTGTCATGTTTACCGATGAGCATGACCCGACAGTGATGCGCCAGGCGATCCAGGCGGGGGTCAGCGCTTATATCGTTGAAGGCATTCATGCCGCCCGACTGCAGCCGATCCTCGATGTGGCGATGGTCCGTTTCGAGAGCGACCAGGCGCTCAAGGCGCAACTGCAGGCCCGTGATCAGCAATTGGCCGAGCGAAAACGCATCGAGCTGGCCAAGGGGCTGTTGATGAAAATGAAGGACTGTAATGAAGAGCAGGCTTATACGCTGATGCGTCGCCAGGCCATGAGCAAGCAACAGAAATTGGTGCAGGTGGCTGAGCAGATCATTGCTATGAGTGATTTGCTTGGGTAGGGCTTGTCGGTGCGTTTTTGTTGTGTTTGAGATCGAGCGCCGCCCGCGCGGCGCTCGATCTCAAACACAACAAAAATCTATCGGCATTCCCCAACACATCCCTAGGCTCTGTATGAAAAGTTTTGAGACGAAGGTCAGGCAAGGCGAAAACAGCCGAGGAGGCGGAGTTTACGGGTTGTAAATGAGCATTCCGAGGCTGTTTTCAACGCAGCATCACCGAGTATCAAGGCTTTTCGTACAGTGCCTAACGCACTCTGGCCCACATCTTGCTCAACCTATCGCACTGGTAGCCAACGGCGGTTGCCCCTTCACGACAAAGACGTCGCATCCCCCTCGCCACAGCGGGTCGGGAGGCGGCGTCTTTTTCGTTTCTGCCCCTTGAGGGCGCGACCTGCAGTGCAATGTTCAACGAGGTGTTCGATGAATACGAGTTTCTGGAAGTCCGGGCATATCCCCACGCTGTTCGCTGCCTTTTTGTATTTCGACCTCAGCTTCATGGTCTGGTACCTGCTCGGCCCAATGGCGGTACAGATCGCGGCCGATCTGCACCTGACCACCCAGCAACGCGGGCTGATGGTCGCCACGCCGATCCTGGCCGGCGCCATCCTGCGGTTTGTCATGGGCATCCTGGTCGATCGCCTGTCCCCGAAAACCGCCGGCCTGATTGGCCAGGTGATCGTCATCATCGCTCTGTTCTGCGCCTGGAACCTGGGCATACACAGTTATGAGCAGGCACTGCTGCTCGGCGTCTTCCTCGGCGTCGCCGGCGCCTCCTTTGCTGTCTCCCTGCCACTGGCCTCGCAGTGGTACCCGGCCCAGCACCAAGGCAAGGCCATGGGCATTGCTGGCGCTGGCAACTCCGGTACGGTGTTCGCCGCGCTGCTGGCACCGGTGCTGGCTGCCAGTTTTGGCTGGAACTCTGTCTTCGGCTTCGCCGTGATTCCGCTGCTCCTGACCCTGGCACTGTTCGCCCTGCTGGCGCGCAATGCCCCGCAACGGCCCAAACCCAAGGCCATGGCTGATTACCTCAAGGCCCTGGGTGACCGCGACAGTTGGTGGTTCATGTTTTTCTACAGCGTCACCTTTGGCGGCTTTATCGGGCTGGCCAGCGCCCTGCCCGGCTACTTTAACGACCAGTACGGCCTGAGCCCGGTCACGGCCGGCTATTACACTGCCGCCTGCGTCTTCGCGGGCAGCCTGATGCGCCCCTTGGGTGGCGCGCTGGCTGATCGCTTTGGCGGCATCCGTACCTTGCTGGCGATGTACACCGTGGCGGCCATTTGTATTGCCGCTGTCGGTTTCAACCTGCCAAGCTCGGTGGCCGCCTTGGCCTTATTCGTCAGCGCCATGCTCGGGCTTGGTGCAGGCAATGGCGCAGTGTTCCAACTGGTGCCGCAACGCTTCCGCCAGGAGATCGGGGTGATGACCGGATTGATCGGCATGGCTGGCGGTATCGGTGGGTTCCTGCTCGCCGCAGGCCTAGGCGCTATCAAGCAGCACAGTGGTGATTACCAATTAGGGCTGTGGCTGTTCGCCAGCCTTGGCGTACTGGCCTGGTTCGGCCTGCATGGGGTCAAACAACGCTGGCGCACCACCTGGGGCTCAGCTGCAGTAACTGCAGCACGCGTCTGAGACCCGATCATGAGCCTGCAACTAAGTTTCGCCCACGCCAGCGCTACCGGGCCACGAGAGGAGAACCAGGACGCATTGCGCCTGGTCACGCCGAACCCGGAACTGGCCGCCAGTAAAGGCTACCTATTTGCCTTGGCCGACGGCGTCAGCCAGTGCGCCGATGGCGGCCTGGCGGCACGGGCGAGCCTGCAAGCACTGGCCCTGGACTATTACGCCACACCGCCAACCTGGGGTGTGGCCCAGGCTCTGGACCGCCTGCTGCTGGCGCAAAACCGCTGGCTGCGTGTCAACGGCGGCGGGCAGCCGTTACTGACCACCTTGAGCGCCCTGGTACTCCGTGGCCGACGCTTCACCTTGGCGCATGTCGGCGACTGCCGGATCTATCGCTGGGCCGCCGGGCAACTGCAACGCATCAGCGAAGATCATGTATGGGATCAACCGGGCATGCAGCATGTGCTCAAGCGCGCGCTGGGTCTTGATCAGCACCTGCAGGTTGACTACCTGGAAGGCGACCTGCGGGCCGGCGAGTGTTTTGTCCTGTTGAGCGATGGTGTCTGGGCCAGCCTGAGTGAATCGCAGATCAGGGCAGTATTGCGCGAACAGATTGACCTGCAGGATGCGGCGCAGACCCTGGTCAGCTCCGCCCATCTCAGCGGCAGCCAGGACAACGCCAGTGCATTGCTGGTGCGCATCGATCGGCTGGGCACAAACAACCTCGGCGACTCCCTGGCGCAACTGCAGCAATGGCCGTTGCCGACAGCCCTGCGCAACGGTCAAGTGATCGATGGCTGGACCGTTGACTCCCAGCTCAGCCACAGCCGCCAGTCACTGCTTTACCGCGTCCATGACAACCAGCAGCAAGCCTGGCTACTGAAAACCCTGCCGGAACAACGCACGGATGAACCCGGGGCACTGCAATGCCTACTGCTCGAAGAATGGTTCCTGCGTCGGGTCGCCGGACGTTACTTCCCCGAGGTACACCCGGCCAGCCAACGCCAGCACTTGTACTATGTGATGAGTGAATATCCAGGCCAGACCTTGGCGCAATTGTTCGTCCACTCTGGCCCACTCCCCCTGGCGCAATGGCAATCACTGGCCCAGCAACTGTTGCAGGCGGTGGGCCTGTTGCACCGGCGCAACATCCTGCACCGCGACATCAAACCCGAAAACCTGCACCTGGGTGATGACGGCCAACTGCGCCTGCTGGATTTTGGCCTGGCGTTCTGCCCGGGCCTTTCCGAGGACCGCGTCCACGAATTGCCAGGCACCCCTTCGTTTATTGCCCCGGAAGCCTTCGACGGCGAGCCGCCCAGTGCACAACAAGATCTCTACAGTGTCGGCGTAACGCTGTTCTACCTGCTGACCGGACACTACCCCTATGGCGAGATCGAAGCCTTTCAGCGCCCACGCTTCAGCCAACCGGCCAGTGCTGCGCGCTATCGCCCCGACGTGCCGCCATGGCTGGAGCACAACCTGACGCAAGCCCTGCTCGCCGACCCGCAACAACGCTTCGAAACCGCCGAGCAATGGCTGTTGCTGCTTGAACAAGGCGAGCGTCAGCAGCTGAGTGCCCGTCCGCGCCCGCTGCTCGAGCGCGAACCGCTTAAGGTCTGGCGCGGTGTGGCGCTGCTGTCCTTACTACTTAACCTGATCCTACTGATCTGCCTGCTAAAAGGCTGACAGCCCGAGCCTACGAGGAATACCCATGAAAGCGAAAGTCTGGCTAATTGGTGCGGGACCTGGCGACCCGGAGCTGTTGACGCTCAAAGCGGTACGCGCCCTGAGTGAGGCCGACGTGGTCATGATCGATGACCTGGTCAACCCACTGATCCTCGAACACTGCCCTCAGGCGCGGGTAATCGCCGTGGGCAAACGCGGCGGTTGCCGCTCCACACCGCAAGCGTTCATCCAGCGTCTGATGCTGCGCTATGCCCGTCAGGGCCGCTGCGTAGCGCGGCTCAAAGGCGGCGACCCGTGCATCTTTGGCCGCGGTGGAGAAGAAGCCGCCTGGCTGCAGGCTCAAGGTATCGAGGTTGAATTGGTCAATGGCATTACTGCGGGCCTTGCCGGCGCAAGCCAATGCGGGATTTCCCTGACCTTGCGCGGTGTCAGCCGCGGCGTAACCCTGCTCACCGCGCACACTCAGGATGACAGCCCGCTGAACTGGCAAGGCCTCGCTCAAGGCGGCACCACGCTTGTGGTGTACATGGGCGTGAGCAAACTCGCCGAGGTCCAGCAGGGACTGCTGGCAGGCGGCTTGGCGGCCGATACGCCCGTGGCAATGATCGAGAACGCTTCCCTGCCCCAGCAACGCGAACAACGCAGTTCGCTGATACACCTGTGCGAAGACGCCGACCGCTTCAATCTCTGCAGCCCAGCCGTTCTGGTGATTGGCCAAGTGGCAGCCCGAGACGCTGTAGCCAGCGCACTACTGCAGATACCCGCCTGAATCGCAGGCAAAGAAAAGCCCGGCCTAAGCCGGGCTTTTCTGTGAAGCGCTTACCAATTACTTGGCTTGAGCTTCTACTTGTGCTTCTACGCGACGGTTAACAGCGCGACCATCTTCGGTGGCGTTGTCAGCAACCGGACGGGTTTCACCGTAACCAACCGACTCAACGCGAGTCGACTCAACACCGTACTCGTTGGTCAGAACCTGCTTAACGGCGTTTGCACGACGCTCAGACAGCTTCTGGTTGTAAGCGTCAGGACCGACGGAGTCAGTGTGACCTTCAACGGTGGTGGTGGTCTGTGGGTACTGCTTCATGAAGTCAGCCAGGTTTTTGATATCACCGTAGCTGTTCTGCTTGACGACAGACTTGTCGAAGTCGAACTTGACGTCCAGCTCAACACGTACGACTTCAGCAACAGCTGGGCAGCCGTCAGCGTCAACGGTAACGTTGGCTGGGGTGTCAGGGCACTTGTCGACGTTGTCGCAAACGCCGTCGTTGTCGCTGTCGGAGCAGACTTCAGCAACAGGTGCTGGAGCAGGAGCAGCGCCACCGCTACCACCGAAGTTCAGACCCAGACCAACAGTTGGGCCCCACTCGGTGTTGCCGTTGTCGATGTTGTACATGGCTTCAACGCCAGCACGGGCGAAGAACATGTCGGTGATGTACCACTTGGCACCGGCGCCAACGTTGGCGAAGGTGGAGTGGTCACGACCGTTGTTGAAGCTCTGGCCGATGCTCTCGTGTGCAAAACCAGCCGAGACGTACGGACGCAGTGCATCGCCTACGGTACCGAAGTGGTAGGTAGCGTCGAGCTTAGCTTTGGAACCTTTGATGTCCTTGTTGAAGACATCGCCACGAACGTTGTGAGTTTCGTTGTAGCCCAGATCCAGGGACAGGTCGTCGGTCAGGAAGTAACCGAGGCGAACACCTGGGTTGGTGCCGTCGTTCTGAAAATTGCGCTCGCTATCGTAGTACTGCTTGGTAACGTTACCTTCGATCTCAACCGCGCCTTGGCCTTGTGCCAGAGCGCCGAGCGAAGTTACGGCTACAAGAGAACCAATGGCCAAGCCCAAGGTGTTTTTCAATTTCATCCGTTAAATCCCCATCTGGTGATAGTTAAGCAGTCCCACCAACATCCGGGGGACAACTCGTCGACAAGTCTAGCAGAACTTGCCAGTACGTAAGAGATATTTACGTGCCACTAAGTTTCAGCAAGGCCCGCAAATTTCTCACGTAGCTTGTCTAGCGCACGTTTATACCGCATTTTCGTTGCGCTAAGGCCCATATGCATGATATCGGCGATTTCCTGAAATTCCAGCTCTGCGACGAATCGTAGCACCAGAATTTCACGGTCAATCGGATTTACATGCACTAACCATTTATCCAGCCCACCTTTCTCTTCAGGTTTGGGCGCCTTCTCTTCCGAGGCTTCCTCAAGTGGATCCAAACTCAAGGCATCCATCAGTCGACGTTTGCGCCGCTCCTTGCGGTACTGGGTGATGCATTCGTTATAGGTGATGCTGTAGAGCCAAGTCTTGAACTTCGATTTGCCCTCGAAGTTCTTCAGGCCATAGAGCACCTTGAGCATCACCTCCTGACAGACATCATCAGCGTCCCGATCGTTCCCCAAGTAACGCGCACAGACGTTAAAAAGAGTCCGTTGGTAGCGTCGCATGAGCTCTTCATACGCGCGAGTAACATGAAACAGCTCCTCATGCGAACGCGCCACCAACTCCTCATCAGTGAGCTCGCGGGGGTCGTAACGCATGGGCAGCGAGTGAACTTTATTCAAAACGAATCTGGCCGACAGTCAGGTCAATGTCGCCGCTTACCCCTGCCTGGGGTAATTTGCGGCGGCATACATTAGCAGGATTTACCCGGTTAGCGGCTATTGACTCGCTGCTCGAGGAGAATCCGGTTGGACAACGAGACCAACTCGCCATCGTCGGTCAGCAGGGTCGTCTTGACCGTACCGATCTCCTCGATCTGCCCTTCAACCTCTCCAACCTGCACATACTGGCCCACTTGATAGAGCTCACGCACATAAATTCCAGCCAGAATCTGCCCGGCAATTTCACGACTGCCCAGGCCCATCGCCAACGCAACAGCCAGACCAACGGTAATCAATCCAATGACGATTACATGGTTGAGCAGGTCGGTCTTGACCTCAAGCTGGCTGATTGCCACTGAAATGCTGATGATAATGACCAGGCCCTGGGCAATACGCCCGACACCCGCCGCGTACTCAAGGCCAATGCCTTCAGCAGCACCACGCACCAGGCCGTTAACCAACTGGGCCAGGAGCACACCGGCCAACAACACCAGCGCAGCGCCAAATACTTTGGGTAAATACAGGGCAAGCATGTCGAGCGTAGCCGAAACCCGCTCAAGACCCAGGGATTCAGCGGCCGAGACGAGGAAGATCAACAACACAAACCAATAGACGATCTTGCCAATCAAGGTCGAGATCGGTACCTGGATACCGACCCGATCGAGCATCTTGGTCAAGCCAGTGCCGCCCATCAGGCGATCCAGACCCAGTTTGGCGAGTAACTTGGACAGTAAGGTGTCCAGCAGCTTGGCCACGACAAAACCAAGTAGCACCACAACCAGGGCGCCAAACAGATTAGGAATGAAGTTCGCCACTTTGGTCCACAACGCGGTCATCGCGGTGAGTAAGCTCTGTGTCCAGAGATTAAGTTCCATAGTCAATCGGCCTTATCAGCTTTACGGGCGGTAACGTTACGGCGGACCGGCGCAACATGCGCCGAGCCATTGTTAACGGCAATCATCAACGCCTGGCTCCAGCGGCCAAGCAGACTGAACAGATCGCCCGCACCAACCTGACGGTTGGCGGTTTTCAGGACGCGCCCAAGGCAAGCATCATCGTCGCGATCCTGGCCGGACGGCGAAGCCTTGAGCAAGTCTCGCAGGGATTCTTCAAACGGATCGTGCATGGGCACCTCGCGCAATATCTGTCAAAGACGAGGTGCTCGCCAGGCAGGTCACATGAACCAGGCGGACAGTTCGTGACTGATTGTTCACTAAATGCACTGAATCACACCCACCGCAGGCGGCGAAACAGCCACCACTGCCCCAGTGCCAACCCCAGCACCAGTAAACTGGCGAAGAGGAAGCCATAGGGACTTTCAGCACCGGGAATGCCACCAACGTTGATGCCTAGCAGTCCGGTGACGAAACTCATGGGCAGAAAAATGCAGGTAATGATGCCGAACCGGTACATGGTCCGGTTCATTCGCTCGGCACGCCGGCGGTCTTCGCTCTCCAGCACCAACGCAGCCCGCTCGCGGGTCAGTTCCAGTTCTTCGAGGTAGCGGGTCAGGCTGTTGTTGAGCTCGTTCCAGTAGTCGGCGTCATCGGCAGCGAACCAGCTCCACTTGTTGCGCGCCAGCTGTGCGTAGATTTCCCGCTGCGGGTTGAGAAAGCGCCGCAATCCGGCAGCGCGGCGGCGGATCTGCTGCAAACTGCCCTGATCCGGCGCGTAGCGTTTGTCCGCTTCCAGCTTCTCTTCCTCCAGATCGACCACTTCCGAAAGGTCGCTGATCAGCGCCTGAACTTTCTCGGTCAGCAATTGCGCCATGGTCAACAGCAGCTCGGACGCGGTTTTAGGCCCGCGCCCTTCAGTCAGTTGCTGGAGCAACTCATCGCTGGCGCGCATTGGCCGCAGGCGCAAGGAAATTACGCGCTGGGCCTGGGCGAAGATGCGCACCGAGACCATGTCTTCGGGCTCGGCACCTGGATTGAGGTTGACTCCGCGCAGGAACAACAGCATTTGCGCGTCCGCCAGCGGCAACAACCGCGGACGGGTGTTTTCCTCAAGCAGCAGGTCGCAGGCAAACTCGTTCAAACCACTGTCATGGCGCAGCCAGGTACGGGTCTGCGGGTGACTACGATCCCAGTGCAGCCACAGGCTTTCCTGCGGCTGCAGCTCAAGTGCATCCAGCTCAGTTCGAGCAATCGAACGCGCACCGCCGTTTCCATCCAGCACCAGGGCATGTACCAGGCCCCATTGCGCGTTTTCTTCTTCGAACATCCCTACCCCAGGCTTGGTTTCAGAGGCTTACTCTGGCATTTTCAACGGGCTTGGCGAGACAATCACACCATTGTTGTCAGCGTAAATGTATTCACCGGGGCGGAAGGTCACACCGGCAAAATTCACCACCACGTTGAGGTCGCCGATGCCACGCTTGTCGGTCTTCATCGGATGGCTGGCCAACGCCTGCACGCCTACATCGGTTTGCGCCAGAACATCGACGTCACGTACACAGCCGTAGATCACCAGGCCTTCCCAGTGGTTCTTCGCGGCTTTTTCGGCAAGCATGTCGCCCAGCAACGCCCGACGTAACGAACCGCCACCATCGACCACCAGCACTTTGCCTTTGCCATCGAGCTCGACCTGCTCCTTGACCAGCGAGTTGTCCTCAAAGCACTTGATGGTGACGATCTCACCACCGAAGGAATCGCGGCCACCGAAGTTACTGAACATCGGCTCCAGCACCTGCACCAGTTCCGGGTAGGCGTCGCACAAATCGGGGGTGAGATATTGCATGGGAAACTCCTGTCAATTGCCAAGACAATGGGATGTCACAGTTTCAATCAGTTAACGAGGCCCAGCGGTCAAGCTTTAGACTCAAGGCTACACGTCGGCGCCGATCCGGTCACCTGTTGTGCAGCGTCTTCGGTTACCACCGCCAGCGGGTTATGCAACCAGCGCTCGACCAGCGGCCAGACTTGCGCCTGGGCAGGCTTACTGACGAGCATATCGACGTGACCAAAGTTGTCGAAACCCTGTTCACGACCCAAGCGAACAAATTGCTTGTGCTGACCACCCAATTGTTCGAACAGCTTGCGGCAGGCCCACACCGGATCTTGATGATCGCCCGCACCTGCCACTGCCAGCACCGGCAGGTCAATCTCAGCCAACCCCGCCCACCAATCCGCGTCCTTGTCGCCAAAACGGCCAAACAAACCAAACCAGCGCATGCTTTCCAAGGCCAGGCCGATAGGTTCATCCTCCGGACCACGCTTGAGCCGCGCCCCGGAAATCTGGCCGAAGCGTTTGAGCAACAGGCGCCCGCCCCACTCCACCGGCGGCAATTTCAACGGCCAGTAAGTACGACTGACCTGAGTACCGAAAAACGCTGCACTGGCAACGTGCTCAGCCCCCAGGTACTGCCCGCCGAGTGCGGCAGCCAAAGTGGTACCGCCGAGGGAGTGACCAATCCAGTGCGCGGCGCGGCCACACTGCTCGCTGACAAAGGCGGCAATGACCGGCAAGTCATACCGCGCATAGTCGGCGACACGGTTGTGGCGATAATTGCGATTGCGCGGTGACAGGCCATGACCGCGCATTTCCGGAATCCATACATCGAATCCGGCGCGTGCCAGGTAGGCCCCGAGACCAATACCCCGAGGTGAGTACCAGAACCGCCGATTGGAAAAGCTGCCATGCAGCAGAATCACCGGGGCGCCCCGCACCTCGGTCTGATCGGCCATGCCAAGACGGGTCACGGCCAGCTCAACGGTGGGGTCTGGGCTGTTTGCGGCCTTGATCCGGTACACGTCCTCGCTCAGGTCACCCCGACGCTCGGCGCTGAGCAAGGCCACGGGAAATAGAGTACTGCTGCTTTGCATAGGTTTCTTGCACGAAAAAGGGCGGGATCCATCACTGGAACACGCCCTGGAATACGGTCGAAACCTTCATCGGCCACAAGGGCCAGGTGAAGGTTTCGGTTCAGCGCATCAGCTTGCTGCCTGACCTTCGGCCAGGAAGAACCAGGTCTCGAGTACCGAGTCCGGGTTCAGCGAAACGCTTTCAATACCCTGCTCCATCAGCCACTTGGCCAGGTCCGGGTGGTCGGATGGGCCCTGGCCGCAAATGCCGATGTACTTGCCAGCCTTGTTACAGGCCTGAATGGCGTTGGCCAGCAGCTTCTTCACCGCCGGGTTACGCTCATCGAACAGGTGCGCAATGATCCCCGAATCACGGTCCAGGCCCAGCGTCAGCTGAGTCAGGTCGTTGGAACCGATGGAGAAACCGTCGAAGTACTCGAGGAACTCTTCGGCGAGGATGGCGTTGGATGGCAGCTCGCACATCATGATCACGCGCAGGCCGTTGTCGCCACGAGCCAGACCGTTTTCGGCAAGCAGGTCGACGACCTGGCTAGCTTCGCCCAAGGTGCGGACGAACGGCACCATGATTTCAACGTTGGTCAGGCCCATTTCGTTGCGTACGCGCTTGAGTGCACGGCACTCCAGCTCGAAGCAGTCACGGAAGGCTTCGCTGATGTAACGCGAGGCACCGCGGAAGCCCAGCATCGGGTTTTCTTCTTCCGGCTCGTAGAGCTTGCCACCGATCAGGTTCGCGTATTCGTTGGACTTGAAGTCCGACAGGCGCACGATGACCTTCTTCGGCCAGAACGCCGCCGCCAGAGTGCTGATGCCCTCGACCAGCTTCTCGACATAGAAGCCAACCGGGTCGTTGTAACCGGCGATGCGCTTATCGACGCTTTCTTTGAGCTCAGCTGGCAGGCCAGCATAGTTCAGCAGCGCCTTGGGGTGCACACCGATCATGCGGTTGATGATGAATTCCAGCCGCGCCAGGCCGACACCGGCGTTAGGCAGCTGGGCAAAGTCGAACGCACGGTCCGGGTTGCCAACGTTCATCATGATTTTGAACGGCAGATCAGGCATGGCGTCGACGGAGTTCTGGCGCACATCAAAGCCCAGCTCACCTTCGAAGATAAAGCCAGTGTCGCCTTCGGCGCAGGACACGGTCACGCCCTGGCCATCCTTGAGCAGTTGGGTGGCGTTACCGCAACCGACGACAGCCGGGATACCCAGTTCACGGGCAATGATCGCCGCGTGGCAGGTACGCCCGCCACGGTTGGTAACAATGGCGCTGGCGCGCTTCATTACCGGCTCCCAGTCTGGGTCGGTCATGTCCGAGACCAGCACGTCGCCTGGCTGGACCTTGTCCATTTCCGAGACGTCCTTGATGATCCGCACCTTGCCGGCGCCGATGCGCTGACCAATGGCACGACCTTCGACCAGCACGGTACCGGTTTCTTTGAGCAGGTAGCGCTCCATGACATTGGCCTGAGCGCGGCTTTTCACGGTTTCAGGACGGGCCTGAACGATGTACAGCTTGCCGTCGTCACCGTCTTTGGCCCATTCGATGTCCATCGGGCACTTGTAGTGCTTCTCGATGATCATCGCCTGCTTGGCCAGCTCGCTGACTTCAGCGTCGCTCAGGCAGAAACGGGTGCGATCGGCCTTGTCGACATCAACGGTCTTGACCGAACGACCGGCTTTGGCTTCTTCGCCGTAGATCATCTTGATCGCTTTGCTGCCCAGGTTGCGACGCAGGATGGCCGGACGACCGGCTTCCAGCGTGCCCTTATGGACATAGAACTCGTCCGGGTTGACCGCGCCTTGCACCACGGTTTCGCCCAGGCCATAGGCGCCGGTGATGAACACGACATCACGGAAGCCCGATTCGGTGTCGAGGGTGAACATCACCCCGGCGGTACCGGTTTCCGAGCGCACCATGCGCTGTACACCGGCGGACAGGGCAACCAGCTTGTGGTCAAAGCCCTGGTGCACGCGGTAGGAAATGGCACGGTCGTTGAACAGCGATGCGAACACTTCCTTGGCGGCACGGATAACGTTTTCGACGCCACGAATGTTCAGGAAGGTTTCCTGCTGACCGGCGAACGAGGCGTCTGGCAGGTCTTCGGCGGTGGCCGAAGAACGCACGGCAACGGCCATATTCGGGTTGCCCTGAGACATTTCGGCAAAGGCAGTGCGGATTTCGCTGTTCAGCCGCTCGGGAAACTCGGCTTCCATGATCCATTGACGGATTTGAGCGCCGGTCCTGGCCAGGGCATTGACGTCATCGACATCCAGCGCGTCCAGCGCGGCGTGGATCTGGGCGTTCAGCCCGCTCTGCTCGAGAAAATCACGGTACGCCTGAGCCGTAGTGGCAAAGCCGCCGGGGACCGACACACCGGCACCCGCGAGGTTACTGATCATCTCGCCCAGGGATGCGTTCTTGCCCCCCACATGCTCCACATCATGGACGCCGAGCTTATCGAGGGAAACTACGTACTCTACCAAGGTGATCTCTCCACTAACTGTGTTGGAAAAGCTCAGGACGCCCGCCTGCCAGCTCTGGCTTGGCCGGGCGCTTGTGGCCTGGACCCGGAAAATAAGTGAGAATGCCGACGAACCGCGTTCGGCAAACCGAACCTATCATAAACAAGATTCGTCACCAGCTTAAGGCCCAAGGCGCAAATGAAACGATCTGCTTTCTTTATCTCCGATGGCACCGGCATCACAGCCGAGACGCTGGGACAAAGTCTTCTCGCGCAATTCGATACCATTCCATTCAATAAATTCACACGTCCGTACATCGACAGCGTGGAAAAAGCGCAGGTCATGGTACAACAAATCAACAGCGCCGCAGAAAAGGACGGTGTCCGTCCGATCATCTTCGACACCATCGTAAACCAGGATATCCGTGAGGTCCTGGCCACTTCCAATGGTTTCATGATCGACATTTTCTCGACGTTCCTGGCGCCGTTGGAGCAGGAGTTGACCGCGCACTCGTCGTATTCGGTGGGCAAGTCCCACTCCATCGGCGGCAACTCCAATTACATGGAGCGCATCGAGGCGGTCAACTTCGCCCTGGACAACGATGACGGCGCCCGCACCCACTACTACGACAAGGCTGACCTGATCCTGGTCGGCGTGTCACGCTGCGGCAAGACCCCGACCTGTCTGTACATGGCCATGCAATTTGGCATCCGTGCGGCCAACTACCCGTTGACCGAAGACGACATGGAGCGCCTGCAACTGCCGTCGGTGTTGAAAAAGTACCAGCACAAGCTGTTCGGCCTGACCATTGACCCGGACCGCCTGACCGCCATCCGCCATGAGCGCAAGCCTAACAGCCGTTACTCCAGCTTCGCCCAGTGCGAGTTCGAAGTACGCGAGGTGGAGAACCTGTTCCGTCGCGAGAACATCGCCAACATCAACTCCACCCATTTCTCGGTGGAAGAGATTGCAGCGAAGATCCTGGTGGAAAAAGGTGTGGAGCGTCGGTTCAAGTAGCTGAGCTTTTCTAGGGCCTCTGGCCGTTGCGGCTCTTTTGGGCGTTTGCCCAAGGGGCCGCCGCAGCGGCGAACGAGGAGACCCGAGGCTCGATCGCGAATTACCGCGAGCGCTCAGCATCGGCACACCCCTCCATGGGTGGCATATAGCCATTATGCGCAAGAAGTTGCGCAGTCTTCGTGTAGAAATCCCCGCGAAAAACGCTAAAGCCCTTGCAGGCTGTGGCCTCCCGCTGAGTGCGCAAGAAGTTGCACAGTAGTGCGCAACTTCTTGCGCACTTTTTCATGGTTTCCACCGTGAACAGAGAAAGAAGTGTCTGCATAAACTTCTAACTAATTGATATTTATGACTATTTGTTTTTTGGCATGAATATTGACTGGATGATGGCTTATCAGGCGATCTCGCCTACTACCAATACTGGGCGAAAAGGACACCCTGCATGAGTGCAGACAAGCTGGAAATGCTTGATCGACTGGCACGAGCTGACCGAGCCGCCAGGGCGATGCCCCACGAAGATATCAACTGCGCCATAACGCCCTGCCCTGCCGGTCAGCCTGAACTGTTCGTGGTGCCGGTGCGCTATGCGCTGGCCGAAGAACAAGCGCCCCATCCCTGCTGCACGCCTGGCGTTGCCAGCCACAGCCATCCCATGGCGGCCCGCCGCCTGCGCGCAGGTTATCTTTACCTGTGGCAGGACCAGGGCCCGCTCCAACGCTACGCCATCGCACCCGATGGTTTGCTCAGCGAGCAAGCGCTGGAGGACGATGACACGCTCGTGTTGAACGGCACCTTGGCGGGCCTGGCGCTGAAAAAGATCCATAACGCCTGGATGCTCTACTGCGAGTACCCCCTGCCCCCGGAACACTGCCAGGCGTTGAGCGACAGCAGTGCCCAGCGTAGCGCGCACATGCGCCACGTGGCCTTGCGCACGGTGGCCAACGAGCTGCAAGCGCCTCATTGCCCAGCGCTGGCCGATGCTGAGCAGGTGATGGCCGAACTGATCCCGTCCACCTACGCCCGGTCGATGAAGGCCGATCAAAAGCGCGGCGGCGACGATACCGACGCACTGGGCGCGGCAGCGATGAAATCGCCGACAACCCATAACATCAACGCCTACACCACGGCGATGCACCGCGCACGAGAACGGGAAAGGGTCATCGGCCAACACCCCGACGCCAGCGACGAAGCGCCGGGCGAGTGGAGCGCCGAACGCTGGGAGGGCCAGCGCACTCAGGATTGGCTGGAAACCGCCAAGGCCCAGGCCAATGGCTTGTTTCCTGTCTTTGCCTGCCTGGACGATGACCTCGGCGTGCTGCGCGATATCAACCATGAGCAGGAGTGGCTGGAAGCGCGTCACCAACAGTGGATCGCTGATAACACCCTGCGCCTGAGCATCGGTGGGTTTGTGCGCAGCCTGGTCAGCGAAGACGGGGCTGAGTTGGCGGGTACCCTCAACTACCGCTACAAGGGGCGTGATATCAGCCTCACCCCCGAGCAGGGCAAGGTCATGCTCGACACCCAGCATCAGCTGGATGAGGCGCTCAGGGCTGAAACCCAGGCCCGCCGCTACGGCGGCCAGCCCAGCCGGGTTGAAGCCAGCACCCGCGATGCGCGTATTGCCCGTATCGTAGCGCCCGTGCGCGCCTTTATACCGGCCGACCTGTACCCCGAAGCAGAACACCTGGTGCGCGAATACCGCGCCGAAAAACAGGCCAACCGCGATAACGACTTCCTCAGTGCCAAGGTGAGTGAATACATCGACCTGGAGGCGATGAACACCTGGCTCGAAACCACCGCCCCCAGCCATTTCCAACAGATCGAACAACGCCATCAAGCACTGTTCAGCGACCGCGGCGTGTTCCTCAAGCGTTCCGCCAATGGCACCTGGTTTGTCGATTACCATGACCTGAACACACGGCTCTGGTTGACCGAGCTGGCCACGGGCTGCCTGAGCGCCCAATGCATTCGGGCCCAGGGCGCCGAACAATATGCCGACTATGTGCGGGCCGCCGATGGCGGCGCACTGACACACCTCTTCCGCGCCTGGACGCCTTCGCTCGATGCGGCCATGAACAGCAGCACGCGCCTGGGCGAGTTGCTGGCGGCGCTGGCCGCCGAGAACATCACCGCCACCCATCAGGCCCTGGCCCCTCTGACCCTGCCGATCATCAACGACCTCGCGGCCATGGCCCGGGACGCCAACGGCCCATGGAGCGTACTGGTCAACCGCCTGGCCGCGGCGTTGCTGTTGCTCAAAGAGCAGAAAACCTTCAGCACGGCCTGGCTCGGCATTTTCGTTGCCGCGCGCCTGGGCAGCGAAGCGCGCTTGCAGTTCGTGACCGAAGGTGGCCGCCAGATCTGGACGTTACTGGGGCAAAAAGCCGAAGGCCTGACCCGCTGGGCCCGCGCCACAGGGGAAGCCATTGGAGCCGGGCGCGTGGCAGGGATTACGAACTCCACCTTTGTGACCCATAGCGGTGGAGTCGTCCCCCTGGCGGCCTTGCTGCTGAACTCGTTCAACGCGAGTAATTACCTGAGTCAGGCTGAGACCGTGGAGGGAATGGACGACCGGCGTGTTAACGACACTATTTCTGCGACTTTGTATACGGCGGCTGCGTTGACGGCAGTGATTGATAATCAGGTGCGGCAGGGGATGAAGAAGGATCAGTTTCTAATTCGCTCATCTCCGGCCCCAACCCTGACCCTGTTTGGTGGGGTGATTGGTGGATTGTCATTTCGCGCGGCCGTAAACGAATACCGGTCTTTGCAAATACAACTGGAGGGCGCACAAACCCATATCGATCCGTGGCTAGAGATGCGCCTGGCCGTGGTCTCGGGCCAGGTAACGGCCTATGGAGCCCAGGCGTTATTGGGCGTAGTACAAACGGGCAAAGCCTTGGCGGGTTTAGTGGAAGTGGAAACCGCCATCATGCGCTATTCGCTGTACATGGGCCCGCTGAACTGGATCATTGCCGCGCTGGGCGTGCTGTACCTGATCACCTGGTTCTTTCAGCAAACGCCACTGCAAAACTTCCTCAGCGCCTGCTGCTGGTCAAAAGCGCGGGCGGGCAATCTGGAGCCTATCGCGGCCAAGGCCCAACAAAGCGAACTCAACCACCTGTACGGCATCCTGTATACACCTCGAGTGAGCATGGAGAGCCGTTCGGAGGTGGGCAGCGCCAATGGACCTTCAGGACTGACGTCCATCAGCTCCATCGACAGCCTGACCATCGACCTGCCAGGGGCTGAGCCCAACAGCGTCTACCTGGGACTGAGCCTGATCGGTGACCCAGTGGATACCCAGCGCCACCGCTACTTGATCAAAAACAGCCTGAGCAAAAATCGTCAGCCGCCCAGACCTTGGCGGAATATGGTCCCGCACTGGCTACCCAGCAGCAGCTGTTGCTGGATACCGGCCAAGGAAGGTCAAGGCTTGCGCCTGAGCGGGCCCTTCAACACCGAGCCAGGTGTTCTTAGTACACAACCCAGTACTGTCTCCCTGCGCTTGTGGTACCGCACCCCCTTGATCGCGATGCTGGGTGCCGACACCTTCATCGGTGGTGAACGGGGGCTCGCCTTTACGTTGAATGACAGCGGCGGCGTGGTTGCCCTGCGGGACGACCCGACACCGGAACTGGATAGTGTGCCGAGGTATGGGCTGGGCGCAGATCGACCCGGTGCCTATTACCTGCAACCCAAGGACAAGACATGAGTACGCCACCGGCAGGCACCACAAAAAAGCGGATATTTTCGCGCAATGACTACTTGGCACCACTGCCCATCCCCACCGGTCGAAAACCCTCGGATGTGCTCAACACCATTTGGCGCAAGAACGAGGTGTTTATCGATATCGGTAATTACAGCATCGGTTCGGCGGTGATGGGGATATGGCCGATGGTAATGTTATTTGCATTTATGAACTACCTCACGCCTGACCCTATAGTATTGGTGGGAGGAGTTATCATCGTTGGCATCCCTATCTTATTTTTGATCCAGGCTCTGTTCCGCGAAGTGCCACTACCCGTGCGCTTTAATCGGCAACGCCGCGAAGTATGTGTACCGCAAGCAG
Source organism: Pseudomonas sp. S06B 330 (assembly GCF_002845275.2). Taxonomy (NCBI): domain Bacteria; kingdom Pseudomonadati; phylum Pseudomonadota; class Gammaproteobacteria; order Pseudomonadales; family Pseudomonadaceae; genus Pseudomonas; species Pseudomonas tussilaginis. The sequence goes on along the minus strand of NZ_CP088149.1, from coordinate 1,843,178 downwards.
ATGGCGAATACTGGATTGTCCCCTGGGAAAGCGTGACGGCGGCAGCTACACAACATTCGTCGGTGAGCCAGGCAGGTAAAGCAACGATGGGCTTGTTGATCATCGGCTTTGAAAATCCGGATCCGCAGGCCAAAGACGACAACAAGCATTTCTCGCTGGGTTTTAACTGTGGCGGGGGCACCAGCGCAATGGCGTTATGGGAATGCATGCGCAGTTATATGGAAATTGGACCGGATGCAGTTGATGATCAGACTGCACGCTTCGACAGATCTAAAGGCATATGGGCCACCTATCTGGACGACCTTATCAAGGCTGCGAAGTTGAGGGGCTGGCTTGTAACCGCATTTTGGGAAGGCTTCTGTGGGATTTTCATTTTTAACACGCTACTGATAGACGTACTTGAACGCTGGAAACTGAATCCACCTCCAGACCTGACCTACCCCGCCATCATCGAATGGTCCAACCCCCTGCCACCCGAGCAATGGGCCAAGCGCTCCCCCGAGCTGGAAGCCGCCATCGCCAAGCGTGAGGCCGAATTAGCCGTGCAGATGCAGCCTGTGGACGAGACATGAGTACGCCACCGGCAGGCACGACGAAAAAGCGGATATTTTCGCGCAATGACTACTTGGCACCACTGCCCATCCCCACCGGTCGGAAACCCTCGGATGTGCTCAACACCATTTGGCGCAAGAACGAGGTGTTTCTCGACATCGGTAACTACAGCATCGGTTCGGCGGTGATGGGGATATGGGTAGGTGTGATGACGTTTCTGGCCATGTCTTTCTTCACCCGAAATCTCAACTCTGACTTCAGTCGGGATACTTTGATGTTGGGTGCAATTATTATGGCATTGCCAGTTTTTTTTCTAATCCAGGGCCTGTTCCGCGAAGTACCTTTACCTGTGCGCTTTAATCGACAACGCCGCGAGGTGTGTGTACCACAAGCAGATGGCGAATATTGGATTGTTCCTTGGGAAAGCGTGACGGCGGCGGCGACGCAACATTCGTCGGTGAGCCAGGCAGGTAAAGCAACGATGGGCTTATTGATCATCGGCTTTAAGAACCCCGACCCGCAGGCCAAAGACGATAACAAGCATTTCTCGCTGGGCTTTAACTGTGGGGGTGGCACCAGCGCCATGGCGTTATGGGAATGCATGCGCAGTTACATGGAGATTGGGCCGGATGCAGCGCCGGAGGCGGCTGCACTTAACTCAGGCGGGAGCCTGCGCTACTACATCGATTACATGAGCGATAAAGCTAAAACTCGCGGTTGGATTCTGACGATATTGTGGGAGGGTGTAGTTGGGGTATTTATTTTCAACGCACCTTTGGCCACCTATCTACAAAGAAAAAAGTTATACCCGCCTCCAGACCTGACCTACCCCGCCATCATCGAATGGTCCAAACCTCTGCCGCCCGAGCAATGGGCCAAGCGTTCCCCCGAGCTGGAAGCCGCCATCGCCAAGCGTGAGGCCGAGTTAGCCGTACAAGCTCAAGAGGTTCACTGAGCACGCCATCTATCGGCCCACCAGGGGTGATAAACCGACCCAAACAAAACGCCCGATGCAGTGCATCGGGCGTTGGGCTGAAATAGGTGTAAATCTATTTCAGGATTCGACCTGCTTTAGACTCAGGACGGCATCATCACCGCCTGCCCGCTCATGGCCAAATCCACCAGCTCGCGGTTGGCCACCGCGTACATAGCGTAATCGGTTCCGGTAGCGGCACGCAGATCGTCAAGCATGGCGCGCCAGCGCTCGACCATCACACGGTGCTGCTCCAGCCACAGCGCGACCCGTGCATCCATGTCCGCTGGCGCATCGGCCATCTGCAGGACCGAGATGGTGATCGCCCGCTGCTGCAGGTCGATGTCATCGCGGAACGACTCGCGGGCCAGGGCCTGCCAGTTGTTCTCTACCGACAGGTTGCTGATTTCCTGCAGGTACCAGGTCAGATCCAGCGCGCTGCCAACGGCGAAGAAGGCCTTGGCCACTTCAGCCGGATCCTGGCCAGTGACGTCGGACGCTTCAATGATCGGCAGCAGGGTGTACAGGTGCGTCGTCCCCGCGACCATGCGCGCCAACAGCTCAGGCACACCCGCTTCGACGAAGCCCTGGTAACGGGTCATCCAGCGCTCGCGGGTCGGCCCTTCCAGCAGCTCATCAAGCTTCAGGCCGAGGGCGGCGATCTTCGGCCCGAAATGCGCCACATCACGCCCGGCATCCTGCTCGTTGCGACGGCTGCGCAGGAACCAGCGAGTCGCCCGACGGCCCAGACGCATCAACTCGTCCATCAGGGTTAGCTGGATTTCCGCCGGCACCTGATAGTCCAGCGCCTCGATCTGGCGGAACCAGTGCGGCAGGTGGAAGATGTCACGCACGATCACGTAAGCACCGGCGACATTCGCCGGGCTCATGCCGGTGGACTCTTTCAGGCGCTGAACGAAGGTGATGCCCATGTTGTTGACCAGATCGTTGGCGATCTGGGTGCTGACGATTTCGCGCTTGAGGCGGTGACGACGCATGGCCTCGGCGAATTTGCTCACCAGCGACGGCGGGAACGCGGTTTCCATGTCGCGGGTCAGGTAGTCATCATCCGGCACCAAGGACTTGAGCAGCGCTTCCTTGAGGTCGATCTTGCTGTAGGAGATCAGCACCGACAGCTCGGCACGGGTCAGGCCCTGGTTGGCCGCCAGACGCTCCGCCAACTGCTCCTCAGTCGGCAGGAACTCGATGGCCCGGTCCAGCTTGCCACGGCTTTCCAGATCAGCCATCAGCCGCTTGTACTCGGCAATCCGCTCGCGAGCCCGGCGCGCCGCCAGAGACAGTGCCTGGGTCTGCTTGTAGTTGTTGCCCAGCACCAGCCCAGAGACTTCCTCGGTCATGCTGCCCAGCAGCTGGTTACGCTGCTTCTCGGTCATATCGCCGGCCTGCACCACTTCATTGAGCAGGATCTTGATATTGACCTCGTGGTCAGAGCAGTCCACACCACCGGCGTTGTCGATGAAGTCGGTGTTGGTGGCGCCGCCGTTGAGACCGAATTCGACACGGCCCAGCTGGGTCATGCCGAGGTTACCGCCCTCGCCGACCACTTTGCAGCGCAACTCGTTGCCGTCGACACGCAAGGCGTCGTTGGCCTTGTCACCGACATCAGCGTGACTTTCTTCGCTGGATTTGACGTAGGTGCCAATACCGCCGTTCCAGAGCAGGTCCACTGGTGCCTTGAGCAAGGCGTTGAGCAACTCGGTCGGGGTCAGCTTGTCGGCTTCGATGGCGAAGCGCTCTTTCATCTGCGCGGTGATGGCGATGCTTTTCGCACTGCGCGGGAAGATCCCGCCGCCTTCGGACATGATGCTGGTGTCGTAATCGCTCCAGGCCGAGCGCGGCAGGTCGAACAAGCGCTTGCGCTCGGCAAAGCTGCTGGCCGGTTCCGGGTTCGGATCGATGAAGATGTGCAGGTGGTTGAATGCGGCCACCAGTTGCAGCTTGTCGGACATCAGCAAGCCGTTGCCGAAGACGTCACCAGCCATGTCGCCAACGCCAACCACGGTGATCGGGTCTTCCTGGACATTGATGCCACGCTCGCGGAAGTGCCGCTGCACGCCGACCCAGGCGCCACGGGCGGTGATGCCCATCTTCTTGTGGTCGTAACCGGCCGAACCACCGGAGGCGAAGGCATCGCCGAGCCAGAAGCCGTAGTCGATGGCAATGCCGTTGGCGATGTCAGAGAAGGTTGCGGTGCCCTTGTCGGCGGCCACCACCAGGTACGGATCGTCATCGTCGTGGCGCACGACGTTGGCTGGCGGTACCAGGGCGCCGTCCTTGAGGTTATCGGTGATGTCCAGCAGACCGGAAATGAAGATCCGGTAGCAAGCGATGCCTTCGGCTTGAATATCATCGCGGCTGCCGCCCAACGGCAGGCGACGCGGCAGGAAGCCACCTTTGGCACCGACCGGAACGATGACCGAGTTCTTGACCTGTTGGGCTTTTACCAGGCCCAGCACTTCGGTACGGAAGTCTTCCTCACGGTCCGACCAGCGCAAACCGCCACGGGCGACGTTGCCAAAGCGCAGGTGCACGCCTTCGACGCGCGGCGAGTAGACGAATATCTCGAACTTGGGCACAGGCTTGGGCAGTTCGGGAATCAGCTTGGGATTGAACTTGAAGCTGAAGTACGACTTGGCCTGACCTTGAGCGTCGGTCTGGTAGAAGTTGGTACGCAGGGTGGCCTTGATCAGGTCCAGGTAGCGCCGCAGGATGCGGTCTTCGTTGAGCACCTGGACATCATCCAGAGCGGTCAGGATGGCCTGTTCCAGACGCTGCTGCTTGTCATCCAGGTCATCGCTGGCGAGCTTGCGTGCCAGGTAGAAGCGGGTCTTGAACAACCGGGTCAGTTCGCGCGCGATGTCGGTGTGGTTGTTCAAGGTGCTGGCGATGTACCCCAGGTCGAAACCCAGGCGGATCTGCTTGAGGTAGCGGGCATAGGCACGCAGCAGGGCCACGTCGCGCCATGGCAAGCCGGCGGTCAGTACCAGGCGGTTGAAGGCGTCGTTTTCCGCATCGCCTTTGACGATATGGACAAAGGCGTCCTGCAGCGTGTCGTTGAGTTGCTGGATGTCCAGGTCCAGGCCTTCGCTGTAGGTGAAGGCGAAATCATGAATCCAGAACTCACGGCCGCTGGCATGGCGCAAGCGGTATGGGAACTCGCCAAGCACACGCAGGCCAAGGTTTTCCAGGATCGGCAGAACGTCGGAGAGCGCCAGCGGCGTATCGGCGTGGTACAGCTTGCAGTGCAGTTGCTGTTTGCCGGCCTGGGTCAGCGGCTGATAGAAGCTCATGACCAGCGGTTTGCGTTCGGACAGGGTCAGCAAGTGATGCATGTCGACCACTGCCGAGTGCGCGGCAAAGCGCTCGCGGTAACCTGCCGGGAAGCCCTTGGGGAAGTCGGCAAGGATGTTGGTGCCCTGCGCTTCGCCGAAGCTCTCGACGGTGAGGCTGGCAAAGTCGTCCTGCCACGAACGGCAGGCCTGGATCACTTCGTTTTCCAGCTGTTGCGGGTCGATGTCGATACGATTCTTCGGATCGACGCGCAGGATCAACTGCACACGGGCCAGTACCGACTCGGAGAAGAAGGTCCAGAACTCGCAGTCGCTGGCCTTGAGGCGATCCATCAGCACTTGCTGGATTTTCTGCCGCACTTCGGTGGAGTAGATATCCCGCGGCACATACGCCAGGCAGTAGCAGAAGCGACCGTACGGATCCTTGCGCAGGAACACGCGAATCTTGTTGCGCTCCTGGATCTGCACGATCGACATCACGGTGCTGAACATCTCATCGACCGGCGTCTGGAACAGATCGTCGCGCGGCAGCACTTCCAGAACCTGCGCCAGCTCTTTGCCCAGGTGGGCTTTAGGGTCGAAGCCAGAGCGACGCTCGACTTCGGCGACCTTGCCACGGATATACGGAATCGAGCGCACGCTTTCGCCGTACACCGAAGAGGTGTACAGGCCCATGAAGCGGCATTCTTTGATGACCTTGCCGTCGGCGTCCAGCTGGCGGATCGATACATAATCCGGGTAAGCCGGACGATGCACGCGGCTCGGGTAAGCGGCCTTGGCGAAGGACAGCAGCAGCGGCTCGTTGAGGTAGTTGACCGCATAATCTTCGATGCGCAGGTCTTCGGCGGTGAGGCCGGCGCGCAGCAGGCGGGTCAGGCCGAGGAACGACTGTTCGTCGTAAACCAATTGGCCGCCCTGGGCATCGCCCTGAACAACAAACTCTTCATAACCGAGGAAGGTGAAGTGGTTGCCCAGCAACCACTCCAGAAAATCTTTGACCTCAGCCTTCTCGGTCTGCGCCGGGGTGTAGGCGGTTTGCTCGACCAGCGTCAGCAGCTCACTCAGCTTGGCTTTCATCGGTTCGAAATCGGCTACCGCGACGCGCACTTCAGCCAACACCTGCTCCAGTTCGCGGGTCAGCACATTGAGTTCGGCGGCGTTGGCGCAGCGGTCGATTTCCAGGTACATCAGCGATTCTTGCGAAACGCCCTCACCCTGGGTGCCCTTGGGCAGAATTTCCAGCAGCTCACCCTTAGGTCCGCGACGCACACTCAGGACGGTGGTCTGCAGGGTATGGATGCTGTAACCGCGGCGGTTGAGCTCGGTGCGCACCGAGTCGACCAGGAAAGGCAGGTCATGGTGCAGGACTTCGACCGCCGTGTGGGTCGACTGCCAGCCATGACGCTCGTAATCAGGGTTGTAGACGTGAACTTCAGGATGGGCAGGATCGAAGCGTTCGATAATGCGCCAGGCCGACAGGGTGCAACCGGCCAGATCCGACAGGCGGCGCTGGGTGAGCTCGTCAAGAGAGATGATGCCGAAGAACTGTTCGGCAAACAGCGCCACTTGTGGCAGTGCCTGTTCGCTGATGTGCTGCGCCAGGGCCGCTTGCAGTTGATGCTGGAAGTCGGCTTTGCTGGCTGCGGTGAAAAACGCCATCTGTGGTACTCCGCTTGGGCTTTGTTATTGAGTGAAGCGTCGCGCGCGTCCGCCATCTACGGATCAACGATAGCCAACCCGTAGCAGGAAGACGGTAAAACCATAAGAACAGGCGCAAAACACGACTCATTAGTCACATTCACCAATTCCACGGATGGGCATCTGCAAAAACGACTGCTCCAGACCGGGCTGTGTCTTTACGGGTGACCATCGACAGCGCAGCTTAACGAGTGCCCACCCGCCCCTGCTTGCGGTGCTGCGACATATTCGGTCATTGAGGTGCAACTGCTCGTTTATCCCTGGGCCGAAGACTGGCAAAATCGTGTTTCAACTTATTGATCGAGCCCCCCATGCAACTGACCACCGCCCTGCTCTTCGCCACCCCTTGCGATGATGAAGAAGACAACATGGCCACCCTGTGCTGCCACAGCGACAAGGGCCAGATGTTCCTCATGACCCGCTACCCGGACGAAGACCGTGTGGACATTACGCTCGACGAGCATTACGCCCCCGTCGAAGGTTTGAAGGTCACGTTCAGCACCAAACGCTTGCTGATCGAGGTTGCACCGCTGGATGCCGACGCCCTCGGTGGCGACGACCATCTGGAGATTCTCCTCAGCAGCGACGGCACCGACCTTGCCGAGGTCGACGAAACCCTGCAGAACATCCTCAAGGGCACCGGCACCTACGTCAGCGAGCTGTAATCGCAGCTGCAGTTTCTTGACAAGCAACTGCCTCGAAGGCATTGTCTGACAACCTGATTAATGAGCTAGACCCCATGCTTGAGCTTCAGCGCCCTGACACGCTGGTCGAACGCGTCGTCGGTGCCATCCGTGCAGAGATCGATTCCGGACGCCTGGCGGCCGAAGCGCGCCTGCCCACCGAGCAGCAACTGGCCGAACAACTGAACGTCAGCCGCTCGGTGGTGCGCGAAGCCGTAGCCCAGCTCAAGGCGGATGGGGTGCTGATCGCCCGCCGCGGCCTGGGTTCTTATATTTCGCAAACACCCACCGGCACGGTGTTCCGCTTCCCTTCCGCACAAGGCCGCAGCCCCGACCTGGTGCAGATGTTCGAAGTGCGTCTGTGGATCGAGACCCAGGCCGCCTCGGTGGCGGCCCAACGCCGCGATGCAGCGGACCTGGCGCGCATGAACAAAGCCCTGCAGGAGATGCTCGACAAACGCAGCGACTTTGCTGCGGCAGCCGCCGCCGACGTCGAGTTCCACCGCGCCATTGCCGATGCCAGCAAGAACGATTATTTCGTCGCCTTCCACGACTTTCTCCGTGGCCAGCTGGCCGCGGCACGCAAGACCGCCTGGGAAAACTCCGCCGCCCACTCGGTGGGGGGCTCTGCTGACGCCAACCGCGAACACCAGGCGCTGTATCAGGCCATCGTTGACGGCGATCGCCATGCCGCCGCGGCCTGCGCCGAAGCTCACCTGCGTGCTTCCGCCAAACGCCTGAAACTGGAATTGCCAAGCATCGATTGACCCTTTGAATTACCGTCTCTAACCGGCGCTGGTGCACAGCGCCTTTTGTTTGACCGACTTAGTCTGACAACCTGATAAGCAGACTCTCTGATAAGAACAAGCCAAGGTGACACCTGCATGATTTACGACTATTGCATCATCGGCGGCGGCATTGTCGGCCTCGCGACCGCCATGGCACTGCTTGAGCGCCAGCCTGGCGCCTCACTGCTGATCCTGGAAAAGGAAGCGAGCCTGGCCAGGCATCAGACCGGACACAACAGTGGCGTGATCCATGCGGGTATCTATTACGCCCCCGGCAGCCTCAAGGCTGACCTGTGCAAGCGTGGCGCCGAGGCAACCAAGGCGTTCTGCAGCGAGCACCAGATCACGTTCGATGTCTGTGGCAAATTGCTGGTTGCCTCTACCCCGCTGGAAGTTCAGCGCATGCACGCGTTGTACGAGCGTTCGCAGCACAACGGCCTCAAGGTCGAGCGCCTGGATGCAGCCGAACTGCAACGCCGCGAGCCGAACATCGTTGGTCTGGGCGGGCTGTTTCTCGATGCCACCGGCATTGTCGACTACAAGCAGGTCTGCCAGGCCATGGCGCGGGTGATCCAGGCCGCCGGTGGCGAGGTGCAGTTGTCGACCACCGTGCGCGCCATTGTCGAGAGCGGCGACGATGTCACCATCAGCAGCGATGACAAGGTCTGGCGTGCTCGCCAGCTGGTTGCCTGCGCCGGTCTGCAATCGGACCGCCTGGCAGCCCTGGCCGGGGTCAAGATCGACCATCAGATCATCCCGTTCCGTGGCGAATACTTCCGCCTGCCCGCCAGCAAGAACGACATCGTCAACCATCTTATCTACCCGATCCCGGACCCTGAATTGCCGTTTCTCGGCGTGCACCTGACGCGGATGATCGACGGTAGCGTCACCGTTGGCCCCAACGCGGTGCTGGGCCTGGGCCGTGAGAACTACAAAAAGTTTTCGGTGAACTGGCGCGACGTTGCCGAGTACGCACGCTTCCCCGGATTCTGGAAAACCCTCTGGAACAACCTCGGCTCTGGCACCACCGAGATGAAGAACTCACTGTTCAAGGGCGGTTACCTGGAGCAATGCCGCAAGTACTGCCCTTCGCTGAACATCGAAGACCTGTTGCCCTATGAAGCCGGCATCCGCGCCCAGGCGGTGATGCGTGACGGCACGTTGGTGCATGACTTCCTGTTCGCCGAGACGCCACGCATGGTCCACGTCTGCAACGCACCGTCGCCGGCCGCCACCTCGGCGATCCCGATCGGCCAGATGATCGCCGACCGGATCTTCAAAACCCGTTGAAACCCTGCTGCACACCATAACTACAAAGACAAAAAGGAAACCGCTTATGTCGGTACATGAGACGGCTGCGGCCGCGACAGAAACCCCGGAACAGAAGAAAAAGCGCCTGCGTAAGGTCGCTGCTGCAACCATCTTCGGCTCGATGCTGGAGTGGTATGACTTCTACTTGTACGCCACCATGGCGGCGATCGTGTTTTCCAAGGTGTTCTTCGACCCGAGCAATCCGGCCGTGGCCTCGCTGCTGGCCTTTTCCACCTTCGCCATCGGCTTTATTGCCCGACCCTTTGGCGGCATCCTGTTCGGTTACCTGGGTGACCGCTTCGGACGCAAGCAGGTGCTGGTCATTACCTTCTGCCTGATGGGTGTGTGCACCACCCTGATTGGCCTGATCCCCAGCTACGCCTCCATCGGCATCTGGGCACCGATCATCCTCGTCCTGGTACGGGTCATTCAGGGCCTGGGCGCGGGTGCCGAACTCTCCGCCGCAGCGGTCACCTCCTATGAGCACGCCAGCGAAGGCAAGCGCGGCAGCCAGGGTGCCTGGCCAGCATTGGGGCTGAACCTGGGCTTGCTGCTGTCGTCGCTGACCGTGTACGTGCTGACCATGAACGGCAACGAGTTCCTGCTCTCCGGTGGCTGGCGCATCCCGTTCATCTGCAGCATCGTACTGGTCGCAGTCGGCCTGTGGGTGCGCAGGAGCATCCCGGAAACCCCGGATTTCAAAGAGTTGGACAAGACGCCAAACAAAGCACAAGTGTCACCGCTCAAGCTGCTGTTCAAAAACGACCTCAAGGGGCTGGCAGTGGTGTTCTTCGTTGCCATTGGCTACAACGCTCTGAGCTACATTTTCAAGACCTTCTCGCTGGCCTACCTGACCCAGTACAAAGGGGTTGAAGCCCATGTCACGTCGTTGTCGGTGACCATCGCCAGCCTGGTGGCGATTATCGCCGTACCGTTCTTCGGCTGGCTGTGCGACAAGTGGAGCAGTAAGGCTGTGCTGATGCTGGGCGGGGTGTTCTCGGTGCTGTTCGCTTATCCGTTCCTGGCCCTGCTCAACACTGGCGAGCCAATGATGATCTACCTGGCCATCGCCATCGGTACCGGCATCCTTGCGCCGATGATGTTTGCGCCTCAGGGCTCGTTCCTCAGCCGCCAGTTCCCGACCCAGACTCGCGCCTCGGGCTTTGGTACCGGCCGTGAGATTGGCACTGCGGTAGCCGGCGGCCTGGCGCCCCTGGGTGGTCTGGCCCTGGTTGCAAGCTCGGCGACCCACTCCACCGATGGTGTGGCGGTGATCCTGGCTGTGGCAGCGGTGTTGGTGGTGGTGTTTGCCTGCTTTGACCAAGGCCGCAAGCATTCCACCTTCAAGAACTGAGTGATCGCCGTAGCCGCTGCCGCCAGGCTGCGACCGGGCGTGAAACGGCCGTCATTCAGCCCCATCATGGTGACTGAATGACGACTGCTTCGCAGCCGATTGCAGCCTGGCGGCAGCGGCTACGAATCTATTGCGCCTACCGCCCCGCGATGCTTTTCAACCCCGGATGCATTAAAGTAACAGCCCCCGCCCGGGCGCTTAGACGCGGTACGCCCTGGCTTTTGTCCAGGAACCTTCAACGATGGAACACCGTGAGGCGCTGATCGCGCTGCGCACCTTTCTTTCCACCCAGATCCTTGGCCAAGAAAAACTCGTCGAGCGTTTGCTCATCGTGCTTCTGGCCGACGGCCATATGCTGGTCGAAGGCGCCCCTGGTCTGGCCAAGACCAAGGCGATCAAGGAACTGGCCGAAGGCGTCGAAGCCGAGTTCCATCGTATCCAGTTCACTCCCGACCTGCTTCCGGCCGACATCACCGGCACCGAGATCTATCGCCCGGAAACCGGCAGTTTCGTGTTCCAGCAAGGACCGATCTTCCACAACCTGGTGCTGGCCGACGAGATCAACCGGGCACCGGCCAAGGTGCAGTCGGCGCTGCTCGAAGCCATGGCGGAGCGCCAGGTCAGTGTTGGGCGCAGCACTTACGAGCTGTCGCCACTGTTCCTGGTCATGGCCACACAAAACCCGATCGAACAGGAAGGCACCTACCCGCTGCCCGAAGCCCAGCTAGACCGCTTCCTCATGCATGTGAAAATCGGTTTCCCGGACGCCTCGGTGGAGCGCCGCATTCTCCAACAGGCCCGTGGCGAGGCACTCAACGGCGAAGCCAAGCCCGAGCGCCGGGTCAGCCAACAGGCAATCTTCGCCGCCCGCAAGGAAATCCTCGGGCTGTACATGGCCGATGCCGTGGAGGAATACCTGGTGCAACTGGTCATGGCCACCCGTACCCCGGCCAAATTCGACCTGGAGCTGGCCGACTGGATCGCCTATGGCGCCAGCCCGCGTGGCTCGATTGCACTCGACCGCTGTGCGCGGGCCCACGCCTGGCTGGCCGGTCGTGACTTCGTCAGCCCAGAAGACATCCAGGCGGTGCTGTTCGATGTGTTGCGCCATCGCATCATTCTGTCCTTCGAGGCGGAAGCCGCCGGGATTGATCAGGACCGGGTGATCCAGCGCATCCTCGACGTCGTCGCTGTCGCCTGACGCCATGCCTGAACGCTTGCTGGCCGCGCCCGGAATCCGCATCAGCCTCGCCGAGCTGATCGAGATGCGTCATCGCGTGCGCGAAGTGCAGCTGTTCTCACGACCCGGCCAGCGCAGTCCGCTGGTGGGCCTGCACCACTCGAAACTGCGTGGCCGCGGGGTCGACTTCGACCAGGTGCGGGTCTACCAGGCTGGCGACGATGTGCGCAATATCGACTGGCGGGTGACAGCACGCACACAGGAGCCACATACCAAGCTGTTCCACGAAGAACGTGAGCGACCGATCTTCATTCTCGTCGAGCAGAGCCAACGGCTGTTCTTCGGCTCCGGCCTGATGTTCAAATCGGTGCTTGCTGCCCAGGCAGCGGCCCTGATCGGCTGGGCCGCGCTGGGCCACAACGACCGCATCGGCGGCCTGGTATTCGGCGACAACGAGCATTATGAAATCAAGCCACGACGCAGCAAACAAAGCCTGCTGCAGTTGCTCAACCGCCTGGCCCGAGTCAATCAGGCGCTGCATACCGAAGCCCAGCCTCAAGCAGACAGCCTTGGCCTGGCCTTGCGCCGCGCCCGTGAAGTGCTGCGCCCCGGCAGTCTGGCGATCATCATTTGCGACGAACGCGCGTTGAGCCCGACGGTGGAGCAGCAATTGAGCCTGCTGGCGCGACACTGCGACCTGCTCCTGCTGCCGCTGTCCGACCCGCTCGACCATGCCTTGCCCGCCGCCGGCCTGCTGCGTTTTGCCCAGCGCGGCGCACAATTGGAACTCGACACCCTCGACCCGACCCTACGCCAGAGCTACCGTCAACAAAGCGATGCACGCATCGAGCGTTGGGAGCTGCTGGCGCAAAAACTGCGGGTGGTGCTTATGCCGCTGAGCACCCAAAGTGAAATGATTGAACAACTGCGCGAGTACCTCAACGCGCAACGACCGGGGAAAGTCCAGTGAGCTCACTGGAGCAACTGCAACCGCTGATCGCCCCGCCACCTGTGGGCTGGTGGCCGCTGGCACCCGGCTGGTGGGCGTTACTGGCGTTATTGCCATTACTGGGATGGGGCCTGTGGCGCCTGCACCTCTGGCGTGCGGGCAATAAACCGATTGTGCGCGCCGAACTGCCACTGGACCCGATCCGCATCGAAGCCCTGGCGGAACTGGCGCGCCTGCCCAAACCCTACGACGGCGAACCCGCCGGTGCCTGGCTGCAGCAGATCAATGCCCTGCTCAAGCGCTTGTGCCGCAACCATTACCCCGGCAGTCATAGCCATACCCTCAACGGTCGGCAGTGGCTGGCGTTTCTCGACAACCGTTGCCCGGCTGCCGGCCTGACCCGCTGGATGGTCCTGGTCGAAGGCGCCTACAAACCTGAATGCAAGCTCGACGACAAGGCCATCGCCGGGCTCAATCACGCGGTCGAAACCTGGATTCGCAAACATGTTTGAATTGGCCTGGCCGTGGGTGTTCCTGCTGTTGCCGCTGCCTTGGCTGGCGCGCTGGCTGCTGCCCACCGCCGACAGCGGCGAACCGGTGCTCAAGGTCAGCTTCCTCGACGAACTCGAAGGTCTGGCCGGGCGCCGGGCGCGGCTGAATCTGCCAACTTGGCGCCAACAGGCACCGTTCATCCTGATCTGGCTATTGCTCCTGTTTGCCGCCGCTCGCCCGCAATGGCTGGGCGAACCCTTGCCGGTGGCTGCCAGCGGCCGCGATCTGCTGGTCGCGGTGGACGTCTCCGGGTCCATGGACTTCCCCGACATGCAATGGCAGGACGAAGAGGTTAGCCGCCTGAGCCTGGTCAAAGCCCTGCTCGGCGACTTTCTCGAAGCTCGTCAGGGTGACCGCGTTGGCCTGATTCTGTTTGGCAGCCAGGCCTATCTGCAGGCGCCGCTAACCTTCGACCGCCATACCGTACGCACCTTCCTCGACGAAGCGCAGATCGGCATTGCCGGCAAGAACACGGCCATCGGCGACGCCATTGGCCTAGCCCTCAAGCGTCTGCGCCAGCGTCCATCGCAGAGCCGCGTGTTGGTGCTGGTCACCGACGGCGCCAATAACGGCGGGCAGATCCACCCACTGACAGCGGCGCGCCTGGCGGCCCAGGAACACGTGCGGATCTACACCATCGGCATCGGCGCCGATCCGCAAGAGACCGGTAACGCCGGTTTGCTCGGGATCAACCCGAGTCTGGACCTGGACGAGGCCTCACTCAAGGAAATCGCCGAACTGACCGGTGGTACCTATTTCCGTGCCCGTGACGGTCAGGAGCTACGCGATATCGACGATGCCCTCGACCGCTTGGAACCGGTTGCCCAACAACCGACTCAAGCCCGTACAGCGCAAGCCTTGTACAGTTGGCCACTGGCCCTGGCGCTGCTTCTGAGCGTACTGCTGGTGATACACGAACAATGGCCGGACAATCGGCTTCAACGGCTGCTGCGGCGCCCGAGCTTTCTGGTGCCGCACCCGCAATGGCGTGAACGGCTCAAGCGCCTGCGCCTGAGGAGACGCCGATGATCGCACTCTGGCCGCAATGGCTACGCCCGATCTGGCTGATTGTCCTGCCGCTGCTTGTCTGGTTGCTGTTCAAGCTCTGGCATCGACAGAAACGCGCCGGACGCTGGCAGATGATTCTGCCACCCAGCTTTCATGCCGTACTTCTGGGTGGGGGCAATGGCCGCGACAGCAAGTTGCCGTGGATTGCCCTTGGCCTGGCCTGGTTGCTCACGGTTCTGGCCCTGGTCGGTCCTAGCTGGCAGCGCCTGGAGGAAACCCGTCAGCGCCCCGCCGATCCGCTGGTGATTCTGCTGGAGCTGACCCCACAGATGCTTGCCGAGGATGCTGCGCCTACCCGCCTGGAACAGGCGCGACGCAAGATACTCGACCTGCTTGAGCATCGCCGCGACAGCCAGACCGCAATCATCGTCTATGCCGGCAGTGCCCACACCTTGGTGCCGCTGTCCGACGACCTGGCCACCAGCCGCAACCTGCTCGAAGCCCTCGACCCGTCGATCATGCCCCAGGCTGGTCAGCGCGCCGATCTGGCGGTTCGCAAAGGCCTGGCACTGCTGGCCCAGGCTGGCCTGGGTCAGGGGCGCTTACTGTTGGTCGGCTCATCCCTGAGCCCACAGGAGCGTGCCGGCATCAAGCAGGCCCTGGGCCGTCGGGGGCCTAGCCTGTTGATGCTCGGTATCGGCTCTGCGCAAGGTGCACCGGTCAAGCAAGCCAATGGTGAGTTCCTCAAGGACGATCAGGGCGGCATTCTCATGCCACGCTTGGAAAGTGCCAGCCTCAAGGCCTTTGTCAGCAGCACCGGGGGGCGCTACCGCAATGCCCGCATCGACGACCTTGACCTGCGCGGCTTGCGCCTGTTCGAGAACCCGAAAAGCCTGCGCGATGATGGTCATACCTTGCAGCTGGATAGCTGGGCCGACCAGGGCTATTGGCTGTTGTTGCCGCTCCTGCTGTTGGCGGCCTGCGCCGGACGCCGTGGTTGGTTGTTCTGCCTGCCGCTATTGTTTCTAGTGCCGCGACCGAGCTACGCCTTCGAGTTCACTGACCTGTGGCTGCGTCCCGACCAGCAAGGCCAACACCTGCTCGAACAACAACGACCGAATGAAGCCGCCCAGCACTTCGAAGACCGCCAATGGAAAGGCCTGGCCCTGTATGAGGCCGGTGACTACGACGGTGCAGCACGCTTGTTTGCCCAGGGTAACAGCGCCGCCGATCACTACAACCGCGGTAACGCCTTGGCCCGCAGTGGGGAACTTGAAGCGGCCCTTGATGCCTATGAGCAGGCGCTTGAAAAACAGCCGGAATTGCAACCTGCCTTAAGCAATAAGGCCCTGGTCGAACAACTGCTACAACAACGTCAGGCTGAACAACCCAAACAGCCCGAACAACCCACGCAGGAAGCGCAGCAGAGTGCCCCCAGCGCACAAGTCGACACCAGCAGCAGCGCCCAGAACAATCAGGACCCGGCCAGCGAAAAACCCTCGCAACAGCCCAGCGACAGCAACAAGAACGACAGCAATGCCAGCGAGCAGGCACAGAACCTGGCCAGCAATGCGGATAATGAACAAACGACCCGACCGCCCCAGCGCCCACTCGACAGCACCCTGGATGCCGAACAGCGTCAGGCCCTGGAACAATGGCTACGGCAGATCCCGGATAATCCGGCCGAACTGCTGCGGCGTAAATTCTGGTACGAACAGCAACAACATCAGGAACCCCATCAATGAGTCGCGCCTGCGCCTTTGTACTCGGCCTCTTCCTCAGCCTGCAGGTGCATGCCGCGTCGCTGCTTGCCAGCGTTGATCGTACGCGCCTGAACGCTGGCGAAACCCTTGAACTGACCTTGCAGACCCAGGATGTGACACAGTTTGGCAAACCGGACCTGAGCCCCCTGGAGGCCAACTTCGACGTGCGTGACACCCGCCAGGTCAACAGCCTCAACAGCCTTGACGACCATAACACCGCCGGTACCCGTTGGATCATCACCCTGCTGCCGCGCCAGAGCGGCAGTGTGGAAATCCCGGCCCTGCAGATGGGTGAATTACGCAGCGAACCGATCAGCCTGCAAGTACTGGCGCAAGAAGCCAGCAGCGAAAATCACGGTCCGGTGTTCATTGATGCCAGTCTCGATCAACCCGAAGTCTATGTGCAGGCTCAGGCGGTACTGACCCTGAGCATCTACCATTCGGTGCCGCTGTACGACGACAGCAGCTTGAGCCCGCTACAAATTGACAACGCCAAGGTCGAGCCCCTGGGTGAGTCGCGGACCTTCGAGAAAGTGATCGACGGCGTACGCCATGGCGTGATCGAAATGCGCTACGCGATCTACCCGCAGCACAGCGGTGACCTGAACATCCCGGCCCTGGCATTCAGCGCCACGGCAGCGCAGAACGATGCCGATCAGGAACTTAGTTCACCCAGGGCCGGTAAGCAGGTGCGGGTCAGCTCTACGCCATTGGTACTGACGGTCAACCCGATCCCCAGCGACTACCCCGCCAACGCCCCTTGGCTGCCGACCAACAACCTGAGCCTGGAGGAGCATTGGAGCCCTGATCCCGGGCAACAACAAATTCAGATCGGTGACTCGCTGACCCGCACGGTGACGGTGCAGGCGGAGGGCCTGTCCAGCGCCCAACTGCCGCCGCTGCCGGTAACCGAGGTCACCGGCTTACGCCGCTACCCGGACCAGCCGCAACTGCGTAATCAGGTCAACGACCGCGGCTTGCTCGGCATCCGTGAAGAACGTGAAGCCTTGGTCCCGACCCACAGCGGCACGCTGGAGCTGCCGGCTCAAGAAGTGTTCTGGTGGAACACCCGCGAAGACCACTTGGAGCACAGCAGCCTGCCGGCGCGCAGCCTGCAGATCCAGGACAACCCGGCTCTGAGTGCCGACAAGCCGGCCAACATCGACCCGGTTAGTGTCACCACCCGCCCACTCTGGCCCTGGCAACTGAGCACTTTACTCCTGGCCCTGAGCACCCTGGCCGGCTTTACCCTGTGGTGGCGCGCCCGCTCGCAACCGGCGGTGCTGCGCGCTGCCCAGGCGGGACCTAGCCCACGCACCTTGCTGGACGACCTCAAGCGCGCGTGCCAGGCCAACGACCCCCAGGCCACTCGCCAAGCCCTGGACGCCTGGGCCCGACAACAACCGGAAACCCTGGCGGAAATGGCTGCCCGCTTCGTGCCGCTATCCGACGCCCTGGACGGTCTCAACGGTGCCCTCTACAGCGAAAGCGGGCACTATTGGCAGGGTGATGAACTCTGGCGTGCCATTGGCACCATCCCGGCGGCAGAACAGATCCAGCCGACTGTGAGCGAAAACGGCAGCCTGCCACCGTTGTATCCCAAATAACCCAAGGCGTGACGCCCATGCGTTGCGCCGGCAATCTGCGGAACCCTTCATGCGTCTGTTTCACACCTCCGACTGGCACTTGGGACAAACCCTACATGGCCAGGAACGCGACTTCGAACACGCCTGTTTCCTTGAGTGGCTGCTCAGCCAGCTCAAGCTGCGCCAACCTGACGCGCTGCTGATCGCTGGCGACATCTTCGACACAGTCAATCCGCCGGTCAAAGCCCAGGAACGTCTCTACGACTTCATCGTCCAGGCCCACGAGCAACAGCCGAAACTGAACATCGTGATGATCGCCGGCAACCACGACTCCGGCTCGCGTATTGAACTGCCAGCACCCTTGATGCGTCGCCTGCGCACCCATGCCCTGGGCCGGGTGCAATGGCTTGATGAGGGGGTGCTCGATAGCGAGCGCCTGCTGATCCCCCTGACCAATGCCCGCGGCAAAGTCGCTGCCTGGTGCCTGGCCCTGCCCTTCCTGCGGCCGGCCGAAGTCACTGGCGCGCACTTGGGCGACGATTACCTGCGCGGCATCGGCCAGGTGCATGAGCTCTTGATCGCAGCGGCACTTGAGCGGCGCAAGCCGGGTCAGGCATTGATCGCCGTCAGCCACGCGCACATGGCCGGCGGTTCGGTCTCGGAAGACTCCGAGCGCAGCCTGATCATCGGCAACGCCGAAGCCCTGCCCGCCAGCCTGTTCAGTAAGGACATCAGCTACGTCGCCCTGGGTCACCTGCATAAGCCACAGCGGGTCAATCGCGAAGATCGCATTCGCTACAGCGGCTCGCCCATCCCGCTGTCGTTCTCGGAAATCGGCTATCAGCACCAGATCCTCGAAATCGAAATCGATGGCAGCGCTCTGGCCAGTGTTGAATCACGCCTGATCCCACGTGCTGTGCACCTGCAACGCCTCGGCCCCGCGCCTTTGCCTGAGATTCTTGCGCAACTGGCCGATTTGCCAGTGGTCGACCTGCTCGATGACCCGCAACGTCAGCCCTGGCTGGAAGTGCGGGTGCGTCTGGACGAGCCACAGCCGGACCTGCGCCAGCAACTGGAAAGCGCGTTGCAGGGCAAGGCCGTACGCCTGGTGCGCATCGGCGCCGAGTACGCGGGCAACGGCGAAGGGGCAGAGGTGGATGATACGGCCCTGGTAGAGCTGGGTCAGATGACCCCGCAAGAACTGTTCAGCCGCGCCTGGGCCCAGGCCTACGGCAATACCGTGGACGAGCAGACCCTGGCCGACTTCGCCCTGTTGTTGCAGGACGTTCAGCAGCAAGAGGAACAGCCATGAAAATTCTCGCCATCCGCCTGAAGAACCTGGCATCGCTGGCCGGTCCGTTCGAAATCGATTTCACCGCCGAACCGCTGGCCAGCGCTGGCCTGTTCGCCATCACCGGGCCGACCGGTGCCGGCAAGAGCACCCTGCTCGATGCCCTGTGCCTGGCGCTGTTCGGCGCCGTACCGCGGCTGAGCAACATCGGCCGGGAAACCAAGCTGCCGGAAGTCGACAGCGACATCCTTACCAGTGACCCGCGTACCCTGCTGCGCCGTGGCACGGGCAGCGGCTTTGCCGAAGTCGACTTCGTCGGCATCGATGGTCGCCGCTACCGCGCACGCTGGGAGGCCAATCGCGCCCGCGACAAGGCCAACGGCAAACTGCAAGGCAGTCGCCAGAGCCTGCACGACCTAGACAGTGATCAGCTGTTGAGCAACCAGAGCAAGGGCGAATACAAACAACTGATCGAATCACGCCTGGGCTTGAACTTCGAACAGTTCACCCGCGCCGTGATGCTGGCCCAGAGTGAGTTCAGTGCATTCCTCAAGGCCGACGACAAAGACCGCAGTGAACTGCTGGAAAAGCTCACCAACACGGCGATCTACAGCCAGCTTGGGCGCCGCGCCTATAGCAAGAGCAAAGAGGCCGAAGAAGCGCACAAAATATTGCAGGAGCAAGCCGCCGGGGTCATGCCGTTGTCCGACGAGGCTCGCGCCGAGCTTGACCAGCGCTACCACCAGGCGCTGGAGCGCTTCAAAGGCGAGCAGACGCAACTGCGCCAGCTGGAACTGCAACGCGCCTGGCTGAACGAACTGCAGCAACTGCAAGCCCAGGTGCATAACAGCAGCGAGCAATTACTCAGCGCTCAACAGCACAGTGACAACCTGCAGGGCGAGCGCCTGAACCTGCTACGTCTGGAGCACCTGGCGCCGCAACGTCATCAGTTCGCCCGTCAACAGGCCTTGAGCAGCCAACTCGCGCCTTTGGCCGACCGTATCAGCGTCTTGCACCAACAACACGATGAGCAGCAAGCACGCCAGCAGCAACTGCACGAACAACAGCTCGGCGCGCAAGAGGGGCTGGCTCACGCCCTGGCTCGGCAAAGCGAAAGCGCGCCGTTGCTGCGCCAGGCCTTTGCCGAACAAAACAGCCTGACCCGCCTGAGCCAGGAACTGGCCAACTGCCAGACCCTCAAGCAACAGGCTGAGCAGGCCTGCAATGAAGGCCAGCAGCACCTGCTGCAGTTGGCAGAACACCAGCGACTGACCGAAGAACGCCTCGGCCAGATCTGCGAACAGCTTGTGCAGAGTGAATCACTGGCAGGCTTGAGTGACGCCTGGAGTGCCTACCGCGACCGCCTGCAACAGTTGATGCAACTGGGTAACCGGCTGAATCAGGGACGCGCCGAATTGCCAGGTTTGCAGCAACGGGTCGAGCAGGCCAATGCTGCACTGGAGCAACAACGCGCCGCCCTTGCCCTGCTCTACCACGAAGCCCAGGCTGAACCCGACGCCCTGGCTGAACAGATCGGTTTGCTCGGCGAGCTGCTGCAGAAAAATCGCCAGCAGCAGCGCCAGGTGGAAACACTCAGCCACCTGTGGCATCAACAGCAGGAACTGGAACAACGCCAGGCCGCCTTGCGCGAGCGCCAGCAAGCCGCCCTCAAACAGCGCGAACAGCTGATCAGTGCAGGCCTCAACGGCAAGAACCAACTGACCGCTGCCGAACAGACCCTGACGGTCACCCGGCAACTGCTGGAACGCCAGCGACTGGCCCGCAGCCAAAGCGTCGAAGAACTGCGCGCACAACTTCAAGATGACCAGCCCTGCCCGGTATGCGGCAGCCAGGAGCACCCTTACCATCAGCCTGAAGCGCTGCTACAAAGCCTGGGTCGCCATGACCAGGATGAAGAGCACAACGCCCAGCAAGCGGTCGACGCGCTGAAACAGCAGTTGGATGAACTGCGTACCCAACTGGGTGGCGTCAACGGCCAGATTAAAGAATACATTCACCAGCAGGAGCAACTGGCCGAGCAGCTACACGCCATCGCTCCGGACCTTGAGGCTCACCCGCTCAACAGTGTGCTGCTGGAGCAGGACAGCAGCCAACGCGCTGGTTGGCTGCAATTGCAAGCGCGCCGACTGAGCGACGACATCAGCCGCGATGAGCAGCGCCAGAACACCCTGCTGACCCTGCAAAAAGAAGCAGCGCGCCTGCAACAGCAACTGCAGCGTGCCAGCGACTCCAGCCAGCAGGCCAATCAGCAGCTCAGCCATCAGCAGCAAGCCCTGGATGCCGATCAAGAGCGCCTGGAGCAAGACCTGGCAAGCGTTGCCAGCGTATTGCCAGCGCCTGTTCTCGACGACCTGCGCCGCGAGCCTGCAGCGACCTTCCTGCACCTGGACCAGCAACTGGCCTTGCGCCTGGACTTGCTGCAACGGCGCAAGGACGAGCAGCAAGAACACAGCGAACGCCAGCAATCCCTGGACAAGGCCCAACTGCAACAACAGACGCGAGCCCTGAAACAAGCAGAGCTACAACAGCAGTTCAGCGAGCTGGAGCGCCAACAGCAACAGAGCCAGGCCAGTCTCGCCGACCTGCTCGGCGAGCAAACAAGTGCTGAGCAGTGGCAACAGCACCTGGAGCAGACGGTCGAGCACGCTCGCCAGCAACAGGACCAGGTCAGCCAGCAACTGCAGCAAGCGCAGGCTCGACTGATTGAACTGGCCGCTGAACTCAAGGCCAAGGGCGAACGTTTAAAGGCGCTGGAACAAGAACACGCTGAGGTTCGCAGTCAAATCGAGCAGTGGCGTCAGCAGCATCCCGAATTGGATGACAGTGGCCTGGAGCAATTACTGGGTTTCGATGACGATGCCGTCAGCCAACTGCGCCAGCGCCTATTGGACAGTGACAAAGCATTGGAGCAAGCGCAAATCCTGCTCAAGGAACGCCAGCAGCGTCTGCAACAGCATCAGGCCCTGGCCACGCTGGAACTACCCGCTGAGGCACTGGCGTCAGCCCTGCAAACCTTGCAGGAACAACTGACTGCCAGCGAACAGGCTTGCGCCGAATTGCGTGCCCAACAGGCCGACGATCAACGCCGCCAACAGGCCAACCAGGCCCTGGCCGAGCGAATGACTCAGGCCTATGCCGAATGGCAACGTTGGGCGCGGCTCAACGCCCTGATCGGCTCGGCGACGGGCGACACCTTTCGCAAGATCGCCCAAGGCTACAACCTCGATCTGCTGGTGCATCACGCCAATGCCCAATTGCGTCAGTTGGCGCGGCGCTACCGCCTCAAGCGCGGCGGCAGCCTGCTTGGCCTATTGGTACTGGATACCGAGATGGGCGACGAGCTGCGTTCAGTGCACTCTTTGTCCGGTGGTGAGACCTTCCTGGTATCGCTGGCCCTGGCCCTGGGCCTGGCGTCGATGGCCTCAAGCACCTTGCGCATCGAATCGCTGTTTATCGACGAAGGCTTCGGCAGCCTTGATCCGGAGTCGCTGCAACTGGCCATGGACGCCCTTGATGGCTTGCAGGCCCAGGGCCGCAAAGTCGCCGTGATTTCCCACGTGCAAGAAATGCACGAGCGCATCCCGGTACAGATCCAGGTACGGCGTCAAGGCAATGGCTTGAGTACAGTGGAGGTCAGTGGGTGATTCTCTACTCGTTCCGCCGCTGCCCGTGGGCCATGCGTGCGCGCCTGGCGCTGCGTTACAGTCAATGCCCGGTGGACATCCGTGAGGTCAGCCTCAAGGCCAAGCCGGCCGAGCTGCTGGCCTTGTCGCCCAAAGGCACGGTACCGGTATTGAGTGCCGGTGAGCAGGTGTTCGATGAAAGCCTGGATATCATGCGCTGGGCTTTGGCCCAGCATGATCCGCAGGATTGGCTGCTGCGCGCCGATCCCCTGGCGGCAGACGCGGCTGATGCCTTGATCGCCCGTAACGACCGAGACTTCAAGGTTCAGGTCAACCTGTACAAATACGCTGAACGTTATCCAGAGCATTCACGCGAACACTATCGCCAGCAGGCTGAACCTTGGCTGGCCGAGCTGGAAGCGCGGTTGGCCCAGCGCGCCTATTTGTTCGCCGAACATCCGAGCCTGGCCGATGCAGCATTGCTACCCTTGATGCGCCAGTTTTCTGCAGTCGAGCCCGAATGGTTTGCAGCAGCGCCCTACCCGCACTTGCGTGCCTGGTTGCAGGGCTGGCTTGAGTCGCCGTTGTTCAAGGCAATCATGGCGCGTTAAGGCCTGTGCACCCTCTGTCTTCTTGACTGTGCCCGCGTTGCGACTGCCCTGCAGTCGATCACAGCCCCCTACCTCGGCAGCGGCTACAGCACCTGGCCTCATACCGCCAGGATCGGCGAAGAATAGAGAAACAGCAGTACCGCCACGATGCGCCAGATCATGCTTCGTCCTCGGGTCGAGAAGAGTCAAAAATTTAGCGCCAAATTAAATAACGTGGCCACATGCCACTACCAGAAGTTTTACATTTCCCCTCGGACCTGACATTTCTGCCAGTAGACCCGGCGCGTTGCTACCGCTTCAATGGTGCTGCACCACATGTGCATTCAATGGAGTGAGCCCATGAACACCCTGCGTTATTTCGCTGCCGTAGCCTTAAGTCTTGTCAGTTGCTATGCGCTGGCACTCGACCCCAACGAAGAAATCGTCCCTGACACTGTAAAGCCTGAATTTCTTGTTTACGCGGCGACCTGGCAACCTTCTTTTTGCGCCAGATCCCCTACGGTAGCCGGTTGTGACGATCTTGAAAGAGGCTTTCTGGCTCATGGCATCTGGCCCTACAACAAGAGCACTGAACAAAAAACCAACCGTCACCCACAATTTTGCGCCAACTCGGCTGCGTGCAAGGGCGAAGCCTGCCCCATGACTGACAAAGCGATGGAGGATGTATTGGGTAATAAAGATCTCAGAAAGTTGGTGACGAAAGAGCCACAGGGTATGTTCGCGCATGAATGGAAAAAACATGGAACCTGCACAGGCAAAACCATGGAAGGTTACTTTGACGACCTCGCGAATCTGTACTCAGATATCATCCAGTACGACGAGGCGATGTTCAGTGCGTGGGTTGGTAAGGGCGCCGAGTTTGCAAGCATCAAAAAGGCGTTTCCAGACAACACATCATTCCGCTGCTTTGTTCACAACGAACAGCAATACTTGCATGAGGTTTTCTACCTCATCGACAGCGCTGGCCAACCGTATACCGAGGAAAAGCATCTGCAAATCGGCACTGCATGCCAGGACAAATACACCTTGATTCCCGCCCCTCCAGTATGACGGCCGCTGCAAAGCCGCAATCCTGATAGGCTGCGGCTTAACTCTGGCAATCAGTGCTGTGCCTTGTGGTCCAATGCTGCGTAGAAGTTGGCACTTTGTTGCAAGTATTTCTGGGTGTAGCTGAGGGTGGAGGACTTACGCTCACTGATTTCAACCTGAGCGTGGGCAGGCAAGGCAACCGAAGCAGAAATGGCAGAAGCGGCGATGACCGGAAAGAGATTGAAGTTCATGGCGCTGACCTCGAAGTCTGTGGTTTGAAGTGGCCGTTGCAGGCCGTGGTTCAAACTTACGCCGCTCACGCGGCGTACAGAAATTCATTGCAGCAGTAGCCATTATCAAGGCGGTTGATAGTCAGTCGATGAATTTCAGGTCGGACGGTGCGTCCTGAGGCAGCTTCTGCACCGTTTCGCCAAGCATGCCGCTACGCGGATCGCGGCGCATTACCACGATCTCGTTGCTCTTCTGGTTGGCCACCAGGAGGAACTTGCCCGATGGATCGATGACGAACTCACGGGGGTGGTCACCCTCCACACTGCGTCGCTGCACTTGCATCAGCTTGCCGCTGTCTTCGTCCACCGCAAAAACCAACAACTCATTGGCCGTGCCGCGGTTGCTGACATACAGAAAACGCCCGTCAGCAGACAGGTGCAAAGCGCCTGCGGCTTTGGCCGCAACATCGTTTTGTTCGGTCAGCGGCAAACGCTGGCGCTCGATCAACTTGCCGTCGTTGTGCTCAAAGAGCACCACCTGCGCGCTCATTTCCAGGGTCAGGTAGGCCTGCTTGCCGTCGCTGCTGAACAGTAGATGGCGCGGACCGCTACCTGGCGGCAAATCGACGAATGCTGGCGTGGCTGGACTCAGCGGGCGCTTGGGGCTGGCACCGTCATAGCGGTAGATAAATACCTTGTCGGCCCCCAGATCGCTGGCAAACACGTAGTGGCCATCCGGTGAAGACACCACCGAATGTACATGGGGGCCGGCTTGGCGTTCCGGGTTGGCGCCGCTGGCCTTGTGCTGATCCTGCTGCACCGAGGCACCCAACCTGCCATCCTTGGCCACCGGCAACACGCTCAGGCTGCCACCAGGCGTCGGCTGCACGCCATAGTTGGCGACGAACAGGTAACGCTGGTCATGGCTGAGACTGGCATGGGTCGGCTCATCGCCGCCGCTGCTGATCTGGTTGAGGGGCTTGAGGGTGCCGTCTTTGGCGCTGACAGAAAAACTGCCGGCCTGGCCCTTGCCCGCCCCGTTCTCGTTGACCGCGAACAGTAGTCGATGGTCGACCGAAAGCGTTAGCCAGGAGGGGTTCTCGCTTTTGAGCACCTGCAACGGCTTGACACCAATCTGACCGCTGACGCTGCTGAACGCATAACGGTACAGCCCTTCACTGGCACCATCGGTGTAGCTGCCCACCAGCAATTGCGTGCCATGGGCCGCGCTGAACACACTCATGGCACTAGCGATCAACAGCGTCGTCAGCTGGCGTTTCATCGTCGTCCTCACTCTCATCCGATGCGCTAAAGGCACTCATACAGACTAGCCGATGCTCGGCGCTGTCGGCAGCGATCAGCCAATCCTGGCCGTCGGCTCGGGCGGCGGTAATTTGCTCGGGGGAAAAGGACCATGTCTTGCGGGCTCGACCGTCCATGCATTCGATCTGCAGGCCGGTGTCATTGAAGGTGAAGGCAAACGCGTGCAAGCCGTCGATCAGGAGCATGTCGCACGTTTCGAGGGCTTGGGAAAGGGTTGTCATTGCGCAGGTATCATCGGCTGGAAAAATGCCATGATACTCCATCCTCAAACGCATCGCCGGCAAGCCCGGCACCCACAGAACATGCCACTCCTGTGGGAACCGGCCTTGCCGGCGATGGGCTACGCAGTGGCCCCGCTTACCACACCGATCAGTGAGCGAAAATCGAACCGCTCGCCTTGCCCACCATTTTCTCCGGTTTGATCAGGAAGCGTGCCAGCGCGGGCAACAGCCACAGCGCGCCAAACATGTTCCACAGGAGCATGAAGGTCAGCATCAGGCCCATGTCGGCCTGGAACTTGATTGCCGAGAAGATCCAGGTGCACACGCCGATGGCCAGGCAAAGGCCGGTGAACAGCACCGCTTTACCGGTGGACTTGAGCGTCTGGTAATAGGCTTCCTGCAGCGGCAGGCCGGCACGCAGGAAGCTTTCCAGGCGGCTGTAGATGTAGATGCCGTAATCGACACCAATACCCACACCCAGCGCCACCACCGGCAAGGTCGCGACCTTGACGCCGATGCCCATGAACGCCATCAGCGCGTTACCCAGCACCGATGTCAGCACCAACGGCAGCACAATGCATAAGGTCGCGGCAAACGAGCGGAAGGTGATCATGCACATCACCGCCACACAGATGTACACCAGGATCAGGATGGTCAGCTCGGCCGACTTGATCACCTCGTTGGTGGCCGCCTCAATCCCGGCGTTACCGGCTGCGAGGAGGAACTCCAGACCTTCCTTGTTGTGGGTGTCGGCAAACTCTTTCACGGCATTGACTGCCCGATCGAGGGTTTCAGCCTTGTGGTCGTTGAGGAACACCAGCACTGGCGCCAGCGAGCAGTCAGCGTTGTACAGGCCGTCGGCACGGGCGATAGAGCTGTTGAGCACGTCGCTGTTTCGCGACAGGCTTTCCCATTTCAGGTTGCCCTCGTTCATGCCCTTGATCATCTGCTTGGAGACCGTCACCAGGGAAATCGCCGATTGCACCCCCGGGGTGTTCTCCATCTTCCACATCAGCTCGTCGATCGGCGCCATGGTCGAGTAGATCGAGCACCCCTCGGTCGGGGTTTTGACCATGACCACCAGTACGTCGGAACTGGTCGAGTAGTTATTGATGATGAAGCTGTTGTCATTGTTGTAGCGCGAATCCGGACGCAGCTCCGGTGCGCCTTGATCGAGATCGCCGATCTTCAGGTTCTGGCTGTACCAGAGGCCACCACCGAAGGCCAGCAAGGCCAGGACGATGGACACCGGCGCGACCTTGGCACTGGCGAAGTTGGACAACAAGCGCCAGAACGGATGTTCGCGGGTCGCGTCCTTCTTGCTGCGCTCGATGGCCTTCTTGCTGATGCCGACATAGGAAATCGCCACCGGCAGCAGGATCAGGTTGGTGAACACGATCACCGCCACGCCGATCGAAGCACCGATAGCCAGTTCACGGATCACGCCGATGTCGATGATCAACAAGGTGATGAAGCCTACGGCGTCGGCCAGAATCGCAATCATCCCCGGCAGGAACAGCTGGCGGAAGGTGCGTCGGGCAGCGGTCAGGGCGTTATCAGCATCGCTCGACTGCAGGGCAATGCCGTTGATCTTCTGCACCCCGTGGGAAATGCCGATGGCGAAGATCAAAAACGGCACCAGCATCGAATACGGATCAAGGCCGAACCCTACCGCATGCATCAGCCCCAGTTGCCAGACTACCGCCACCAGGGTGGTGATCAAAACGGCGATGGTGCTGCGGATACACCAGGTGAACCAGTACAGCAGAATCCAGGTGATCACCAGGGCGATACCGAAGAACATCGCCACCATCACCAGGCCATCGATCAGGTCACCTACCTTTTTCGCGAAACCGACGATGTGAATCTTCACATTCGGGTTCTGCGCCTGGAACTTGTCGCGGATCTTCTCTTCCAGCTGATGGGAGAATTGCTGGTAATCGAGCTTGATCAGTTTGCTCTGGTCCTGCGGATCCGGGTAAGACTCCAGCAGCGGCACATCGATGATGCTCGACTTGAAGTTGTTGCCCACCAGGCGACCGACCTGGCCGGACTTGAGCACGTTGTTGCGCAACAAGTCGAGGCTGTCGGGCGAACCGTCGTAAGTGTTGGGAATGACTTCACCACCAGCAAAGCCTTCTTCGGTCACCTCGGTCCAGCGCACGCTAGGGCTCCACAGCGACTTCAGCCCGGAGCGATCGACCCCCGGAATGTAGAAGACCTCGTCATGAATCTGGCGCAAGGTCTCCATGTAGTCCTTGCTGAAGATATCGCCATCGGTGGCTTCCACCGAAATGCGCACGGTGTTGCCGAGGTTGGCCAGGTCGTTACGGTGTTCGAGCATCTTCTCGATGAAGGGATGCTCAAGCGGAATCATTTTCTCGAAGCTGGTCGAAGGACGGATCTGCGTGGCCTGCCAGAACAGAAATACGCTAACCAGCAGGCAGATGAGAATCACCACCGGGCGGTTGTTGAAGATCAGGCGTTCAAGCAGGGTCGCCTTGTCGTGATGGTGCTGCTGATTCATGTTGAACTGCTCCTGCTGGCTCATGGCTGCACTCCTTCAGCGCCCTGGGCCGAAGCCAGGTGCACACCACCCTGACCAACCAGCACCAGCCCTTCACCATTGCGACCACTGACAGCCGCCAGGGCGATGCGATCAGCACGGTTGAAGATACTGAACGTCTGACCGTCGTCACTGCTACGCAGGACGCTGCCACCGTTGCCGACCAACACCAGGTTGCCATTAGCGAGAAGCGTAGCGCTTGCCAAGCCAAATTCGAGGGCACCGCGGGCGGCCTTCAGTTCAATCTGTTGCCAACTGTCACCAAAATCAGTGGAGCGGTAGAGGTTGCCACGCAGCCCATAGGCCAGCAACGTGCGCGGCTGGGCGGTACCGATCACACCAAACAGTGAACCTTCATAAGGGCCTTGAAGCTTTTGCCAGGTCTGACCGTCGTCACTGGAGCGGAACATACTGCCCTGTTCACCGACGATGAACAGACCGGCATCTTTGACCTGGGCAATGCCGTTGAGGTGGAACTGGTCTTCGTTGTCCAGTCGATCAGCAACGTCGAGCCACTGTTTGCCACCGTCAGTGGTTTCCAGCAGCGCGCCATAAGCACCCACGGCAAAGCCGTGCTCGGCGTCCTTGAACCAGACATCGAGCAACGGCGCTTCACGTTGCAGGTCTTCGAATTGCTTGGTCCAGGTCACACCGCCGTCGCTGCTGACCAGAATCTGCGCGTCATGGCCGACCGCCCAGCCGTGCTTGGCATCGACAAAATAAACGGCGGTGAGCAGTTGCCGGGTCGGCACCTTGGCTTGGGTCCAGGTCTTACCCTGGTCATCGGAGAAGAGAATATGGCCGCGATCACCGACAGTGATCAGGCGTGGGCCGGCTTGGGTCACGTCGAGCAACAGGCTCTTTTCGGCCTTGGCCGATTCCGTGGAGTAAACCTTGGCCTCGGACGTTGCCGCCGCGACCGTGTTGGCCGACAACCCCATTGCGATCACCAGCAAACCGCTGGCGGCCAATGCCCATGGGCGTACGCGCGCTGCGCCGCCAGTAC
The DNA here is from genome assembly GCF_002845275.2 of Pseudomonas sp. S06B 330. Classification (NCBI taxonomy): domain Bacteria; kingdom Pseudomonadati; phylum Pseudomonadota; class Gammaproteobacteria; order Pseudomonadales; family Pseudomonadaceae; genus Pseudomonas; species Pseudomonas tussilaginis. The sequence goes on along the minus strand of NZ_CP088149.1, from coordinate 1,813,549 downwards.
CTGCCATGCATGGCTCGGTCATAGATCTGTCCCCCGATTATTGTTATTTGGGTCAATCTATTTGCAGGCACTGCGAAAAACCGTGTTCCAGAGCCCCGCAAAAGCTGAGGGCCATCCTATCGGGGTTTTTGAAGGGCTGACAACGAACGGGACGTTATCTTTTGTTAAGCGAAGGATTTGCGGGGTAGTTCTCGCCAGCAAGGCTGGCCCCCACAGTCTCTCGGGAGGACGGTGGGGCCAGCCTTGCTGGCGATCAGGCCATTACGCCAGGCTCTTGCTCACGACTTCATAAACATCGCTGGACAGTGAGCCGGACGCCAGGATGCGCTCCAGCTCACCCTTCATCAGTGCCTGACGGGCGCCGTCGTATTTGCGCCAGCGGGTCAACGGTGCCAATTGCCGTGAGGCAATCTGCGGGTTGAGGGCATTGAGTTCGATCACCAGGTCCGCCAGGAAACGATAGCCAGAACCATCGCCAGCATGGAAGTTGACCAGGTTCTGGCCGGCGAAGGCACCGATCAAGGCACGTACCTTGTTCGGGTTCTTCATCGTGAACGCCGAATGCTGCATCAGCGCTTTGACCCGTGCCAAGCCGCCCGGCAAGGTGCTGGCTGCCTGCACGCTGAACCATTGATCCATGACCAGAGGGTTGTCCTTGAAGTTCTCGGCGAAGACCTCAAGTGCCTTGGCACGCTCAGCCTCGAACGGCGAGTTGACCAGCACGGCCAGCGCGGTAAGGCGCTCGGTCATGTTGTCACAGGCGTCGAACTGCTCCTGAGTCGCGGCCAGCACTTCAGGTTTGCCACTGAGCATCAGGTACGACAAGGCAATATTCTGCAGACTGCGACGGGCAAAATGCTCAGCTTCGGCCACGTATTCGGTCACGCGCGACACACCACGGTTGGCCTGGTAACGCGCATTCAATGCGTCGAACAGCTGCGTGGCGATCTGCTTGCGAGCGAACTCACGGGCCGCGTGGATGGCATCGACATCAGCCACTTCGCTGATTTCGGTGAGGTAGGCTTCGCTTGGCAGCGAGAGCATTTCGGCCACCATGGCTTGGTCCAACTGCTCATTGGCCAACACCGTTCCCAGCGCCGTGACCAACCGCTGATCAAGCACCAGGGCACTGCCCTGCTGGTGCTGGGCGATCAGCTCCTGAAGCACTTGCACCGACAGCTGCTGACCCGCTTCCCAGCGGTTGAAGCCGTCGCTGTCGTGCTGCATGAGGAACATCAGCTGATCGCGATCATACGGAAAGCTCAGTTTGACCGGCGCGCTGAAGCCGCGCAGCAACGACGGTAGCGGCTTGGCACTGACGTCGACGAAGGTAAAGGTCTGCTCGGCTTCGGTCACCGACAGTACCCGCGAGGTGCCAGCGGCAGCCGCTTCACCTTGCAGACGCAAGGCGATGTCGTTGCCCTGGGCATCGAGCAGGCCCAGCTCAACCGGAATCACGAACGGCTGCTTCTCGACCTTGTCCGGGGTTACCGGGTAACTCTGGCGAAAGGTCAGGCTGTAGGTTTTCGCGGTGCTGTCATACACCTCGCTGACCGCCACACGCGGAGTACCGGCCTGGCTGTACCAACGCTTGAACTGCGTCAGGTCGACGCCGTTGGCATCTTCCATGGCCTTGATGAAGTCGTCGCAGGTCACGGCCTGGCCGTCATGGCGCTCGAAGTACAGGTCGCTGCCTTTGCGGAACCCTTCGGCACCGAGCAAAGTACGGACCATGCGCACCACTTCCGAACCTTTCTCGTAAACGGTCAGGGTATAGAAGTTGGAGATTTCGATGAAGCTGTCCGGGCGTACGGCGTGAGCCATGGGGCCGGCATCTTCGGCGAACTGGTGGGTACGCAGGTAGGCTACGTCTTCGATACGCTTGACCGTACGCGAGTTCATGTCGGCACTGAACTCCGAATCGCGGAACACCGTGAAGCCTTCCTTGAGCGACAGTTGGAACCAGTCGCGGCAGGTCACGCGGTTGCCCGACCAGTTGTGGAAGTATTCGTGTGCAACCACTGCCTCGACCCGCTGGTGCGCGGCATCGGTAGCGGTCTCGGCGCGGGCCAGTACACAGCTGGAGTTGAAGATGTTCAGGCCCTTGTTTTCCATGGCGCCCATGTTGAAGTCGTTGACCGCGACGATCATGAAGATATCCAGGTCGTACTCACGACCATAGACTTCCTCATCCCAACGCATGGACTTTTTCAGGCTGGTCATGGCGTGTTGGCATTTGTCGATGTTTTCTGGCTCGACATAAATGCGCAGGGTGACGTCACGGCCCGACTGACGGGTGAACTTGTCTTCGACGCACCACAGGTCACCAGCCACCAGGGCAAACAGGTAGGCCGGTTTCATGAACGGGTCTTCCCAGGTTGCCCAATGCCGGCCATCTTCTTGCGGGCCGGTACCGACCGGGTTGCCATTGGACAGCAGCACCGGGTAGCGATGCTGTTCGGCGATCACCGTGGTGGTGAATTTGCTCATCACGTCCGGGCGGTCGAGGTAATAGGTGATCTTGCGAAAGCCCTCGGCTTCACACTGGGTGCAGAACATGCTGCCGGACTTGTACAGGCCTTCCAGCGCGGTATTGCTTTGCGGGTGGATCTTTACGCTGGTGTCGAGCGTGAAGCTTGCAGCTTTCGGCTGCACGGTGAGATGACTGTCGTCCAGCTGGTAGTCAGCCGCTTGCAGCGCCTGGTCGTCCATGGCGACTGCAATCAACTCCAACTGTTGCCCATCGAGCACCAGCGGCGGCAAGCCGGCACCACGCGCGGGGTTACGGCGCATGACCAGCTGCGCGTGAACCAGGCTGTGGTCCTCGAACAGTTCGAAGGTCAGGTGCGTCTCGTCGATCAGGTACTCGGGCGCCTGATAGTCCTTGAGGTAGATCACTTGCGGCTGTTCGGTACGCATGTGGCGGTCCTTTTACTGATGCACGGCGAGCTGGTACGCCGTGTACTTGCGAATATTGATCACACCGGTATCGAAAATCAGGTACTGACCCTTGATCCCCAGCAGTGTGCCTTCAGCCACCGGGTTCTTGTCCAGGTTGAAACTGACGATCTTGCTCGGGTAGGCCTCGACTGGATAGCGGATTTCCAGCACTTCGCCGTCGCTCAATGGCTGCACGGCCTGTAGGCCAAAGCGAGCCTGCAAGGCGGTCAGCCCCTCGGCGCAACTGTCGAACAACTGATCACGCACCGCCAGCAGGTCAACCGCTTCGGCATCGCCCTTGAGCAGTGCCCGCCAATTGGTGCGATCAGCGACCTGACTGCGGAACAGGTCTTCGACCAAGCCCGATTGCTGCCGGGTAGCGACCCGCACGATTGGCAATGCCTGACTGGCGCCTTGGTCAAGCCAGCGAGTGGGCAGCTGAGTGGCACGGGTGATACCAACCTTGATACCCGAGGAGTTGGCCAGGTACACCACATGATCGGTCATGCAGAACTGCTCGCCCCAGGAGGGTTCGCGGCAGGTGCCTTGATCGTAGTGGCATTTTTCCGGGGCCATGATGCAGACATCGCATTGGGCCAGCTTGGTCATGCACGGGTAGCAATAGCCCTGGCTGAAGCTGGTCTTGGTCTTGCGACCGCAGTGACTGCAATGGATGGCACCAAGGTATTCCAGGCGCAGGGTCTTGCCGATCAACGGATTGACCGGCACTTCCTGCTCGCCCAGACGAAAAGCGTACTGCACCACCGACGCGTCAAGACGCGCCGACATTTTACTGATGGAGCCGCGGCCAAGTTCGATCAATGGACCGCATCCGACTTGAACAGGATGTTGGCCACTGGTGCCGACTTCGAGCTGCACTCTTGCGGGCCCATGTAGCCGGTACGCTGCTCTTCAGGCAGGTTCTGCAGTTCCCAGGCGATCACCGCCTGCAGCGACAATTCTTTCTGCTCGGTGGTGAGCTTGCGCCCGTCCGCCCATTTGCCCAGTTCCACGGCCAGTTTCAGGCTTTCGTAGATTTCCGGGGTGATGTTTTCGATCATTTGCGCAAAAGTGGACATAGCGTCTCCCAAAATCAAGCCGTCAGTTTACGCCGGGCCAGCGCCCCGCCCAAGAGCCCGCTGAGGCAACCGACCAAAAGCCCGCCCACGTGAGCGGCGTTGGCAATTTGGCCGAAGCCCAGCAAGCTGACCAATCCGGACAGGCACAGCAGCAGCCAGACCAGCATCATCACCAGTACCCCCCGCGGCATGCGGTAGACCGGATTGGGCGCCAGCCACTGGTACAGCCAGACGTGCCCAAGCAGGCCATAGAGCACCCCCGACAAGCCGCCAAACAGGCTCGGCCCGCCAAACAGGTACTGCGCGGCGTTGGAGACCAAGCTGAACAACAAGGTCAGGCTGAGCAGCGACCAGGGCCCTTGACGCAGTTCGATACGTCGACCCAGCTCCCAATACCACAGCGCGTTCATGGCCAGGTGAAGGATGCCGAAATGCACCAGCATCGGCGTGAACAGACGCCACCATTGGCCGTCTGCCAGGCTCGCCGCCAGCGGGGTGAAGTACAGGTATTCGCCCTGTACGCGAAAATCGAGAAAGGTCAGCCAGCTCAGGGTGGCAAAGTTGTCACCGAGACCGGTCAGCCCGGCGACGATCAGGCACAGCAACAACACCACCGCAGTGGCCTTGCTGGCCTGTAACTGTTCGGCGAAACCCGGCCGTGACGCCGGCGTCAGGGCGGCATCGGCGGGCAGCTGGAAGTCGGCATCGCCTTCGGGAAAGCGCTGGTACAACTCGCGGACATCCTCGGCGAGGTTTTCCGCTACCCACAACACCTGATCACCGCCCTCTTCGCTGACCCGATGCGGCACCTGCAGGCGTCGCAATAAGCCGACAAAGCCACTCAGGTCGGTGTTCAAGGGCATACGCAACACCACCACTGCACTCATTGGTTGGCCTCCGGCCGGTCCACGTCGACCCAAACAAACTTGCGTGGGTCGATCTGAGTTTCATCATCAAGTCGGTAAGCAACCAGTTTGCCGTACAACACCGCACTGTAATCCAGGCAGGCCAGGTTGGAACGGATCGGTGCCGGTTTGCCGCTGCGCCAGTAATGGCCGACAAACAGCATGGGCTCGTCCTCTCCATAGCGCAGCAAGGCATTTTTCTGGGTGTGGCTCAGTGGCGTACTGGCGACTTTCTCCGGCAGGGCATCCGGCTGGAAGACGATATCGCCGTAGGTTTGCGGATCTTCTTCCCAGAACTTGGTGCGGAAAAAGGCCCGCGTCAGGCCGTCGCCACCGGTCAGGGTCAGACCGTCCGGCAGGCGCATGTCGGTACCGCGCAGCAGACGGTTGCAGACTGTCGCGGCAAAGCTCTCAGGCACCGCAGAGGCCTGGATGAAATGCTCATCGATACGGCCATCTGGGTGTTGCTGGCGCAACGGTTCGATCAGCCGCCGGTCCCAGCAGGCATGCACGACACGGAATCGCCCAGCATCGATAAACAACGGCAACTCGTAAAACCACTCGAGAAAATCATGCCAGTCGCCTGGATGCTGCTCGAATTGGGTCAGGGTTTCGTAGATCAGCCGACCGTGGCGCGGGTTGTGTTCGCGCACGAACTGCTTGCCACTGCCGGGCAAAGCCGGGGTATTCCAACCCAGCGCGTTGTACTCATGATTGCCCATGATGCAGTAGGCCTGACCTGCATCGACCATGTCATGGACGATGTGCAGCGCCTCGCGAATCCGCGGGCCGCGGTCGATGATATCGCCGAGGAACAGCGCCTGGCGCTGGGCGTGGCGCCAGACACCGCCCTGGCGCTTGTAGCCGAGGGCATCGAGCAGGCGTTCGAGGGTGTGCGCACAGCCGTGCACGTCACCAATCAGGTCGTAACTACGGGCTGGATCGAGCATCACTCGCCTCCACCACCCAGGCGGCTGCCCCAACCGAGTTTGGTCCGGCAGACCTCGTAGTAATTGTGATCCAGTGGGTGAATCAGGCGCAGTTTCTGCGGCTTCTTGTTCACCGTAATGGTATCGCCAGGGGCGCAGGTAAAGTGGTTCTGGCCATCACAGGAAATCTGCGGGTAGATCTGCAGGTCCTTGGACACCACGATCTTCAGTTCACTGTTGCCATCGACCACGATCGGCCGCCCGGACAGCGTGTGCGGATACATCGGCACAATGACAATAGCGTCGAGTTTAGGGTGCATGATCGGCCCGCCCGCCGACAGCGCATAGGCCGTCGAACCGGTCGGGGTGGCGACGATCAGGCCGTCGGCCTTCTGGCTGCAGACAAACTGGCCATCGATGTAGATCTCAAACTCGATCATCCGCGTCGATTTGCCTGGATGCAGGACCACGTCATTGAGCGCATCGCCCTGGCCAATGGCTTCGGCGTGGCGGCGCACTTCGGCCTGGAGCAGAAAGCGGTTTTCCACCAGGTAATGGCCATCGAGCACTTCGGCGACTTTGACCTCCAACTCATCAGGACGGATGTCGGTCAGAAAGCCCAGGCTGCCACGGTTGATACCCAACACCGGGGTGTTGTGCTTGGCCAAGGCGCGGGCGGCGCCGAGCAGGCTGCCATCACCGCCAACCACGATGACCAGGTCGCAGACTTCACCCAACAGCTTGCGCGACGAGGTCTGCAGACCGTGGCCAGGCAGGACTTCGGCAATCGTCTCCTCGAGGATGACGTGCAGATGCCGTTGCAGCAGGAATTTTTTCAGTCGGCGAATAGTATCGAGCACCTGCGAACTGCCAAGGCGACCGATGATACCGATATTGCGAAATTGCTCCATGGGGCTCCTGCTAGACGCTACGGCGGGTAAAGAGGCGCAATTGCGCCAAAGAGTTCGATTATGGGCGAAAGCGCCGGGTGGCAGCAAACGCCGGAGAAAATCGCCAAGGCCCGAAGGTTAGCGGCTATGCTCGCTGGATGAACCCTTTCCCCGGCCTGATCGACCTGCCCCGCCAGTTGCGCCAGCCCCACGTGCGCGACCTGGCCTGGGTTATCCTCGCGCCCCCGATGCTGCACGACACGCCCTGGCCCCAACGACATCCGCTGGCGGGCAGTGACTGGGTTGCCCACCCTGAACGCCTGCACCACTGGTTATACGCCCTGGACCACGACAGCGGCGCGCTGGATCACTGGCTAGCGCAAACCACCACGCGGCGATTAGGTCTGTACTACGAACGTCTCTGGCAATTTGCCTTGCAGCAAGCGCCAGGGGTCGAGCTGTTGGCTGCCAATTTGCCAATCCGCACCGGTGGCCACACCTTGGGCGAGCTGGATATTCTCCTGCGCGATGAGCAAGGCGTGCACCATTTGGAACTGGCGATCAAACTCTATCTGGGGCCGCCAGGCGGCGATGGCAAGGACCCGGCGCACTGGCTGGGCCCAGGTTGTCATGACCGTCTGGACCGTAAGCTGGCGCATCTGAGCGCACACCAACTGCCAATTTCTGCCCGGGCAGAAAGCCGTGAAGCCTTGGCGGCACTGGGTATCAAGCAGTTCAGCGCGCAGCTCTGGCTTGGCGGCTACCTGTTCTATCCATGGCCCGGCCATGCCGACTCGCCTGCCGGTGCACACCCCCAGCACTTGCGTGGGCAGTGGTTACATCAGCGCGATTGGCCAGCTTATGTCGAGCACAGTCACGATGGTTCCTGGCAACCCTTGCCGCGCCAAGCCTGGCTGGCGCCGGCGCGTTGTGAGCCTGAGGCATGTTGGTCAGCAGCACGCCTGGAAAGCTGGTTTCACGCGCTTGATCCACTGGCACCCGCGCAACTGCTGGTGCGCATGGTGGAAGTGCAAGGTGGCGACTGGCAGGAAGCGCAGCGGGTGTTTCTGGTGTCTGATCAGTGGCCGAACCTGCCAGACTGAGTAAAGGCCGTCGTTAACCCAGACTCAGACGCAACGCCAACGCCGCCAAGGTCAACAGCAACACCGGCACCGTCAGCACAATCCCGACCTTAAAGTAATAGCCCCAGCCAATCTTCACCCCCTTGCGCTCCAGTACATGCAACCACAACAGCGTGGCCAGGCTACCGATCGGAGTGATTTTTGGCCCCAGGTCGCTGCCAATCACGTTGGCGTAGATCATCGCCTCCTTGACCACGCCACTGGCCGTGCTTGCGTCAATCGACAGCGCGCCAATCAGCACCGTCGGCAGGTTGTTCATGATCGACGACAGCAACGCGGCCAGCAGCCCCGTCCCCATGGCGGCGCCCCACACCCCACCCTGGGCAAAGTTTTCCAGCCAGCCGGCCAGGTAGTCCGTCAATCCGGCGTTGCGCAGGCCATAGACCACCAGGTACATCCCCAGCGAGAACACCACAATATGCCAGGGCGCCTCTTTGAGCACCTTGCGCGTGGATATCTTGTGCCCACGCGCCGCCACCAGCAGCAACACCAACGCGCACAGCGCCGCGATGGCACTGATGGGAATACCCAGCGGCTCCAGCGCAAAGCAGCCGATCAACAAGATCACCAAGACCAGCCATCCGGCAACGAAGGTCGCCGGGTCCTGCACTACGCTGCGCGGTCGGTCCAGCTGTAAGGGGTCGTAGTCAGCCGGGATATCACGACGGAAATACCACAGCAGCATCGCCAGGGTTGCCACCACCGCGACCAGGTTCACCGGCACCATCACGGCGGCATAGCGGTTGAAGCCGATACCAAAGAAGTCCGCCGAGACAATGTTGACCAGGTTCGACACTACCAGCGGCAAGCTGGCGGTGTCGGCGATAAAACCTGCAGCCATGACAAACGCCAGGGTCGCCGCCGGACTGAAACGCAAGGCCAGAAGCATGGCCACCACAATCGGCGTCAGGATCAGCGCCGCACCGTCATTGGCGAACAGCGCTGAGACCAGCGCCCCCAGCAGGATGATGTAACAGAACAACCGTCGCCCACTGCCACGCCCCCAGCGCGCCACATGCAAGGCCGCCCAGGCGAAGAAACCAGCAGCATCGAGCAGCAGGCTAATGATGATCAAGGCGATAAAGGTACCGGTAGCGTTCCAGATGATTTGCCAGACCACCGGAATATCACCCCAGTGCACCACGCCACTGAGCAGTGCCAACAACGCGCCACCGCTCGCACTCCACCCCACCCCTAACCCTCGGGGCTGCCAGATCACCAGGGTAATGGTCAGCAGGAAAATCAGCGACGCCATCAGCATTTCAAAAACCTTGAGAACGAAGGAGGACAAACCGCCGGATTCTAGCGACAGATCAATGTGGCGTTGGCAATTATTTGTTGCAATCGACAGGCAATCGCCATACCAGCGATTAAAGTGATGCCACGGCGCCAAAAGAGCACCGACTTCCACCTGATGATAAAGGAATAACCATGACCCTGAAGACACCTACGGCCCGCTATAGCGGCCTGTCGATCACCTTGCACTGGTTAATGCTGGTGCTGTTGGCGGCCGTATATGCCCTGATCGAACTGCGTGGCCTGTTTCCCAAAGACAGCGTCGAACGCAACTTGATGAAAGACTTGCACTTCATGCTCGGCCTGACCGTGTTCGTACTGGTCTGGTTGCGCCTGGCCCTGCGTGTGAGCCGTCCGACACCACCGATCATCCCGGCTCCGCCCGCCTGGCAGACCGGCCTTGCTCACTTGATGCATCTGGCCCTGTACTTGTTGATGATCGGTCTGCCGCTGGCCGGCTGGATGATTCTCAGCGCGGCGAACAAACCTATCCCGTTCTATGGCGTTGAGCTGCCGGCCCTGATCGCACCGGATATGGACCTGGCCAAGTTCATCAAGGGCTGGCACGAGCGCATTGGCAGCTGGGGTTACTGGCTGATCGGCCTGCACGCCCTGGCTGGGCTGTACCATCACTATGTGCAGCGCGATAACACCCTTGTGCGCATGCTGCCGTATAAAGGCTAGGCAAAGCCGCGGCGGCCCTGCAGGCCGCCGCTGTGCAGGAAAATCAGCCGGGTGCCGGGGGTAAAGGCACCCGCCTCCACCTGTTGTTGCAAGGCCATCAGTGCCTTGCCGGTGTAAAGCGGCTCCAGCGGTACACCGGACTCGGCCTCGCAAGCGGCGATAAACGCCAACAAGGCCTCATCGACCTTGGCAAAACCGCCGCGACTGGCTTCGTACAGCCGGTATCCATAGGCCCCGGCCAAGGCTTGAACCTGTGTAGGGACGCCATGGTCCATTGGCACGGCCAAGGCGCCATGCACTTGATGGGCACCGCTCTCAGCCAGCACCAACCCGGCCAAGGTGGTGCCTGTTCCCGCCGCCAGCCACCAGCCGTCATAGTCCGGCCACCGCAATGTTGCCAACTGTGCGCGAGCCTGCTCAACAATCAGGGCGCAGCCTTTGACCCCCAACGAACCGCCACCACCTTCAGGTATGCAGTGCCAGTTCGGGTAGTGGCTCTGCCAAGGCTGCCAAAAGTCCGGCTGATGCCGCGCTCGGTAACCGGCATAGCCCAACCAATGCAGGTGCATGCCAAAGGCGTGCAGATCACGCACTGTGGGGGTGTCCTGAAAATGCCCGCGCAACAGGCCTGCCGTGGCAAAACCGAAACGTTTACCGGCAGCTGCCAGCGCGTGCAGATGATTGGAGTGAGCGCCCCCCAGGCTGATGACACCGGGGGCAGCTAGGTGTTGGGCCACACGCAGGTGTTCCAGCAGTTTGAACCACTTATTGCCGCTGATCAGCGGATCAATCAGGTCCAGGCGCAGCACCGCCAACTCAACGCCGAACCGACGTAACCAGCTCAGCTCCAGTCGCTGCAGGGGGGCATTGGGAAGAGCATCAAAGGCGAACATGTAAAGATCACTGCCTCAAGGAACCAGCAGTCTAACAGCGCGGCGGGATCGGCACCCCGCCGCGCGCCACACTCAGAGCTCAGCAGCCAGACGCGACCCTTGGTTGATCGCCCGCTTGGCGTCCAGCTCGGCAGCTACATCGGCGCCGCCGATCAGATGCACCGACTGCCCTGCCGCCTGCAAGCCATCGTACAGCTCACGCAACGGGTCTTGACCGGCGCAGATCACCACGTTATCCACCGGCAACACCTGCGGCTCACCCTCGGCAATACGGATATGCAGGCCTGCATCGTCGATGTTCAGGTACTCGACGCTGTTGAGCATCTGCACCTGCTTGTTCTTCAGCCCGGTGCGGTGAATCCAGCCTGTAGTCTTGCCCAGGCCGTCGCCGACTTTGGTTTTCTTGCGTTGCAGCAGAAACACCTGACGCGCCGGCGCATGCGGCTCGGCCTTGATCCCGGCCACCCCGCCGCGTGCATCCAACGCGGTATCGATACCCCATTCCTTCCAGAATGCTTCGCGGTCCTGGCTGGTGGCCACGCCTTGGTGTACCAGGTATTCGGAGACGTCAAAACCAATACCGCCAGCGCCGATCACCGCTACTTTCTGGCCCACGGGCTTACGTTCGAGCAGCACGTCCAGATAGCTCAGCACCTTACTGTGCTCAATACCGGGAATTGCTGGCAGACGTGGCGCAATGCCGGTGGCGAGGATGATCTCGTCATACCCGCCCTTGGCCAGTTGCTCGACATCGACGCGAGTATTGAGGCACAGCTCGACACCTGTGGTCTGCAGCTTGCGCTTGAAGTAGCGCAGGGTCTCAAAGAACTCCTCTTTGCCTGGCACGCGCTTGGCCACGTTGAACTGGCCACCAATTTCGCTGGCCGCATCGAACAGGGTCACCTGGTGGCCACGCTCGGCTGCGACCGTGGCCGCAGAAAGCCCGGCAGGGCCGGCACCGACCACAGCAATCTGCTTGACCTGGGTGACCGGCAGGTAATTAAGCTCGGTTTCGTGGCAGGCCCGCGGATTGACCAGGCAACTGGTCAGTTTGCCGCCGAAGGTGTGATCCAGACAGGCCTGGTTGCAGCCGATGCAGGTGTTGATCTCATCGCCACGCCCGGCGGCGGCTTTGTTGACGAACTCAGGGTCCGCCAGAAACGGCCGAGCCATGGAGACCATATCAGCATCGCCGTCGGCAAGGATCTGCTCGGCCACTTCCGGGGTGTTGATACGGTTGGTGGTGATCAGCGGAATCCGCACCGCGCCGCGCAACTTGGCGGTGACCTTGCTGAAGGCCGCGCGTGGCACCTTGGTGGCAATGGTCGGAATTCGCGCTTCGTGCCAACCGATACCGGTGTTGATAAGGGTCGCGCCAGCCTTCTCGATCGCTTGCGCCAGTTGCACAATCTCTTCCCAGTCGCTGCCGCCTTCAATCAGGTCGAGCATCGACAGACGAAAGATGATGATGAAATTCGGGCCGACCGCTTCACGCACACGGCTGACGATTTCCACTGCCAGGCGCATACGGTTCTCGTAACTGCCACCCCAGCGGTCAGTACGGTGGTTGGTGTGGGCGGCGAGGAACTGGTTGATGAAGTAACCTTCCGAACCCATGATTTCGACACCGTCGTACTCGGCGCTTTGTGCCAGCAACGAGCAATTGACGAAATCCTGGATCTGCTTTTCGATGCCCTCTTCGTCCAGCTCACGCGGCTTGAACGGGTTGATCGGTGCCTGGATGGCGCTTGGCGCCACCGACTTGGGGCTGTAGGCATAACGACCAGCATGGAGGATCTGCATGCAGATTTTGCCACCGGCTTCGTGCACGGCCTTGGTAACGATGCGGTGCTTATCAGCTTCTTCCGGCGTGCTCAACTTGGCCGCACCGGAATACACCCCACCCTCGACATTCGGGCCAATACCGCCGGTGACCATCAGGCCTACGCCGCCACGGGCACGCTCAGCAAAATAGGCGGCCATGCGCTCGAAGCCACCGGGCTTCTCTTCCAGGCCAGTGTGCATCGATCCCATCAGGGTACGGTTGCGCAAGGTGGTGAAGCCCAGATCCAGCGGGGCGAGCAGGTGCGGGTAGTGAGCGGCGGCCATAATGAACTCCACAACAGGCGTAATCACGGAATGCGGGCACCTCGCACAGCTGGCGGGGCCCGTCGGTTATCTGTGGACGACATTAAAGAGCCAGCCCGCGCGGCTCAATGACCGAAAATGACAAGTTATTGATCCTACTGCACCCGAGGTCTACCCTTAGGACCGAATCCCTTGTTGGTGCTGTGCTGTTTCATGCGAAAACTTCTGTTAAGCGCCTTGGCGCTGGTTGTCATTGCTGCGCTGTGCGGCTATGGGTTCTGGACTGAGCAACGGCCGAGCGGGCATTACCTGTCGGACCTGCGGGTCGAGCTGGCCTTGAGCGAAGGCGCCCCCTCCGACCATGGCAACCTGCTGGGGGTTGAGCCGCAACTGTTCCCCAGTGATTACCAAAACCTGCAGCGCCTGCACCGCAAGTTGGCCGCCTACCTTACCCAGGCACGCGCGCAAGGCCTGGTCAGCGCCCGGACCATTGTCATCCTGCCCGAACACATCGGCACTTGGCTGTGGGCGCGAGGCGAAAAGAACGAGCTGTACCAGGTCACCCAGCGCCGTGAGGCCTGGCAATGGCTTGAGGTGAGCAACCCGATCAGCTACGGCCTGGCCATGCTTGGCGCCGAGGGCGACGACTGGCGCGCCGATGCACACCTGCGCATGAAGGCACAGCAGATGGCCCGCGACTACCAACAGCTGTTCGGTGGCCTGGCCAAAGAGTTCGGCGTCACCCTGGTAGCAGGCTCAATCGTCTTGCCATCTCCCTATGTCGAGAAAGGCACACTGCGGGCCGGCTCAGGCGCTTTGTACAACAGTAGCCTGGTGTTTGCCGGCGACGGCTCGATACTCGGCCAGCCGCAACGCCAGCAACACCCGGACAGCGATGTGCGCCGCTACATCGACAGTGGCACCGACCAGCCACCGCAAGTTGTGCAGACCCCAGCCGGACGCCTGGGCGTCTTGATTGGCAGCGATAGCTGGTACCCGAGCAATCAGCAGCAATTGGCTAATCAGTCAGTACAGTTCATCGCCAACCCGGCGTTCCTGGGTGGCAAGGACAGCTGGAACGCGCCCTGGCGCGGCAATCGCCATCAACCCTTGGCCGCCTCTCTGCCGCTCAAACCCGGCGAAGTCAGCGAAGCCCAGGCCTGGCAGCAACTGACCCTGCACGCCAATCCCGGCGACATGAGCAGCATGAGTGTGTTTCTGCGTGGACGTTTCTGGGATGTCGTCGCCGAGGGCCAGGGCTTCGCCAATCGCGGTGGCCTCAACCTGAACGGCAACCACGCCAGTGGTGCGCGCTTGCTGAACCTGTGGCTGTAATACGGCCATGAACCGCCCACGGATGCGCCTCGGCGACCTCTCAGTCGGTTTTATCCAGAGCCTTAGTGAAACCCTGCAGCAGCGCGGTATCGAGCCCACAACGCTGTTGCAGCGCTATGGCCTGGACGCTGCACGCCTGGGTGAGGCCGGTGCTCGCCTGTCCATCCCGCGTTACATGCACCTGGGCCATGCCGCCATCGAACTGACCGGCGATCCGGCCCTGGGCTTGCAGATGGGTGCCATCAGCCGCCTGAGCCAGGCTGGCCTGGCCGGTGTCACCGCGGCGCAGGCGCCCACCGTCGGTGAGGCCGCGCGTACCCTGTTGCGTTTCGAGCCGTTGTACGCCGCCAACTACCGCGGTCGTTCGAGTTTCCATGAAGACAGTACAGGAGCATGGCTGCGCTTCTACTCCATCAGCCCTTATAACGACTACAACCGTTTTGTGGTCGATTCGCTACTGGCTGGCTGGCTGGCGCAGTTGTCGAACCTGGCCGGGGTGAGCCTAATGGCCGAACGGCTAGACATCGAATTCGAGACGCCCGCCTACGCTGCCGACTACCAGGCGTTGTGCAGCAATCCCGTGCACTTTGCTGCACAGACCAATCAACTGCGGCTCAATCGCGCGAGCCTTGCGCTACGCAACCCGGCGCACTGCCCGAGCACTTGGCGGCATTTGCTCAATTTGTGTGAAGCAGAACTGGAACAACGCACACGAATCCGCAGCTTGAGCGAACGTATCGCCCATTTGCTCGGACCACTGCTCAATGGCGGGCAAGAACCTGATTTGGAGGAAGTGGCGCAACACCTGCAACTGCCGACCTGGACACTGCGGCGCAAGTTGGCCGAGGAAGGCACGCAGTATCGCGCCATCCTCAACGATACCCGCCGCGACCTGGCCATGGCCTATATTCGCGACACGGAACTGGCCTTTGGCGAGATTGCCTATCTGCTCGGCTTTGCTTCGGCCGAAGCGTTCCAGCGTGCGTTCAAGCGCTGGAACAGCATGACCCCTGGAGCCTTTCGCCGCAGCCAGCGGCGTACCGGCTGAGATTACAGCTCGGTGGCGTCTTCGGCAGGCTCGGGTGGGTCAAGCTCGAACGCGCGCAATTCGAGTAATTCTTCTTGATAGTCGTCCATCGTCTGCTCCGTCGTTTCTCATTCATTTCATTGATTCGTCATCGAGCCTAAAGTGGCGCGATGAAAGAAAAATGACAATGACACTCATCAACACAACGTAGCAGCAAAGGCGAAAATTACGATGTTCCACAGATTTCGGGGGAAAGTGCTCTTGGCCTCCTTCTGAAGTCGCGAAGTTACAGGCAAGCTCAGGCGCTACAGACTGCGACTTCAGGAGGCCGCCGTAAGGGCGGAAGGGGCCATCAGCATTGCCACATCGACTGGATAAGCTCGCGCTCTGAACACCGAAGCCCAACCCCACCTACCCCAACAATTCGCGAAGAAGCAAAATTACCGGTGCGTTACTGGGGTGCTTGCTCAGCGTTGTTGGCAGGCACCACCGGCACTTCTGTCGAAACGGGCTCAGCCGCAGCAGGCGCTGGCTGCTCGACATTGATCGGTGCCGTATCGACCGGCGGCGCCACCGGCATCGACCCCTTGCTGTCATCCACCACCGGCGCTGCGGCAGCCTCGGCAGCGGGTGCCTGCGGCGCAGGGGCCGGCTCAATGACCGGCGGCACTGGCGCAGGCGCTGGGACCGGCGCCAAGGTAGCAGCGTCTGGTGCAGGGCTGGCCTCAGGCATACCCAGCGCTGGCGCAGGCTTTTCTACCGGCTTTTTCAGCGAAATCTTTTTCTTCTGTTCTTTGGGTAAGAAGCTTTCTACCAGGGCGAAGTAGCGCTCGTAAAACTTGGCCGAAGTCACCGTCTCACTGGCAACTTTGACCATCGAGTCATCCGTCGAGCCGATCGGCATCGAGACCGAGCCAAGGATGCCAACGCCGAGGCTGGCCGAGGTATTGGATTTTTTCAGCGCATAGCGGTCTTGCAGGGCGTTGGCGAATATGGTCGAGCGCTGCTCATCGCCGCTGTCGCGGGCGCAGACCACGTTGAAACTGATCTGCAGGTGCGAGTCGCCGGTCTGCTGAAAGCTCTTGTTGCCGTTGACCTGCCCAGCATCGCTACTGGTGATGATATAGCCCTGGCTGAGCAGTGCGCGGCGGGCCGCTTCGCACGAACCGGCTTCGCTGACCGGGAAGTTGCGCGAAAAGGTACCCGAGTCGTCGAAATTCTCGTGTTCGTAGATGGCAGCTTTCTTCGAAGAACAGCCGGAAACACCCGCCAGCACAAGGGCCAGCCCGAGTGCACTGAAGACGGTTGACTTTGACATTGCAAATCCTGAGTAAAACGTTCGACGCCTATTGTGCATCACATCGGCGGATCACCGAAACCGCAGCTGGACGATCACCATAGAAAATTCATCAACGAGCCCGCAAATCAGGCTGATGACCAAGGCCACCGGCGGTCGAAAAACCTTGAATTAATTCCTCCTGCCGCCCGGCGCTTGCACAACGATCGCACTTTTCCCCGAGCAATGTCCGACTACGCCGGCATCAACAGCCAGAAAGTCGAGACTGACCAGGTGGCGACGGCCATGAGCGAAATGGTTGCCACCGTCCAGGAGGTCGCGCGCAACGCCGAACAAACCAACTTGCTGGCGCTCAACGCCGCCATCGAAGCCGCGCGGGCTGGTGAGGCCGGTCGCGGCTTCGCCGTGGTCGCTGATGAAGTACGTGGCCCGGCCCAACGTACTCAGCAGTCCACAGCGCAGATTGAGGCGCTGATCGTCTCGCTGCAACAGGGCGCACAGAAGGCTGCTGAAATGATGCACAGCAGCCATCAGATGGTCGAAACCACAGTGCAGCTGGCCAATGAGGCTGGCATTGAGCTGCATCCAAAGGCGTAAAACCTGGCCACCTCGAGTCGTCAGACACAACGAGGTGACCGAGTTGCGACTGCCCTGCAGTCGATCGCAGCCTCGTACCTCGGCAGCGGCTACAAGAAGACAGGCACAAAAAAAGCGACCTGAAGGTCGCTTTTTTTGTTACTTCAATATGGCGCAGCGGACGGGACTCGAACCCGCGACCCCCGGCGTGACAGGCCGGTATTCTAACCGACTGAACTACCGCTGCGTGTCGTGCAGACCTGGATGGCGAAACAACCGCTGATCTCAGGCACAAAAAAAGCGAACCTTAGGTCGCTCTCTTTGTTGCTTCGAGGAGTTCAAGGGCCTCGAAGCGAATATGGCGCAGCGGACGGGACTCGAACCCGCGACCCCCGGCGTGACAGGCCGGTATTCTAACCGACTGAACTACCGCTGCGTATCGCACAAGCTTTCGCTTGGTTGAAACTGGGATCTGGCCTGAAGGCTTCGGTGCCTTCGGACCTCAAACCGGTCCTAAAACCGATCTGGAGAAAAGTGGCGCAGCGGACGGGACTCGAACCCGCGACCCCCGGCGTGACAGGCCGGTATTCTAACCGACTGAACTACCGCTGCGCATATGGACTTGCGTCCGGTTCCTCTCTGATAACACCTTCTTGCGAAAGTGTCGGGTCAGGAACATCTCAGGAAGTGGTGGGTGATGACGGGATCGAACCGCCGACCCTCTGCTTGTAAGGCAGATGCTCTCCCGGCTGAGCTAATCACCCGTGTGCTTCGCTGAGGTGGCGAAATTTACGCAGGTATCGATGCTAAGTCAATACCCCTGTTGAAGTTTTTTTCAAAAAGGGCAAAAAAGCGTTGTTACTTGTAGATCATCTTCTTGGTCATACCGCCGTCGACCACGAACTCCTGGCCAGTGACAAAGCCGGCATTGCGCGACAACAGCCAGGCAACCATGGCTGCCACGTCTTCTACTGTCCCTACCCTGCCCGCTGGATGCTGCGCATGGTCTGCTTCGCTCAGCGGCTCGGCACGACGCTCAGAAGGATCACGGGCATCGATCCAGCCAGGGCTGACCGCATTGACCCGGATCTCCGGCCCCAGACTCATGGCCAGGGCATGCGTGAGCGCCAGCAGGCCGCCCTTGCTCGCCGCATAGGCTTCGGTGTCGGGTTCCGATTGCGCGGCGCGGGTGGAGGCCAGATTGACGATAGCGCCACCGTGAGCGCGCAAATACGGCGCACAGTGCTTGGCCAGCAGCATCGGCCCACCAAGGTTGACCGCCAGCACCCGGTTCCAGTGCGCAAGGCTCAGGGTTTCCAGGGTGGTGTTATGCGGATCGGCGACAGCGGCATTGCACACCAGCGCGTCAAGTCGACCGAACTGACCAAGCACTTCGGCCACCGCGGTCTTGACTTGGGTTTCATCGGCAACGTCCATGCCGATGAACCAGGCATTGTCGCCGAGCACTTTGGCCGCCTTGGCGCCGCGTCCACGATCGAGATCGGTGAGCACCACCTGCCAGCCTTCGGCGATCAGCCAGGCAGCAATGCCCAAGCCGATCCCCCGTGCCGCACCGGTCACCAGGGCGACGCGGCCGTTATGGCTGCTGTCGCCCACTGACCAGTCGATCACAGCGCCGCCAGACCACGGGCCAGGTCGGCCTTGAGGTCAGCAACGTCTTCCAGGCCGACGGCAACCCGGATCAGGCTGTCGCGAATCCCAGCAGCCTCACGTTCCTGCGGCGACAGACGGCCGTGGGAGGTGGTGCCCGGGTGGGTGATGGTGGTCTTGCTGTCACCCAGGTTGGCGGTGATCGAAATCAGTCGCGTGGCATCGATGAAGCGCCAGGCGCCCTCTTTGCCGCCCTTGACCTCAAAGCTCACCACGGCGCCGAAACCACTCATCTGGCTTTTCGCCAACACGTGTTGCGGATGGCTCTGCAGCCCGGCGTAGTGAACCTTTTCAATGCCATCCTGCTGCTCCAGCCACTCGGCCAGGGCCTGCGCATTGGCACAGTGGGCGCGCATACGCAGGTTGAGCGTTTCCAGGCCCTTGAGGAAGATCCAGGCGTTGAACGGGCTCAGCGACGGCCCGGCCGTGCGCAGAAAGCCCACCACTTCCTTCATCTGCTCGCTACGCCCGGCAACCACACCGCCCATGCAACGACCCTGGCCGTCGATGAACTTGGTCGCCGAGTGCACGACGATGTCGGCACCCAGCTTCAGCGGCTGCTGCAATGCTGGGGTACTGAAACAGTTGTCGACCACCAGTTGCGCGCCCTTGGCGTGAGCAATCTCGGCAAGGGCAGCGATATCCACCAGCTCAGCGAGTGGATTGGATGGCGACTCAACGAACAGCAGCTTGGTGTTGGCCTTGATGGCCGCATCCCAACCGGCAAGGTCCACCAGTGGCACGTAGTCAACCTGCACACCGAAGCGCTTGAAGTACTTCTCGAACAGGCTGATGGTCGATCCGAACACGCTCTGCGAGACCAGCACGTGGTCCCCGGCACTGCACAGGGCCATTACCGTGGACAGGATCGCCGACATGCCGGTGGAGGTGGCCACCGCTTGCTCAGCGCCCTCCAGGGCGGCAATGCGCTCTTCGAACGCACGTACGGTGGGGTTGGTGTAGCGTGAATAGACGTTACCTGGAACCTCGCCGGCGAACCGTGCAGCGGCATCAGCCGCTGTCCGGAACACGTAGCTGGAGGTGAAGAACAGCGGATCGCTGTGCTCACCTTCCGGCGTGCGATGCTGGCCGGCGCGTACCGCCAGCGTGTCAAAAGCGACCCCTTCAAGGTCGCTGTCCAGGCGTCCGGCATCCCATTCCTGTGTCATGCCGCTGCCTCCTAAATTAATTGTTGTAGAGGTCGATGATCGCGCTGACAGCCTGGTTCTTGACCTTGGAGGCGTCGTTGCGCGCCTGCTCGATCTTGTCCAGGTAGGCCTCGTCGATGTCGCCGGTAACGTACTTGCCGTCGAACACCGCACAATCGAAATGCTCGATCTTGATCTTGCCACCGCCCACGGCCTCGATCAGGTCCGGCAGGTCCTGGTAGACCAGCCAGTCGGCACCGATCAGCTCGGCGACGTCCTCGGTGCTGCGATTGTGCGCGATCAGTTCATGGGCGCTCGGCATGTCGATGCCGTAGACGTTGGGGTAACGTACAGCCGGTGCTGCGGAGCAGAAGTAAACATTCTTCGCCCCGGCTTCGCGGGCCATCTGAATGATCTGCTTGCAGGTGGTGCCTCGCACGATGGAGTCATCCACCAGCATCACGTTTTTGCCGCGGAACTCGAGCTCGATGGCGTTGAGCTTCTGGCGCACCGACTTCTTGCGTGCAGCCTGGCCAGGCATGATGAAGGTCCGGCCGATGTAGCGGTTCTTGACGAAACCTTCGCGGAACTTGACGCCCAGGTGGTTGGCCAGCTCCAGCGCTGCGGTACGGCTAGTATCAGGAATCGGGATAACCACATCGATGTCGTGATCCGGACGCTCGCGCTGGATCTTCTCGGCCAGCTTCTCGCCCATGCGCAGGCGCGCCTTGTAGACCGAGACGCCGTCGATGATCGAATCTGGGCGTGCCAGGTAAACGTGCTCGAAGATGCACGGCGACAATTGCGGGTTGTTCGCGCACTGACGGGTGTGCAACTTGCCTTCTTCGGTGATGTACACCGCTTCGCCCGGGGCCAGGTCGCGGATCAGGGTGAAGCCAAGCACGTCCAGGGAAACGCTTTCCGAGGCGATCATGTACTCCACGCCTTCGTCGGTGTGACGCTGACCGAAGACGATGGGACGGATGCCGTTCGGGTCACGGAAACCCACGATGCCGTAGCCGGTGATCATCGCCACTACCGCATAACCACCGACGCAACGGTTGTGCACGTCAGTAACCGCAGCGAACACGTCTTCTTCGGTCGGCTGCAGCTTGCCGCGCACTGCCAACTCGTGGGCGAAGACGTTGAGCAGGACTTCAGAGTCAGAACTGGTGTTGACGTGGCGCAGGTCGGACTCGTAGATCTCCTTGGCCAATTGTTCAACGTTGGTCAGGTTGCCGTTGTGCGCCAAGGTGATGCCGTATGGCGAGTTGACGTAGAACGGCTGGGCCTCGGCTGAGGTCGAGCTGCCCGCGGTCGGGTAACGCACATGGCCAATGCCCATATGCCCGACCAGGCGCTGCATATGGCGCTGCTGGAACACATCACGGACCAGGCCGTTGTCCTTGCGCAGGAATAACCGGCCATCATGGCTGGTCACAATACCGGCAGCGTCCTGGCCGCGGTGCTGGAGGACGGTTAGCGCGTCATACAGCGCCTGATTGACGTTCGACTTACCGACGATACCGACGATGCCACACATGCGACGCAACCCCTACTTAATGAAACTGGACTGAGCAGCTCTCAAGGCGTTTTGGGCCCCAGAAGCTGATCCTTGAACGGGAGATCAGCCGGTGCGCTGATTCCGCTGGCTAGCCACTGGCTGGTGAACCCCAGAATGAGGTTTTTCGACCAGTCAGCCACCAATAGAAATTGTGGTATCAGGCGAGAATCCTGCCACCACTGATCCTGTTGTACCGGCCCCAGGCTCAACAGCCCGACAGCCACCACCACCAGCAAGGCTCCACGGGCGGCACCGAAGGCCATACCCAGGAAGCGATCGGTCCCGGACAGCCCGGTGACGCGAATCAGCTCGCCAATGAGAAAGTTGATCATGGCCCCCACCAGCAGGGTGGCGACGAAAAGAATGGCGCATCCGGCGATAACCCGGGCCGACGGCGTCTGGATATAAGATTCCAGGTACTGCGACAGCGAGCCACCGAACATCCAGGCTACCGCACCGGCAATGATCCAGGTAAGCAGCGACAAGGCCTCTTTGACGAAGCCGCGCTTGAGACTGATCAGCGAAGAAATGGCGATGATCGCGAAAATCGCCCAGTCGACCCAGGTAAATGCCACAGTGTTGCCTGCAAACGGATAAGGCGGCGCATTTTACCAGAGCAGCGGGCTGTCGGTAAGCAGTGATTTGCCGCCCGGCACTGGCCGGGCGACGAGTACTCAGCTGCGCTCGGGCTGGAAGCGCACAATGATGCCGTTGAGCTTCTGCTGACGACTGATCACATCACGCAGACGCTCGGCTTCAGCGCGCTCGATCAGCGGCCCGACATACACCCGGTTCATGCCACCGGCCGAACGGATATAGGCGTTATAGCCCTGGCTACGCAGGGTTTTCTGCAGATTGTCGGCACCGGCCCGATTGGACAAACTGGCCAATTGCACCGACCAACTGATCGGTAAGCCATTCGCGTCAATCTTGCCCGCTGCCGGCTTGGCGGCAGTGGCAACCGTCGCGGTAGGCTTTACCGTTGATGGCGGCGTCGCTGGCTTGGCCGCAACGACTGGCTCAGGGGCTGCAGTCGGGGCCGGGGCCGGCACTGCGGGTGGCGCGGGCGCAATCGGCGTGCTTGGGGTCTGGGCTGGCACCGTGGACTCGTCGACGATCACCGGCGCCTCTTCAGGCAGGGCCTGAGGCTCCGGCACCGCCACAGGCTCGACCTGCACCGGCGCCATGGTCGGCGCCGCCGGCGCTTCTGGGGCCTCAACGCGCACCTGACGCATCTCGTCTTCACGGGAAAACAGCATCGGCAAGAAAATCACCGCCAGGGCTACCAGCACCAGCGCACCAACCATCCGTTGCTTGACCACTTTATCCAGCAATGCCATTTGCCCCATCCTCCGTGGCCTGCCGATCCAGCCACTGCAGGGCTTCGCCGACACAGAAAAACGATCCGAACAGCAGGATTTCATCATCCGCCGCCGCCAACGCGCACTGGCCATCGAGGGCCTCGGCGACGCTGGAGTAAGACTTCACATCGGCACCGAGGTTCGTCAGCGCCGCCTGCAGCTCGCTCGCAGAACGACTACGCGCGGTATCCAGCGGTGCAACTGCCCACGCTTGAACCGAACCGCACAAAGGCTGCACCACCCCAGCAAGATCCTTGTCAGCCAATAGGCCGAACACCGCCAGACGCTTGCCTTGCAGCGGCCGCGCAGCCAGACGCTGGGCCAAGTACTCGGCGGCATGAGGGTTATGGCCGACATCCATGAGGATAGTCAATGCCTTGCCCTGCCAGCGGAATCTGCGGCGATCCAGACGACCGACCATCCGCGTCGACTGCAAGGCCGCGGCGATCTGCCCGGCGTCCCACGGCAAGTCCAGCAACAGATAGGCTTGCAGCGCCAGCGCAGCGTTTTCCATCGGCAGGTCGAGCAACGGCAGATTGTGCAGCTCGACCACTTGCCCGCGGCTATCAACGCCCCGCCACTGCCAGTACTGATCCGTGCTGGCGAGATCGAAATCGCGCCCACGCAAGAAGAACGGGCACGCTAGCTCGCGCGCTTTATCCAGTAATGGCTGCGGCGGATTGAGATCACCGCACAGCGCAGGCTTGCCCGGGCGGAAGATTCCGGCCTTTTCAAAGGCCACCAACTCCCGCGTATCGCCCAGGTAATCGACATGATCGACTCCGATGCTGGTAACCAGCGCTACATCGGCATCGACGATATTGACGGTATCCAGGCGCCCGCCCAGACCCACCTCAAGCACCACGGCATCCAGCGCCGACTGCTTGAACAGCCAGAACGCGGCCAAGGTGCCGGCCTCGAAGTAGGTCAGAGAAGTCTCGCCGCGGGCAGCTTCGACAGCGGCAAACGCTTCGCACAGTTGCTCATCAGCAGCGTCTTCGCCATTGATCTGCACCCGCTCGTTGTAACGCAGCAGGTGCGGCGAACTGTATACCCCGACTTTAAGCCCCTGAGCACGCAACAATGCCGCCACAAAGGCGCAGGTCGAGCCCTTGCCGTTGGTGCCGGTCACGGTAATCACCCGTGGCGCCGGCTTGTCCAACCCGAGCCTGGCCGCAACCTGTTGCGAACGCGCCAGGCCCATATCGATGGCCGAGGGGTGCAACTGCTCGAGATAGGCGAGCCAGTCGCCAAGGGTACGTTGGGTCATACGGTGGCAGGCGCCGGTGGCACGACGATCGGCTCAAGCACAGGCGCGACGAACGTCGGCGTCGGCAGGCCCATCATCTGTGCCAGCAGGTTGCCCAGGCGCTGACGCAGCTCCTGACGCGGGATGATCATGTCGATAGCGCCGTGTTCAAGGAGGAACTCACTGCGCTGGAAACCTTCTGGCAGCTTTTCACGTACGGTCTGCTCAATGACGCGAGGGCCGGCAAAGCCGATCAGGGCTTTTGGCTCACCAACGATGACGTCGCCAAGCATCGCCAGACTTGCGGAAACACCGCCGTAGACCGGATCGGTCAACACCGAGATGAACGGAATGCCTTCTTCGCGCAGACGTGCCAGCACCGCCGAGGTCTTGGCCATCTGCATCAGCGAGATCAGTGCCTCCTGCATACGCGCACCGCCAGAGGCGGAGAAGCAGACCATCGGGCAGCGATTTTCCAGGGCGTAGTTGGCCGCGCGCACGAAGCGCTCGCCAACGATGGCACCCATCGAACCACCCATGAACGAGAATTCGAAGGCGCTGACCACAATCGGCATACCCAGCAGGGTACCGCTCATGGAAATCAGGGCGTCTTTCTCACCGGTCTGCTTTTGTGCAGCGCTGAGACGATCTTTGTACTTCTTGCCATCACGGAACTTCAGGCGGTCGACCGGCTCCAGATCAGCCCCCAGCTCAGCACGGCCTTCGGCATCCAGGAAGATATCGATGCGCGCACGTGCGCCAATGCGCATGTGGTGGTTGCATTTAGGGCAGACATCCAGGGTCTTTTCCAGCTCCGGACGATACAGCACGGCTTCGCAGGACGGGCACTTGTGCCACAGCCCTTCAGGCACCGAGCTTTTCTTCACCTCGGAACGCATGATCGAAGGGATCAGTTTGTCTACTAACCAGTTGCTCATGCTTTCTTTCTCCAGTAACGGCGACCGGCAGGCGTTGGCTGCCAGGTTCGCGCGTATGCCCTTGAGCTCAATTCATGTATGACGCGATGACGGGCCGGCTCCGGCGCCCCACCTACAGCGAGGTGCCCCGATACCGCCCCATCGTCAACCTGTAAGGGCGACGCCTGCGGCGCCACCCAGTAATTTCGACCGGCCCATGGGCGCGATCCGGCAGCACCAGGCTGCGAAAGTTATGGACGATGGCGCGCGGCCAGCCGTCACATTGGCAACAGCAGACGTTATCACGCCTGCTTGACGGCCTGGATAAAGGCCTCTATCCGTGCGGCATCCTTGATGCCCTTGGCCTGCTCGACACCGCCGCTGACATCGACGGCATAGGGGTGCACCTGGGTAATGGCGGCAGCCACGTTGTCCGGCGACAAGCCCCCGGCAAGAATGATCGGCTTGCTCAGTTTTTCGGGCACCAGCGACCAGTCGAACGCCTCTCCCGTGCCCCCCGGCACACCCGCAACATAGGTATCGAGCAGAATGCCGCTAGCGTCCTTGTACAGCTTGCATGCGGCCTCGAGGTCATCGCCTGGGCGCACCCGCAACGCTTTGATCCATGGTCGGTTATGACCGGCGCAATCGGCCGGGGTTTCATCGCCATGAAACTGCAGCAGGTCCAGCGGCACCGCTTCGAGAATGTCGCTCAGCTCGCAGCGGCTGGCATTGACGAACAGGCCCACGGTGGTCACAAACGGCGGCAAGGCGGCAATGATTGCCCGCGCCTGCTGCACGCCGACCGCCCGCGGACTCTTGGCATAGAACACCAGACCAATGGCGTCAGCGCCCGCCTCTGCCGCAGCCAAGGCATCCTCGATGCGCGTAATACCACAGATTTTGCTGCGAACGGCGCTCATGCCCGGTGAACCTCGGCTGATCTGGAAAGCCCCGGATGTTAGCAAATGCCTTGTGGATCGTCAGCCGTCAGCGACTCGTAACCGGTAAGAAAGTGTGGACCTATGTAACGCTCGGGCAAGGCGAACTCATCGTGGTACTCCACCTGCACCAGGTACAAACCAAACGGATGGGCGGTGACGCCACCGGTACGCCGCTCACGGCTTTCCAGCACTTCTCGAGCCCACTCCACCGGACGCTCACCAGCGCCGATGGTCATCAATACCCCGGCGATATTGCGCACCATATGGTGCAGGAAGGCACTGGCGCGGATATCCAGAACAATCATCTTGCCGTGGCGAGTCACCCGCAGGTGATGGATATTCTTGATCGGCGACTTGGCCTGGCACTGCCCAGCGCGAAAGGCACTGAAGTCATGGGTACCCACCAGATACTCGGCGGCCAGGGCCATGCGCTCAACGTCCAGTGGCCGGTGATTCCAGGTGACTTCCTGGCCCATGTGCGCCGGGCGGATCTGGTCGTTGTAGATCACGTAGCGGTAGCGCCGGGCGATGGCCTTGAAGCGAGCATGGAAGTTCGCCGGCATCTCTTTAGCCCAGGACACGCTGATGTCGTGTGGCAAATTGATGTTGGCGCCCATGGTCCACGCCTTCATGCTGCGCACCACCTGGGTATCAAAATGCACCACCTGACCACAGGCATGCACGCCAGCGTCAGTACGCCCGGCGCAGAGCAGGGTCACGGGCGAGTCGGCAACTTTGGACAACGCCTCTTCGAGGGTCTGTTGGACGCTCGGTACGCCATCAGCCTGGCGCTGCCAGCCGCGGTAGCGCGAGCCTTTGTATTCCACGCCCAGAGCGATGCGAAAGAAGCCTTCGGCCGCCGATTCGGCAACCGTGTTATCAATGATTTCCAAGAAGATACAGCCTGTCGATTTAGCAGATGGCGGGAATTATAACGACAACGGCAGCCACCAGGGCTGCCGTCGGACGTACAAGGGCAGGCCTCAGACCAGACGCGAGAGCATCTCGTCGGCTTCCTGCTTCTGGGCATCGCTGCCCTCCTTGCGCACTTCGTCGAGGATATCGCGTGCACCGTCATGGTCACCCATGTCGATGTAGGCACGGGCCAGGTCGAGCTTGGTCGCAGCCTCATCGGCACCGCCCAGGTAGTCGAACTCCAGATCATCACCAAGGTCGTCGCTCAAGGCGTCTTCAGCGGTGAAGTGCGGTTCGATCGACGGTTGCTCCAGGCTCTGTGACAACTTGTCGAGTTCGGCATTGACGTCATCCAGCTCGGAAGCAAAGCTCTTGGCTGCATCGGAGTCATCTTCCAGCGACAGCGACAGATCGAAGTCTTCCGGCAGCTCCAACTCGCTCAACGGATCGAACTCCGGCATGGTTTCGTCGAAAGCCGCAAGCTCGGCAGCGATATCGATCGGCTCGATGACCGGCAGTTCAGCCAGTTGATCGCCCGCGACATCGAGATCGAAATCAGACAAGTCATCGAGCGCTTCAGGCGCACGCTCAACAGGCTGTTCGGCGGCCACTTCAGCCTCTGGCTCCACAGCCGGTACCTCAGCCACAGGCTCGGGCGCTAGCTCCAGTTCGATCTCAGGTGCGGACTCACCAAGCTCCAACGGTGCTTCCAGATTCAGATCTTGCAGATCATCGTCAAGGCTCAGATCGAACGCACTGTCCAGCTCATCGTCAGCAAGCGGCTCCGCCTCTGGCGCCGACTCCAGTTCCGCAGTGGGTTCTGGTTCTGACTCAGGTTGCACCTCGGTCTCGACCTGCGGCTCAGGTTCAGGTTGCACTTGAGGTTCAACCTGCGGCTCATCCTGCAACAATGCCTGGACGTACTGGGCATCCATTTCTGCCGCCAGGGCAGCGGCACCGATACCGCCCGCCGCCAATGCCATCATGGCCGGAAAACGGCTCTTGAGGGCCTCGACGTCAGCATGGTTCTGACCCGTAGCGATCAATTGGCGTTCATGGCCGACAAAGGCGTCACGATCACCTTGGCGCGCATAGACTTCCATCAGCTTCAGACGCAGATCACTACGCTCCGGCGCCGCAGCCACTGCCGGCTCCAGCAGCTCAGCGGCATGGTTCAGGCGACCACGGGCAATGCTCAGCTCCACTTCGTTGAGCAGCGCATCGGCGCTTGGCGCTGGCGCTGTATCCGCGGCGGGTGCCACCAGCGGAGCAGCCATTGGCTGCGGCTGGGTAGGCGCTGGCTCAAGCGGCTTGGCGGCGGCTGACTTGCTTTGCTCAGCAGGTGCTTCAGCAGCGCTGGCAGCGGCGGCCGAGGCTGCTACAACCGCCGGCGCCAAGGTGACGCTCGGCGCCGGCATTTCCAGGCCCTCGAAGCTGCTCGGTGGCAGGTCGAGGTCCGGGCTGCGATCACTCTCTTCGGCCAGTGCGCGAGCCATGCGCAGGTGCTTTTCCGCTTCCTGGTCAGCCTTGCGCTTGCGCGCCAGCAACAACAGTAACAACAGGAGTACTAGCAATGCCGAGGCGGCAATCAGCGCCAGCAACAGCGGGCTGCCAAGCAGGTCATCGAGCATCTTGCTGGAACCGCCTGCAGTCGCAGGCTCAGCGCCAGGCGCCTTGTTGTCCAGCGGCGCGGTATCGACGGCCGCAGGCGCCGGCGTCACCACCGGTTCGCTCGGCGCAGGCTGCAGCTCGGCAGAAATGCTCGACTGCTCAGGCGTCTGACCTGCGGCACCCTGGGCTTCGAGCCGGGCCAATTGATCGTTCTTCAGTGCAATCAAACGCTCCAGCTTGTCCAGCTGGCTCTGCAGATCGCTCATACGGCTTTTCAGTTCGGCATTGTCACGCCGCGTGGTATCGAGGCTTTCCTGGGCGAGCGCGAGCTTATCGCTGACTGCCTTGCCGTCACCGGCGGCAGTTTTGCTGCTGGGCGCCACCAGGCGCAGATTGTCCTGATTGGCGATCTGTGCTGGCGTAGCCTCGGTACCCGTGCGACGCGTGGCGTCCAACTGTCGGGCACGCGGTCCCAGGCGCCGGCCTTGACGCCAGGCGGCGTACTGCTCGGCAACCTCCGTCACCGCTTCGCCTTGGGGAATGCTCATGACCTGCTGCTGATCGGGAAAGCGCAAAACCTGACCGGTTTTCAGCAGGTTGATGTTGCCGTTGATAAAGGCATCAGGGTTCAGCGCCTGGATGGCCAGCATCGCCTGCTGCACCGAACCGCCCTGACGGGCCTTCGAGGCAATCTCCCAAAGCGTGTCACGGCGTACCGTGGTGTAGTTGGCTGGCGCGCTGACTGCCGGCGCAATTGCCGCTTGCGGCTTGGCACCCGGCAGTGCGGCCTGATTGACCAGCACACTGTAGTCACGCAACAGTCGCCCGCTAGGCCACATCACCTGCACCATGAACTTGACCATCGGCGCGGGCAGCGGCTGGCTCGAGGTCACTCGCAATACGCTTTTGCCGTTGGGATTGATCACCGGCGTGAACGTCAGGTCGTTCAAGTAGGCCTGGCGCTCAATGCCAGCCTTGGCGAACTCTTCAGCAGGTGCCAGGCTCGGCGCCACTTCCGCTGCGGTAAGATCGCGCACATCGAGCAGTTCGATCTCAGCATCCAGCGGCTGGTTCTGCGCCGACTTCAGCGTCAACTCGCCCAAACCAAGGGCATGCGCCATACCGGACGACAGCGCCGACGCCGCGGCTATTGCTAAGACCAGTTTGCGAATTCGAAGCATGACCTCTTCCTTTGAAAGAACCGTCCCCGGCAACCGAGCAATATCACGGTAAAAATTAGTTGCAAGTATCTTTTACACAACATGTTTTATCAACAATTGCGCCACCTGCACGGCATTCAACGCCGCACCTTTGCGCACATTGTCGGTGGTCAACCAGAGGTTGAGCTGCTCGGCTTCGTCGATTCCGCCGCGCACCCGTCCAACATAGACCACGTCTTGTCCGACCGCGTCACCGACCGGCGTCGGATAATCGCCCTCCTCGACCAGTTCGATGCTGTCAGCAGCTTCCAGCGCAGCATTGACTGCTGCCAGGTCGATCGGTTCACGGCTTTGTACCGATACACTGTAGCTATCGCCGAAAAACACCGGGACTTGAATGCAGCTGACGGAAATCTTCAGGGCAGGCAAGTCCAAAACCTCGCGCAACTCGCTGACCAAACGACGCTCGAGCGCACCGTGGCCTTCTGCATCATTGGCGCCCACTTGAGCCAACAGGTTGAACGCCATCTGCCGGTCGAAAAAGCGTGGCTCCAGCGGACGAGCATTGAGCAACTCGGCCGTTTGCCG
Source organism: Pseudomonas sp. S06B 330 (assembly GCF_002845275.2). Lineage (NCBI taxonomy): Bacteria > Pseudomonadati > Pseudomonadota > Gammaproteobacteria > Pseudomonadales > Pseudomonadaceae > Pseudomonas > Pseudomonas tussilaginis. The sequence continues at coordinate 1,783,340 of NZ_CP088149.1, read as the reverse complement.
GGCCAGCTCATTGACAGCTTCGCGACCTTGGGCCGAGACCGCCAGACACGCGGTGACGTTGACCCGTTCAATGTCGAGTAGACCTTTAAGGGGGGCCAGGGCAACTGCCAGGGCAACGGCGGCGGCGCTTGGACTGCTGACTTGCAGCGGCGTGGGCAGATTGTCCAGACGTGCTGCATTGGCCTCGGGCACCAGGGCGGGCGCTTGCTCGGCGGGCAAACCGCCAGAAAGATCGATCACTGTGCAGCCAGCGGCTTGGGCTCGCGGGGCAAAACTGCGGGTAACGGCGGGGCCCGCAGCGAAAAACACCAGTTTTACCTTACTGAAGTCGAAGCTGTCGACTTCGCGTACACGCAGGCTTTTGCTACGGAACATCACGCCACTGCCAGCTGACTCATTGCTGGCCAGCAGGTGAAGGGTACCCACCGGAAAGTCCTGTTCCTCGAGAATCTGCACAAGGGTTTCACCGACAGTACCGGTGGCACCGATCACGGCGATATCAATAGGCTGGCTCATAGGGGGAAAATCCTCTGCTGGAACGGCGGGAGCGGCACTTTACTTGGATTTCGCCTTACAGTCTTGTGTACCGCCCATCGCTGGCAAAGCCAGCTCCCAAAAATATTGTATACACCCCCTGTGGGAGCCGGCCTTGTCGGCGATCGAGCGCACAGCGCCCCTGTGCAAACAAAAAAGCCCGCGCTGTTTCCAGCGCGGGCTTTCGCTCATCTCACTGCAGCAATCAACGCTCCAGCAGAATCCGCAGCATGCGACGCAGCGGTTCGGCCGCGCCCCACAGCAGCTGGTCGCCAACGGTAAAGGCACCCAGGTACTGCGAACCCATGTTCAGCTTGCGCAGACGACCTACCGGAATATTCAGGGTACCGGTGACGTTGGTCGGGCTCAGCTCCTGCATGCTGATCTCGCGCTGGTTTGGCACCAGTTTTACCCACGGGTTGTGCTGGCTGATCATGCCTTCGATATCGGCGATCGGCACATCTTTGTTCAGCTTGATGGTCAGCGCCTGGCTGTGGCAACGCATGGCGCCGATGCGCACGCAAATGCCGTCGACCGGGATCGGGCTCTTGAAGCGACCCAGAATCTTGTTGGTCTCGGCCTGGGCCTTCCACTCTTCACGGCTCTGGCCGTTAGGCAGCTCTTTGTCGATCCAAGGGATCAGGCTGCCCGCCAGCGGTACACCGAAGTTTTCGGTCGGATAGGCTTCGCTGCGCATGGCCTCGGCAACCTTGCGGTCGATGTCGAGGATGGCGCTGGCCGGGTTGGCCAAGTCATCGGCCACGGCGGCGTGAGTAGCGCCCATCTGACGGATCAGTTCGCGCATGTTCTGGGCGCCAGCGCCGGAAGCGGCCTGATAGGTCATGGCGCTCATCCACTCGACCAGACCCGCTTCAAACAGGCCACCCAGGCCCATCAGCATCAAGCTGACGGTGCAATTGCCGCCGATGTAATTCTTGGTGCCCGCATCCAGCTGCTGGTCGATCACCTTGCGGTTAACCGGGTCCAGGACGATCACCGCGTCATCCTGCATACGCAGGCTGGAGGCGGCGTCGATCCAGTAGCCTTGCCAGCCGGCTTCGCGCAGCTTTGGGAAGACTTCGTTGGTGTAGTCGCCACCCTGACAGGTCAGGATCACATCGAGGGTCTTGAGCTCTTCAATGCTGTAAGCGTCTTTAAGTGGAGCAATATCCTTGCCCACTGCCGGACCCTGGCCACCTACGTTGGAGGTGGTGAAGAACACCGGCTCGATGAGATCGAAATCCTGCTCTTCCAGCATCCGCTGCATGAGCACGGAACCGACCATACCGCGCCAACCGATCAGACCTACACGTTTCATCGCAACTACACCTTTGCTAAAAAGTGGGCCGCTGCTTCACAAGGAAAAACAGCAGCGGGCCCGAGAGATTACAGATTCCGCAGCGCTGCGACTACTGCGTCGCCCATTTCCTGCGTACCTACCTTGCTGCAACCGGCCGACCAGATGTCGCCCGTGCGCAGCCCCTTATCCAGCACCAGGCTGACGGCCTTTTCAATAGCTTCGGCTGCCGCCTGTTGATTGAAGCTGTAACGCAGCATCATCGACACCGACAAAATGGTTGCCAGCGGGTTGGCAATGCCCTGCCCGGCGATGTCTGGCGCAGAGCCGTGGCACGGCTCGTACATGCCTTTGTTGTTGGCATCCAGGGACGCTGACGGCAGCATGCCAATGGAGCCGGTGAGCATGGAAGCTTCATCCGACAGGATGTCGCCAAACATGTTATCGGTGACCATTACGTCAAACTGCTTGGGTGCCCGCACCAGTTGCATGGCGGCGTTGTCGACGTACATGTGGCTGAGTTCTACGTCCGGGTAGTCCTTGGCCACGTCTTCGACGATTTCACGCCACAGCTGGCTGGAGGCCAGAACGTTGGCCTTGTCCACCGAGCAGAGCTTCTTGCCGCGCACACGGGCCATGTCGAAACCGACCCGGGCAATACGACGGATTTCGCTCTCGCTGTACGGCAGGGTGTCGTAGGCCTGACGCTCGCCGCCTTCAAGTTCGCGGGTGCCACGCGGCGCACCAAAGTAGATGCCGCCCGTCAGCTCACGGACGATGAGAATATCCAGGCCAGACACGATTTCTGGCTTGAGCGAGGAGGCATCGGCCAATTGCGGGTAGAGGATCGCCGGACGCAGGTTGGCAAACAGACCCAGTTGCGAACGGATTTTCAGCAGTCCGCGCTCCGGACGAATGTCACGTTCGATCTTGTCCCACTTCGGTCCACCCACAGCACCGAGCAGCACCGCATCGGCCTGACGCGCACGTTCCAGGGTCTCGTCGGCCAGCGGCACGCCGTGCTTGTCGATGGCTGCGCCACCGATGACATCGTGACTCAGGCTGAAGCCGAGCTGGAACTTGTCGTTGGCCAGCTCCAGCACCTTGACCGCCTCGGCCATGATTTCCGGACCAATACCATCACCTGGGAGAATCAGAATCTGCTTGCTCATGGGTTCCTCTTATTCGAATCAAGTGACACGCCGCACCGGCCTGCCGGAAAAAACACTCAGCGTTCGGCCCAGAGCACCAGAACATCGGTGCTGAACGAGCCGTCGGCTTCAATCTGGTAATACTGCCGTACTTCTTCGCCCATCGCCTGCTGCAAATGGCGTATGGCGCCGCGCATCACGTCTGGGGTACGCATGCGCTCAACCCAGGAGCTGTATTCAAGGCGCAGGCGCTGACGTGTGTGACTACGGCTGAACAGCCCGGCTTCACTGACTTGCTGCAACCACTCGGCCGCCGAATAGTCGCGCACATGACTGGTGTCGCGCAGCACTTCGACGCTTTGCAAGTAGGTGTCGAGCAACGCGCTACCCGGCGACATTACATCGATGAAGGCCGCGACGCCGCCCGGCTTGAGCACCCGCCGCACTTCACGCAGGGCCAGGCCCAGGTCACTCCAGTGATGCGCCGAATAACGGCTGAAGACGTAATCGAACGTAGCATCGGCGAATGGCAGGCGCTCGGCGGCACCGCGTTCGGTGACGATATTTTCAAAGTGACGCTCAGCAGCGGTGGCAGCCACCACGTCGAGCATCTGCTGCGACAGGTCGTAAGCCACCACTTCACGCACCAAGGGCGCGATATGAAAACTCACATGGCCGGCGCCACAGCCAAGATCCAGCACTCGCGCCCGCCCCTGCCCGGCCAGCTCAGCCTGGAGCAACGCGAATTCGCTGCCCTGGGCGTGGACAGCACTGCTCAGGTAGGCACTGGCCTGCTCGCCGAACTGGCGTTGGACGACGTCTTTATGCGTGGTGCTGGTCATGAGATCTCCTTGGCCCTCATCGCTGGCAATGCCAGCTCCCACACAGCTTGTGCTGTGGGAGCTGACGTTGCCGGCGATGGCATCAGCCGGTTCAACGCATTAGTCAGACGTCACGAAACAACCAAGGCTGACTCGCCCGGTGTTTGGCTTCGAAAGTGGCAATCGCATCGCTGTCCTGCAAGGTCAGGCCGATGTCATCCAGGCCATTGAGCAAGCAGTGTTTGCGAAACGCATCGATCTCGAAACTCAGGACCTTGCCATCTGGGCGGGTTACGGTTTGGGCCTGCAGGTCGATGGTCAGCTGATAGCCAGGGTCGGCTTCAACTTGTTTGAACAGCTCATCGACCTCTTCGTCGCTGAGGATGATCGGCAACAAGCCGTTCTTGAAGCTGTTGTTGAAGAAAATATCGGCGTAACTCGGCGCAATGATGCTGCGAAAGCCATATTCCTCAAGGGCCCAAGGCGCATGCTCACGGCTCGAGCCGCAACCGAAGTTCTCGCGGGCGAGCAGCACGCTGGCACCTTGATAACGCGCGTGGTTCAAGACGAAGTCCGGGTTCTGCGGGCGCTTGCTGTTGTCCTGGTAGGGTTGACCGACATCCAGGTAACGCCACTCATCGAACAGGTTAGGGCCAAAGCCGGTGCGTTTGATCGACTTCAAGAACTGCTTGGGAATGATCTGGTCAGTGTCGACGTTGGCACGGTCCAACGGCGCGACGAGACCAGTGTGCTGGGTAAAGGCTTTCATGCTGCGCTCCCTTGAATCAACTCACGTACGTCGACAAAACGACCGGTTACAGCGGCGGCGGCGGCCATCGCCGGACTCACCAGGTGGGTACGGCCGCCAGCACCCTGACGGCCTTCGAAGTTGCGGTTGGAGGTGGACGCGCAATGCTCGCCACTCTCCAGGCGGTCGGGGTTCATCGCCAGGCACATGGAGCAGCCCGGCTCACGCCATTCGAAACCGGCTTCAAGGAAAATCTTGTCCAGACCTTCTTTTTCCGCCTGCGCTTTGACCAGCCCGGAGCCCGGCACCACGATGGCTTGCTTGATAGTCGAAGCGACCTTGCGCCCCTTGGCAATCTCGGCGGCGGCGCGCAAGTCTTCGATCCGCGAGTTGGTGCACGAACCAATGAATACCCGGTCGAGCTGGATGTCAGTGATCGCCTGGTTGGCGCTCAAGCCCATGTACTTCAAGGCGCGCTCGATGGAACCGCGCTTGACCAGATCAGCTTCTGCAGCCGGATCCGGTACGCGCTGGTCAACCGCCAGGACCATTTCCGGCGAAGTGCCCCAGCTGACTTGCGGCTTGATCTGCGCAGCGTCCAACTCGATTACCGTGTCGAACACGGCATCCGCGTCGGACACCAGGTCGTTCCAGGCTGCGACAGCCATGTCCCACTGCTCGCCTTTGGGCGCATACGGGCGACCTTTAACGTAAGCAATGGTCTTTTCATCGGTTGCCACCAGGCCCACCCGGGCACCGGCCTCGATAGACATGTTGCAGATGGTCATACGGCCTTCAACAGACAGGTCACGAATCGCGCTACCGGCGAACTCCATAGCGTGGCCGTTACCACCGGCAGTGCCGATCTTGCCAATCACAGCCAGAACGATGTCCTTGGCAGTAACGCCAAACGACAATTGCCCTTCGACCCGTACCAGCATGTTTTTCATTTTCTTCGCCACCAGGCACTGGGTTGCGAGCACGTGCTCCACTTCCGAGGTACCGATGCCATGTGCCAAGGCACCAAACGCACCGTGGGTGGAGGTGTGCGAGTCGCCGCAGACTACCGTCATGCCGGGCAAGGTTGCGCCCTGTTCTGGGCCGATGACGTGGACGATGCCCTGACGCACGTCATTCATCTTGAATTCGGTAATGCCATACTCGTCGCAGTTTTCATCGAGGGTCTGGACCTGCAAACGCGAGACCTGATCGACAATGGCGTCGATACCCCCCTTACGCTCGGGTGTGGTCGGCACGTTGTGGTCAGGGGTGGCGATGTTGGCATCGATGCGCCAGGGTTTGCGATTGGCCAGGCGCAGGCCTTCGAAGGCCTGCGGCGACGTCACTTCATGAATGATATGACGATCGATATAGATCAGCGCCGAACCATCGTCGCGCTGTTTGACCAAATGCGAATCCCAGAGCTTGTCGTAGAGCGTTTTGCCGGCCATCAGACTTTCCTCATCAGCGTCTTTCTATGCCAATAACCACTTGGCTTGTACGGACGATGCTATGACGGTAGATTGAATAACTCAAATTCATAATTTTTATGCTTTGGATAACCGAAAGGAATACTTGAGCCGTGGACCTGGCTAATCTCAACGCCTTTATCGCCGTGGCTGAAACCGGCAGCTTTTCGGGGGCCGGTGAACGCCTGTTCCTGACCCAGCCAGCCATCAGCAAACGCATTGCCGGACTTGAGCAGCAACTGGATGTGCGCCTGTTTGATCGCCTTGGGCGCGAGATCAATCTCACCGAAGCCGGACGTGCGCTGCTACCGCGCGCCTACCAGATCATCAATGTCCTGGATGATACGCGCAGAGCCTTGACCAATCTCACCGGTAAAGTGACCGGTCGCCTGACCCTCGCTACCAGCCACCATATCGGCCTACACCGTTTGCCTCCGGTTTTACGCGCCTTCACTCGCCAATACCCGGCAGTGGCACTGGATATTCAGTTTCTCGATTCGGAAGCAGCCTACGACGAAATACTCCATGGTCGCGCAGAGATCGCCGTGATCACCCTCGCCCCCGAACCGCACTCGCTGATTCGCGCGGTACCGGTGTGGGACGACCTGCTGGATTTCGTCGCCTCCCCAGAGCACCCCTTGGCGCGCAATGGGGCCGTCAGCCTCGCCGATATTGCCCATCATCCAGCGGTTTTCCCCGGCGGAAATACGTTTACACACCATATTGTCCAGCGTTTGTTCGAAGCCCAAGGACTGACACCAAACATCGCCATGAGTACCAACTACCTGGAAACCATCAAGATGATGGTTTCCATCGGCCTGGCATGGAGCGTGCTACCGCGGACTATGCTCGACGAGCAGGTTGCGCCTATCGCTTTGCCGGGCATACAGCTGTCACGCCAGCTAGGCTACATTCTGCACACCGAGCGAACGTTATCGAATGCAGCCAAGGCCTTTATGGCACTGCTCGACAGCCACGCAGGCAGCCCTGAGCCTATGAGGTAAAACCCGGCCAGTACAATTCTCAAGGACGCGTCACCGCCAAAGGTCTGGTACCGATGCCCAAATCAGCAAATCGCTTTCCGCGTCTGCCGCGTATCCATGCGGCAGACCCCCAGGCGTTGGAGCAGACCTGGGAAAACGCCCCGCAACTGTTGGCGGCGCTCAATGGCGCACGCTTGGGCGCCTGGTTCTGGGACATCGAGACTGGCCAGATCAGTTGGTCAAGGGGCACTCAAGCACTGTTTGGCTTCGACCCCAAGCAACCGCTACCCAAGGACATCGACTACCTGGACCTGCTGCCCGCCGAAGACCGCGCCCGCACCTTGCAGGCCTTTAATGCGGTCATCAATGGCGAACCGGTCGAGCAAGCCTTGCGCCACCGAATTCGTTGGCCGGACGGCAGCCTGCATTGGCTGGAAATCAATGGCAGCCTGGCCAAAGATAAGAATGGCCGCCCGCAGATGATCGGCGTGATCCGCGAAATCACCCGCCAACGCGAGCGGGAAACTGCGCTGATCAACTCGGAAAAGCGCTTTGCCACACTGTTTCACCTGAGCCCCAACGTGGTGCTGCTGACCCGCCGCTCCGACGGCCTGATCTATGAAGTCAACCAGCACTTCGAACAGACCCTCGGCTGGCCCGGCCACCAGGTCATCAACAAGACCACCGTCGAGCTAGGCCTGTGGGCCAATCCTCAACAGCGCAATGCGGTACTCGAAGCCACCCGTGGCAACAGCGGCCCAGTCAGCCTGGAAGTACAGTTTTGTGCCAGCAACGGCAAAGTCCACGACGGCATTCTCAGCACCCAGAACATCGAGCTTGAAGGCACGGTCTACCTGCTCAGTACCTTCGTCGACACTAGCGAACGCAGGCGCGCCGAACAGGCCCTCAAAGACAGCCAGGAACGCCTGGACCTGGCCCTGGACTCCGCGCAACTGGGCACCTGGGACCTGCATATCCCCAGCGGCATGCTCTACGGTTCGGCACGTGCAGCCGAGTTGCATGGCTTGGAGCCAGTGCCTTTTCATGAGTCGTTTGAAGCGTTTTTCGACGGGGTTCCGGAGCAAGATCGCAGCACCATGCGCAAGGCCTACCGCAGCCTTCGCGAAGGCCCGGCCGGTAACTATCAGATCACCTACCAGATCCAGTTGGAAAACGGCGCTGTGCGCTACATCGAAAGCCGTGCCCGGCTGTACCGCGACGCACAGGGCAACCCGCTGCGCATGGCCGGCACCCTGCTCGATATCAGCGACCAGGTCGAACGTGAGCAACGCCTGACCAGTTCGGAAGAAAAGTTTGCCAGCCTGTTCCAGGCCAGCCCCGACCCGATTTGCGTCACGCGGCAAGACACAGGGCAATTCATCGAGATCAATCCCGCCTTTACCCAGATCTTCGGCTGGGACGCCGGCCAGGTCATTGGCCGCAGTGCTGAAGAAATTGGTTTGTGGGCCGAGTCAGCAGAACGCGCCCGGCGCATCGAGCAGGTGATTCGCGATGAAGCCCTGAACAATGTCGCGGTGGTGGTCAACCACAAAGACGGTCAACCGCTGACCTGCGTGATATCCAGCCGCCTGATCACCGTCGACAACCTGCCCTGCAGCGTCACGACCCTGCGCGACATCACCCAGCAGCAACGGGCCGAGGCTGCGCTTAAAGCCAGTGAAGAGAAATTCGCCAAGGCATTCCACTCCAGCCCCGACGCCATCACCATCACCGAGCTCGACAGTGGCCGCTACCTGGAGGTCAATGACGGCTTCTGTCGCCTGACGGGCTACAGCGCCGCTGAAGTGATCGGCCACAGCGTCTACGAAATCGGCATTTGGGCGGACGACAAACAACGCGCAATCCTGCTCGCGGAACTGCAGGACAAGGGCCGTGTGCATCATCGGGAAATGCTCGGACGCAACAAGCGCGGCGAACTGCTCACCGTTGAGGTCTCGATTGAGCCGATCACCCTCAACGAGTCGCCCTGCCTGCTGATGACCGCTCGCGATGTCAGCCAGTTGAAAAACGCCCAGGCGCAGATTCGCCACCTGGCCTACCACGACCCACTGACCAACCTGCCCAACCGCGCCCTGCTGATGGACCGCCTGAGCCAACAGATCGCCTTGCTCAAGCGCCATAACCTGCGCGGCGCTCTGCTGTTTCTCGACCTGGACCACTTCAAGCACATCAACGACTCGCTGGGCCATCCGGTTGGCGACACCGTGCTGAAAATCATCACCGCGCGCCTGGAGGCCAGCGTACGCCTGGAAGACACCGTGGCTCGGCTGGGCGGCGACGAGTTTGTGGTACTGCTCAGCGGCCTGGAAGGCAGCCGTGACGAGGTCACGGAAAAAGTCCGCGAACTGGCAGATACCCTGCGCGAATTGCTCGCCGAACCGATGTCTCTGGACGGTCAGCGCCTGCAGGTCACGCCCAGCATCGGCGTGGCGCTGATCCCTGATCATGGCTCGACCCCAGCCGATCTGCTCAAGCGCGCTGACATCGCCCTGTACCGGGCCAAAGACTCTGGACGCAATACCACCCAGATGTTTCACACCACCATGCAAAAGGCTGCCAGCGAACGCCTGCGCATGGAGAGCGACCTGCGCCTGGCCCTGGCCCGTGGCGAACTGGCGCTGCACTTCCAGCCGCAGGTTGATGCCCGAGACAATCGTATTGTCGGTGCCGAAGTGCTATTGCGCTGGCACCACCCGCAACTGGGCCAGCAGCCACCGGCACAGTTCATTCAGGTTCTGGAGGAAAGTGGCCTGATCCTCGAAGTCGGCAGCTGGATCCTTGAAGAAGCCTGTGATGCTTGCGCCGGCATGCTGCGCGACCACCTAATCGATGCCGACAACTTCAGCCTATGCGTGAACATCAGCCCGCGGCAGTTTCGCCAGAACGACTTTGTCGAACGGGTGCTGCGCAGCCTCGACGACTTCCGCCTGCCGTACAAAATGCTCAAGCTGGAGATCACCGAAGGCATCGTCATCCAGAACCTGGAGGACACCATCAGCAAAATGCGCGAGCTAAAACAGTATGGCGTGAGCTTTGCCATGGATGATTTCGGTACCGGCTATTCGTCACTGACCTACCTCAAGCGCCTGCCGGTGGATGCGTTAAAGATCGACCAATCATTCGTGCGCGATGCGCCGTTGGATCCTAACGATGCAGAGATTGTCCGGGCCATCGTCGCCATGGCTCGTAGCCTGGAACTGGCGGTGATTGCTGAAGGCGTGGAGTTGACTGAGCAGCTGGAGTTTCTCGAGCACCTGGGCTGCCATTTGTATCAGGGCTACCTGCACAGTCGGCCGTTGCCGTTGGGTGAGTTTCGGCAGTTGTTGCTGGAGGCACCGGCCAGTTTGTGACCGCAGAGTGAGGCGTTGCACTGACTTTGTGGGCGCTAGCGTTGCCAGCGATGCAGGCACCGCGTACTTACTGACACCCAGTCGATGCCATCGCCAGCAAGACTGGCTCCCACAGAACCACAAAAAAGGGCACCCGAAGGTGCCCTTTTCTTCACATCAGCGCACTCAGTTCAGCGCAGGCTTGTTATCCCCATTGATCGGGATGCGCTTGGCCTTGGCCTCTTCCGGCACGATACGCAGCAGGTCGATGCTGAGCAGGCCGTTGGCCAGGCCCGCAGCCTTGACCTCGATGTGGTCGGCCAGGCGGAAGGACAACTTGAAGGCCCGCTGGGCAATGCCCTGATGCAAGTAAGTAACGCTTTCATTGTTGCTGTCACGCTTGCCGCCAGTGACGGTCAAGACGCCCTTTTCCACTTGCAGGTCCAGGTCTTGTTCCTGGAAGCCAGCGGCAGCAACGACGATTCGATAGTGGTCTTCGCCATGTTTTTCGACGTTGTAGGGTGGGTAGCTGCTACCCGCCTCGTTACGCGCCGCGGATTCGAACAGGTCATTGAAACGGTCGAAACCTACGGAATGACGGAACAGTGGAGCCAGAGAAAAAGCAGTAGTCATGGTACATCTCCTGAAAATCAGCGAGGTTGTGTAGTAGCGCGACCCGACTTCGGCATCGCGTACTCCTTAGATAAGGACCCTCGCCTGCTTTTCAAGCACCCCTGCAAAATTTTTTCAGGCCGCCTCGCTAACCGGCATCCCGATCAACTGGGCGACACGATCGCAGTCGGTTTCACGGCGCAACTCGGTAAACAACGCCACCGCTTCGGGGTAGGTGCGGGTCAGCATCGCAACCCATTGTTTCAAGCGTCCCGGCGCCTGACGCGGAGTCATCTGCGCCCGGGCCTGGCCCCAAAAGTCCCGAATCAGCGGCAGCAAGCTGTGCCAGTCCATCGGTACAAAATCAACGCCGTCGCGTTCAGCAGCAATCTGCCGAGCCAGGTCCGGGCGCGAAACCAGCCCGCGGCCGAGCATGATGTCTTCGACACCGCTGACTTCGCGGCAACGTCGCCAGTCTTCAAGGGTCCAGACTTCGCCGTTGGCGTACACCGGTACCTTGACCACATCCTGTACCTTGGCCACCCACTCCCAATGTGCTGGCGGCTTGTAGCCGTCAACCTTGGTCCGTGCATGCACCACCAACTGCTCAGCCCCGCCTTCGGCCAGCGCAAGGGCGCAGTCCAGGGCACCATCAGGGCTGTCGAAGCCCAGGCGCATCTTGGCCGTCACCGGAATATGCGCCGGCACGGCGCGGCGCACCTCACGCAGGATGGCATGGAGCAGCTCCGGCTCCTTGAGCAGCACCGCCCCACCGCGGGATTTGTTCACGGTTTTGGCCGGGCAACCGAAGTTCAAGTCGATCACCGGTGCACCCAGCTCACAGGCCAGCACCGCATTCTCTGCCAGGCAAACCGGATCCGAACCGAGCAGCTGCACACGCAAGGGCACCCCGGCCGCGGTCTGCGCACCCTGGCGCAATTCAGGCGCCAACTTGTCGAAGGTGGCCGCCGGCAACAGCCGGTCGCAGACGCGAATGAACTCGGTGACACACCAATCGATACCGCCCACTTGAGTCAGGACGTCACGAAGGATGTTGTCGACCAGCCCCTCCATCGGGGCCAGGGCAATTTGCATGGGTTGCATCTCGAGCGAAAAAGGCCGGCAGTCTAGCAAAATCCGCGGTCTACAGCGCTCCGGCCATCAGTGCAGGGCCGTAGCCGTCAATGAATTCACTGGGCATGCGCTTGGGCCGCCCTGTGGATAACTCGATGCAGACAAACGTGGTGTGAGCACGCAGCAAGGTAGTGCCGTCACTGGGGCGCACCAATTGAAAGCGTCGCGTCATCTTCAGGCGCTGATCCCAGTCGACGATCCAGGTTGCCAATTGCAACTCGTCGTCTTCGTAAGCCGCTGCCAGGTAATCGATCTCATGACGCACCACCGCCATCGCCCGGTCCAGACGCCGGTACTCGGCAAGGTCCAGGCCCAAGCGCTGGGAATGACGCCAGGCACAACGCTCCAGCCAGGTGACATAGACCGCGTTGTTGGCGTGGCCGAGCCCATCGATATCCTCGGCACCGACGCGCAGGTCGATGGTGAACGGTGTTGCCAGATCCCAACTCATGCCAGCTCCAGGTCTGTGGTGAACGGACAGAGTGTAACGGATGCTCAAGCCGATTGCCGCGCTGGCGCATGACGATGCGCCAGCAACGTCATAACCCCTTCAATCAACTGTGGATCGGACAGGACTCGCTGATGCCCCCCTTGCGGCAGCAACAGCAGGCGACTGTCGAACCAGGCCTGATGGATCGCACGCGCCTCGCTGGCCGGCACCAGGGTATCGTCTTCGGCATGCACGATCAGCGCGGGAATCTCCAGTTGATAGCCACTGACGTCCAGACGCGCGATTTGTATACCGACGTCCCGCTCGATCTGGCGGATAAAGGCTGCCCGCGCCCGCGCCGGCATACCCAGGCGATGGGCGAAACCGCGCAATACACCCAGTAACTGCGCGGGCGCGGCGACGCTGACCGCAGCTTCAGCACGCAGGCCCCACTGCAGCGCCAACATGACGCTGGCGCCGCCCATGGAATGGCCAATCACCGCTTTGAGCGGCGGCAGTTCGGCGGCCGCCTCAAGCAAGGCGCGAGCGAACAGAACAACGTGCGCTTGATTGCCCGGTGAATGACCATGCGCCGGCCCCTCCAGGGATACGGCGGTGTAGCCGGCCTGCACTAGGGTATCGATCAGGTGGGCGAACTGGGTTGGGCGCCCTTCCCATCCGTGCATCAATAACACGGTTGGCCCTTGCCCCCAGCGCAAGGCAGACAAGCCAAAGCGTAACGTGATGCGCTCGGCACGGGCCAATAACGGCAGCTCCCACTCACGGGGCGGCAGGTTGCGTGGGGTCATGAAGGCGCGGCGCATCTTGCCGGCAATATGTTCTGGCGCCAGCCGTCCGAGGGTGCCGTTGACGCTACGAATCCAGCTCAAGGTATTCATCGCTTCGCTCCGGTGGATGTCGCTCGATCAGACCACCGCCGACTTGGCGGCACGCAGGATACGGTCAGACAGCTCATCTGTGCCCAGAGCACGGGCCAAGGCCAGGCCACCAATCATGAGGGCCATGTCGGCGAGGACCTTGTCGGCCTCTTCGGGGCTGTCGGAAAGGTTTGCCATCATCAATTCAAGGTGTTCGGCCAGGACCTGACGAAACGCATCCGGCAGACGCGCCATCTCACCCAACGCCGTGGGCAGCGGGCAACCACGCTCGGTGGCATCGCGGTGTTTGCGTGACAGGTAGAAGGCAGCAACCAAAGCACGACGCGCTTCACCGCTCATGTTCGGATCGACGTCGGCCAGCAGCGCTCGGCGCTCAGAAAGCAGCTGATTGAAGGCTTCGAGCATCAGTGCGTCCTTGCTGTCGAAGTGCGCATAGAAGCCCCCCACCGTCAGCCCAGCGGCCCCCATCACCTGATTGACGCTGGGTTCGGCAGGGCCATGCTGGATCAGCGCACTGCAGGCCGCATCGAGAATCCGTTCGCGGGTTTTTGCCTTTTTGTCGTTCATGACCTGCCTCCGAATATTATGGTGAGAATATTATTCTCATAATATTTTTTCGCAAGCATTTTTCCCTGCCGCTTGTCGTACAGAGGAGAAAGTAGGAGGAGGTGGGTCTGCCCCCAGGTAGCGGACGCCAAGAAGCTGGTTATCCAGCCCTCTGCCTCAAGCCTTTGGCATATTCGTTCGGAGAACGGTAGCCCAGCGCAGAGTGCAGTCGGCTGCTGTTGTAAAACCCATGGATGTAACTGGCGATTGATAACTGCGCCTGTTTTTTCGTGGGGTAGATCCCGCAAGCCTCCTCTCTTTTCAGCGTAGCGAAAAAGCTCTCGGCCACCGCGTTGTCCCAACAGTTTCCCCTTCGGCTCATGCTCTGTGTGAAGTCCTTCTTGGCCAGTGTCAGGCGAAACTTACTGCTCGCGTACTGACGGCCCTGATCGGAGTGAAATACCGCTCCGTTGGCGCCAGAGCAGGCGCTCCAGGCGTTCAGAAACGCGCGTTCGACCAAGTCGTCAGGCATTCGATCAGACAAGCTGTAACCCAGTATCTGGCGGGTTTGGATACTCAACACTATGGCCAGATACAACCAACCTTCCTTGGTTGGGAGATAGGTGATATCACTGACCCAGGTTGGCGTGAGGTTATCGATGGAAAACTGACGCGCCAGCACATTACTTGCAACCGGCAAGTAATGGTGGCTGTCCGTGGTGCAGGGCCTGAAACTGCCTTTGGACTTGCCCCGTATCTGCTCCTCCTGCATCAACCGCCTAACCCGTTTGTGGCCCACCGCGTGCAATTTCTGGCGCAAGGCTGCCACTAGCCGTGGCCGGCCGTAGGTGTTTCGACTGGCCGCATAGGCCTTACGCAACTCAATGCGAATTTGAGCGTCAGGGTCAGGGCGAGACTGACGGTGCGTGTAATCGTAGAAACCTGAAACCGAGACATCCATCACCCGACACAACACACGTACGGGGTATTGAGTCCGCTCAGTAGCGACGAAGGCGTATCTCACCTGGACTCTTTGGCAAAGAATACCGCCGCCTTTTTTAGGATTTCACGCTCCATTTTTAGCTCGGCAATCTCGGCCCGCAGGCGAGCGAGCTCACTGTCTTCCTTGGTGATGGGCTTGCGTTCAGGTGAACTCAACGGCTGGCCTCTGCGCGTGGCATCAACCCAGTTATCCAGCGTTTTCACGGACATCTCTAGCTGGCGGGCAGCTTCGGTTCTGCCAACGCTTTCAGCTAATGCGACGGCTTGAGCCTTGAACTCATCGGTATAGTTACGGCGAGTGCTTGGGTACATGGCAACCTCCAAGAGAGCGATTTAAGTATCGCTTCTTGGCGTCCGTTGTCACGGGACAGTTCCAAGGAAACTTTTTTCGAGGAAAAAACAAAAGGCTCATTCAATAATCGAATGAGCCTTGAAATCCCACAAAGTGGGTAAAATGGCGTCCCCTAGGGGACTCGAACCCCTGTTACCGCCGTGAAAGGGCGGTGTCCTAGGCCACTAGACGAAGGGGACTTTTAACCTTCGTACAGATCCGTTTTCACGAATCCTGGCAAAATTGGTGGAGCTAAGCGGGATCGAACCGCTGACCTCCTGCATGCCATGCAGGCGCTCTCCCAGCTGAGCTATAGCCCCAGATTTCTAGCCTCGCGGCCCAGCGACCCCTATCGACATCGCTTGTGTAAAACTGGCGTCCCCTAGGGGACTCGAACCCCTGTTACCGCCGTGAAAGGGCGGTGTCCTAGGCCACTAGACGAAGGGGACGAACCTTCTTACCTTAACAACCCGGCTACTGGAACCCGGTTGACTTCGAAGTCAGTGTAGCTGACTGCGAATAGGAATTTGGTGGAGCTAAGCGGGATCGAACCGCTGACCTCCTGCATGCCATGCAGGCGCTCTCCCAGCTGAGCTATAGCCCCACAATGTCGCTTTGAACTGAATCGCTTGGCTGGGTGCTTCGCGCTTCGTTTCGTTCATCGCTGTGGACGGGGCGCATATTAAGATCGGATGGCGAACCTGTCAAATATATTTTCAACAAAATTCAAAAAAAATTTCCGAGATAACAAACACTTACCGCCCAAAGCAGGGAAACACCCCGGAATTGCTGGGGTGAGACCCTGTGACAATGCAATCAGGCGATGGTGCCCAACAGCTTTTCCCACTCTTTGTTTTCTTTCTTCGACACACCACCGAGGAGGTCCAGCGCCTGGCGCAAGCGGTAGCGGGTCAGGTCAGGGCCCAGGATTTCCATGGCATCGAGCACCGACACCGAGCTGGCCTGGCCACTGATCGCGGCGAACATCAGCGGCATGGCATCACGCAGCTTCAATTCCAGCGCCTCGACCACCGCCTGGATGCAGCCGGTGATGCGGTCTTTTTCCCACTGGCGCAGGCCCTCAAGCTTCCACAGGATCAACTGCATGACCTGGCGCACCTGGTCGGCCGACAGCTTTTTGTGCTCGAACAGTTTCGCATCGAGCTTGAGCGCGCCTTCAAAGAAGAAGCCACCCAACGGCGCGATCTGGCTGAAGGTCTCTACCCTGCCCTGCACGTGCGGAGCGATCTTCATCATGTAGTCACTGTTGAACGCCCACTTCTGCACCCGCGCAGCGAACTCTTCCACCGGCAGGTCGCGCAGCCACTGGCCATTGAGCCAGGACAGTTTCTCGATGTCGAAGATTGGCCCGCCCAGGGACACCCGCGACAGATCGAAGTGCTCGACCATCTCGGCCAGAGAGAACTTCTCGCGCTCGTCCGGCATCGACCAGCCCATGCGCCCCAGGTAGTTGAGCATGGCTTCCGGCATGAAGCCCATGCGCTCGTAGAAGGTCACCGACGTCGGGTTCTTGCGCTTGGACAGCTTGCTCTTGTCCGGGTTACGCAGCAGCGGCATATAGCACAAGGTGGGTTGCTCCCAACCGAAGTACTCGTACAGCTTGATCAGCTTGGGCGCCGAGGGCAGCCATTCTTCGCCGCGCAGCACGTGGGTGATGCCCATCAAGTGGTCATCGACAACGTTGGCCAGGAAGTAGGTCGGCAGGCCGTCGGTCTTCATCAGCACCTGCATGTCCATGCGGTCCCACGGAATCTCGACATCGCCACGCAGCAGGTCCGGTACTACGCAAACGCCTTCGCTCGGCACCTTCATGCGGATCACATGCGGCTCGCCGGCAGCCAGGCGACGCGCCACTTCTTCTGGCGACAGCAGCAAGGCACGACCGTCATAGCGCGGGGTCTCGCCACGGGCCATTTGCTCGGCACGCATCTGGTCCAGCTCTTCGGCGGTGCAGAAGCACGGGAAGGCATGGCCCATGTCGACCAGTTGTTGGGCGTATTGCTTGTAGATATCGCCGCGCTCGCTCTGACGGTACGGGCCATGCGGGCCGCCGACGTCCGGGCCTTCGCTCCACTCGATGCCGAGCCAGCGCAAGGCGTCGAAGATCTGCTGTTCGGACTCACGGGTCGAACGCAACTGGTCGGTATCTTCGATACGCAGGATGAATTCGCCGCCGTGCTGCTTGGCAAAGCAGTAGTTGAACAGGGCGATATAAGCGGTGCCGACGTGGGGATCGCCAGTCGGCGAAGGCGCGATACGCGTGCGAACGGTGGTCATGAAGAGTCTCGGACTAGAGATGAATCAAAGGCTGGATGTTAACAGGGAGCGGGCACCCGGCTCCAGCAATGGGCGCGATCGGCACTTGTGGCGATGGATCCAAACACGGTTAAATTTGCTTACATTTTTGGAACGATAGTACTCATGCCCGCTCAACTCAAACGCCGCCTCCTGGTTTTCCTGTCCCTGGTTTTGCTGATTGCCCTCGCCTTTCTCGCCCACTGGCTCTTCAAGGGGCGCTTCTACGAAAGTACCGACAACGCCTATGTTCAGGGCGAAATCACCCGGGTTTCCAGCCAGCTCAGCGCACGCATCGATGAAGTGTTGGTTCAGGATAACCAACACGTAGCCAAGGGCGACCTGCTGGTGCGCCTGGAGCCGGACGATTTCCGCCTGGCGGTGGATCGCGCCCGCGCTGCACTGGATACCCGTGAAGCCGAACGCCTGCAGGCCGAAAGCCGTCTAACCCAGCAATCGAGCCTGATCGCCGCCGGCCAGGCCCAAGTGGCCGCCAACCAGGCAACCCTCGGCCGCGCCGAACTGGACCTCAATCGCGCCCAGGCCCTGCGCAAACCGGGCTATGTCTCGGAAGAGCGCGTCACTACCCTGTCAGCGGAAAACCATGTCGCCCGCTCGCAAGTGAGCAAGGCCCAGGCTGACTTGCAAGGCCAGCGCCAGCAGGTCAACGCCCTGACCGCTGAAATCAAACGCCTCGACGCGCAGATCGTCAACGCCCGCGCCGACCTGGCCCAGGCTGAACTGAACCTGACCCGCAGCGAAATTCACGCGCCGATCAGTGGCATGATCGGTCAGCGCGCCGCCCGTAACGGCCAAGTGGTTCAAGCCGGCGCCTACCTCTTGTCGATCGTGCCAGACCAGGACATCTGGATTCAGGCCAACTTCAAGGAAACCCAAATCGGCCATATGCAGGCCGGCCAGAAAGCCGAACTGGTGTTCGACAGCTACCCCGACACCCCGATCCAGGCGCAGGTCGACAGCCTGTTCGCCGCCTCCGGCGCCCAATTCAGCCTGCTGCCGCCCGACAACGCCACTGGCAACTTCACCAAGGTGGTACAGCGCATTCCGGTGAAACTGACCTTCGCTGCGGACAACCCGCTCACGGGCAGAATCCGCCCGGGCATGTCGGTTACCGCTACCGTGGACATCCGAGACCACGCCGACAATGGCCGGTGATCAACTGATCCGTCCCGCCGGCGAACCGAGCCGACGCGACTGGATTGCGGTGATGAGCGTGATGCTCGGCGCCTTTATGGCAGTGCTGGACATCCAGATCACCAACTCCTCGCTCAAGGACATCCAGGGCGCCCTCTCAGCCACCCTAGAGGAAGGCTCGTGGATCTCCACCTCGTACCTGGTGGCTGAAATCATCATGATTCCGCTGACCGCCTGGCTGGTCCAACTGCTGTCGGCACGGCGCCTGGCGGTGTGGGTGTCAGTGGGCTTTCTGGTGTCATCGCTGCTGTGCTCGATGGCCTGGAACCTGGAGAGCATGATCATCTTCCGCGCCATGCAGGGTTTTACCGGCGGCGCTCTGATCCCCCTGGCGTTCACCCTGACCCTGATCAAGCTACCCGAGCACCATCGCGCCAAGGGCATGGCCATGTTCGCCATGACGGCCACCTTTGCCCCATCGATCGGTCCGACCCTGGGTGGGTGGCTGACCGAGAACTGGGGCTGGGAGTACATCTTCTACATCAACATCCCGCCCGGCCTGATCATGATTGGCGGTTTGCTGTATGGCCTGGAAAAGAAAGAAGCCCATTGGGAACTGCTGAAAAGCACTGATTATGCAGGCATCGTCACCCTTGGCGTCGGCCTCGGCTGCCTGCAGGTGTTCCTTGAAGAAGGCCATCGCAAGGATTGGCTGGAGTCGAGCCTGATCGTCAGCCTCGGCAGTATCGCCCTGCTGAGCCTGATTACCTTTGTGATCGTGCAGTTTTCCAAGCCTAACCCGCTGATCAACCTGCGCATTCTCGGCAACCGCAATTTCGGTTTATCGAGTATCGCCAGTTTGGGCATGGGGGTTGGCTTGTACGGTTCGATTTACCTGTTGCCGCTGTACCTGGCACAGATCCAGAACTACAACGCGTTACAGATTGGCGAAGTGATCATGTGGATGGGGGTTCCCCAGCTGTTTCTGATTCCGCTGGTGCCCCAGTTGATGAAGGTGATTTCGCCGAAGATTCTCTGCACCGTGGGTTTTGGCTTGTTCGGCCTGGCCAGCTTTGGCTCCGGGGTGCTCAATCCGGATTTTGCCGGTGAGCAGTTCAACCATATCCAGATCATCCGCGCCCTGGGACAACCGATGATCATGGTGACCATC
Source organism: Pseudomonas sp. S06B 330 (assembly GCF_002845275.2). Lineage (NCBI taxonomy): Bacteria > Pseudomonadati > Pseudomonadota > Gammaproteobacteria > Pseudomonadales > Pseudomonadaceae > Pseudomonas > Pseudomonas tussilaginis. The sequence goes on along the minus strand of NZ_CP088149.1, from coordinate 1,763,391 downwards.
TCCTTGATCGCCACCAGCTACATCCTGCCCCAGGATGCGGGCTCGGCATCGAGCCTGTTCAACATCCTGCGCAACCTCGGCGGCGCCATTGGTATTGCCCTGCTGGCAACCCTGCTGGATGCGCGGACCAAGGTGTATTTCGACTACCTGCGTGAGTCGCTGGTGCCGAGCAATCCGCAAGTGGCTGAACGCCTGACGCAGCTGGCTGAGCGGCTGGGAAGTGATGCGGCCGCATTGGGCAAACTGAGTGAAATTACCCACCAGCAGGCAATGATCATGGCCTATAACGATGCCTTCCATTTTGTGGGCATCGGTTTGGCGATCAGTATGCTGGCGGTGTTGATGACGCGTAAGTTGCCACAGGGGTTGAAGGCAGGGGAAGCCCACTGACCTGTGTTACTGGCTTATTGACTCGTAGCCGCTGCCTGACGGCAGTGGCTACCGTATGCCACCCTCAACCCGTTATCAAACGTTCACGCAACGCCGCAATCTCGTCTCGCATCTGCGCCGCCGCCTCGAACTCCAGATCTCGCGCCAACTGGTACATCTTCTCTTCCAGCGCCTTGATGCGCTTGGCAATCTCGCCAGGTGAGCGCAATTCGGCTTCGTACCGCGCGCTTTCTTCGGCCGCTTTGGCCATGCCCTTGCGCTTCTTGCTGCGCGAGCCCGGCACGTTGGCGCCTTCCATGATATCGGTGATGTCCTTGACCACCCCCTTGGGCACGATACCGTTGGCGGCGTTAAAGGCGATCTGTTTGTCACGGCGGCGCTCGGTTTCGCCGATCGCCCGCTCCATTGAGCCGGTCACTCTGTCGGCATAGAGAATCGCCCGCCCATTGAGGTTACGCGCCGCCCGGCCGATGGTCTGAATCAGTGAACGCTCAGAACGCAGGAAGCCTTCCTTGTCGGCATCGAGGATCGCCACCAGTGACACCTCAGGCATGTCCAGGCCCTCGCGCAGCAAGTTGATCCCCACCAGTACATCGAAGGTGCCCAGGCGCAGATCGCGAATGATCTCGACCCGCTCCACCGTGTCGATATCCGAGTGCAGATAGCGAACCCGCACGTCGTGATCGGCCAGGTAATCAGTGAGGTCCTCGGCCATACGCTTGGTCAGGGTGGTGACCAGTACCCGCTCCTCCACCGCCACACGCTTGCGGATTTCCGAGAGCAGGTCGTCGACCTGGGTGGTAGCCGGACGCACTTCAACCTGCGGGTCGACCAAACCGGTCGGACGCACCACCTGCTCCACGACTCTGCCAGCATGCTCGGCCTCATAGTTGCCTGGCGTGGCAGAAACGAAGATGGTCTGCGGGCTGACGCTTTCCCATTCATCGAAACGCATGGGCCGGTTGTCCAGCGCCGATGGCAGGCGGAAGCCGTACTCGACCAGGGTTTCCTTGCGCGAGCGGTCGCCTTTGTACATCGCCCCGACTTGCGGAACGCTGACGTGGGATTCGTCGATCACCAGCAATGAGTCAGGGGGCAGGTAATCATAAAGGGTCGGCGGCGGCGCGCCGGCCGGACGCCCGGAGAGGTAGCGCGAGTAGTTCTCGATGCCGTTGCAGTACCCCAGTTCGAGGATCATTTCCAAATCGAACCGGGTGCGCTGCTCCAGACGCTGGGCTTCGACCAGCTTGTTGGCCTTGTGCAGGTATTCAAGACGCTGCTGCAGTTCTTCCTTGATACCCTCCACCGCGTCGAGCAAGGTTTCCCGTGGGGTCACGTAGTGGCTCTTGGGGTAAAAGGTAAAGCGCGGCAACTTGCGGATCACCTCGCCAGTCAACGGGTCGAAGGCGGCAATGTTCTCCACTTCATCATCGAACAGTTCGATGCGGATGGCCTCCAGGTCCGATTCGGCCGGGAAAACATCAATCACATCGCCGCGCACGCGGAAGGTGGCGCGGGCAAAGTCCATTTCGTTGCGGGTGTACTGCAAGTCGGCCAGGCGCCGCAGCAAGGCGCGCTGGTCGAGTTTGTCGCCACGATCAACGTGCAACACCATCTTCAGGTAGGTTTCCGGGCTACCCAAACCGTAGATGCATGACACCGTGGTCACGATAATCGCGTCGCGACGCTCAAGCAGCGCCTTGGTCGCCGACAGGCGCATCTGTTCGATGTGGTCGTTGATCGAGGCATCCTTTTCGATAAAGGTATCGGACGACGGCACATAGGCTTCGGGCTGGTAGTAGTCGTAGTAGGAAACGAAATACTCAACAGCGTTATTGGGGAAAAACGCCTTGAACTCGCCATACAACTGCGCCGCCAGGGTCTTGTTCGGCGCCAGCACCAGCGTCGGTCGCTGCACCTGGGCGATAACGTTAGCGATGCTGAAGGTCTTGCCCGAGCCGGTCACACCGAGCAGCGTCTGATGCGCCAGGCCCGCTTCGATGCCCTCGACCATCAGGCGAATAGCTTCGGGCTGGTCGCCGGCTGGCTGGAAACGGGTGACGAGCTGGAACTCGGACATGACAAACCTCTGTGTTAGCGCGACGTGTTTTGCGCAGATGCTGGCAACTGTATTTATAGACAGTGCTTATACCTAATTAGGGGTCAGCAATGCCAGTTTCAACGCCGTGTCGTGGGCATTTCTGAGTATGGACCGGTCAATTCGACTAACGGTCGAAAAATATTCGGTGAAACAGCAGGAAAAGCTGCGTCAGACTGTCGCCGTGACCGATGGGTATCACTATACTGACTCCCCGTTTGTGCACCGCTCTAGTGCATTCGGCTGGAGCGTGCGGACCTCTTCCACTCTCCATTCAGAGCCAAGGTAATAATGAGCCTGTTTTCCGCTGTCGAGCTGGCACCACGCGATCCCATTCTGGGCCTCAACGAAGCTTTCAACGCCGATACCCGTAGCAACAAGGTCAACCTGGGTGTAGGTGTTTACTGCAACGAAGAAGGGCGTATCCCACTGCTGCGCGCAGTGATCGAAGCCGAAACCCAGCGCGCTGCCCAGCACGCTTCCCGCGGTTACCTGCCGATTGACGGCATCGCCGCCTACGACCAGGCCGTGCAGAGGTTGCTGTTCGGTGCCGAGTCGCCACTGCTGGCCGCTGGCCGTGTGATCACCACCCAGGCCGTCGGCGGCACCGGTGCACTGAAGATCGGTGCCGACTTCCTCAAGCAAGTGTCGCCCAACGCCGTTGTGGCGATCAGCGACCCGAGCTGGGAAAACCACCGCGCCCTGTTCGAAACTGCCGGTTTCCCGGTACAGAACTACCGCTATTACGACGCAGCCACCAACGACGTCAACCGCAGCGGCATGCTCGAAGACCTCAACGCCCTGCCGTCCGGCTCGATCATCGTGCTGCACGCCTGCTGCCACAACCCGACGGGCGTCGACCTGAGCCTGGACGACTGGAAAAACGTTCTGGAAGTGGTCAAAGCCAAGGGCCACGTGCCCTTCCTCGACATGGCCTACCAGGGCTTTGGCGATGGTATCCACGAAGACGCCTTCGCTGTGCGCCTGTTCGCTGAGTCGGGCCTGAACTTCTTCGTTTCCAGCTCGTTCTCCAAGTCCTTCTCGCTGTACGGCGAGCGCGTTGGCGCCCTGTCGATCATCACTGAGTCCAAGGAAGAGAGCGCGCGCGTGCTGTCCCAGGTCAAGCGCGTGATCCGCACCAACTACTCCAACCCGCCGACTCACGGCGCCAGCATCGTCGCCGCCGTGCTCAACAGCCCGGAACTGCGTGCGATGTGGGAAGAGGAACTGGGTGAGATGCGCCAGCGCATCCACGGCATGCGCAAGCAGATGGTCGAGTTGCTGGCCGAATACGGCGCCGAGCGTGACTTCAGCTTCGTCGGTCGTCAGCGCGGCATGTTCTCCTACTCGGGCCTGACCGTTGAGCAAGTGGCGCGCCTGAAGAACGAGTTCGGCATCTATGCGTTGGATACCGGCCGCATCTGCGTGGCCACTCTGAATCAAAGCAACATCCATGGCGTGACCAAGGCGATCGTCGAGGTCCTGTAACTGACCTTTTGCTCAGGGGAGGCTTGACTTCCCCTTAGCAATCAGTAAGATACGCCACAGATTCCGCGATAGCTCAGTCGGTAGAGCAAATGACTGTTAATCATTGGGTCCCAGGTTCGAGTCCTGGTCGCGGAGCCAAATACTTGAAAAACCTCCAGTTGCGCTGAGCACTGGAGGTTTTTTCGTTTCAGTGCCTGACTCGCGCCTCACGACTGACAGGGCGCCGATCTTCCACCAGCGCCCCACCCATAAAATCAGCTGCGGCCAATGGGGTAGAAGATGCCACCGCTCCACACCCCCAGCCATTGCTGACCGTCGATCTGCCGCGGCTCAGCCAGCTCTACCAGCTGATAGAACACATTGCGATGGATCAGCGCCTCGAGGTTGCTGCGCATGTGCACGTAGGGCGACGGTTCTTGAGTCTTCGGGTCGACCTCGAAGCGCAGAGGGTGCTCAGGCCCTGCATCAACCTGATCCTCGACATTACTGGTAAAGCGCAGCACCTGCTGCTCGCCGCTGCCCTGCACCTCCACCGCCACCGCCACGAACGGCGCGTCATCGACCTTGATACCGACCTTCTCCACTGGCGTCACCAGGAAGTAGTCATCACCGTCACGGCGCATGATGGTGGAGAACAAGCGAACCATCGGCTTGCGTCCGATGGGTGTGCCCAGGTAGTACCAGGTACCGTCCCGAGCGATGCGCATGTCGATATCGCCACAGAAGTCGGGGTTCCACAGATGCACCGGTGGCAGCCCCTTGTCGGACTTGGGAATCTGCGCCAACAGATCGTTGGCCTTGCCACTCTCGGTCATCACCCTCTCCTCAACGACTCATGCCTAAAAGGCTACGAGCGTAATCCTCAAGGGGTGGGCCGAGCAAATCTTCTGGCTTGTTATCGTGGAACGTCAGCAATCCGCCGCGGCTTTTGATCCGCGCGGTATCGATCAGGTAGCGTGTGTTGGTTTCAATGAGCATCAACTGGACAATACCGGTATCGACACCCAGACGGTCGAGCGCCTGCTCGTCATACCACTCATCACCATTGCCGATGCGGTCATCGGTTCGGGCAAAGCGCGCATATAACAGATAATGGGCGCCCACTGAGCGGGCCTCGACCAACGCCTGCTCCAACCCCAACGGCCCCTCGGCCCGACGGACCATGGGGAAGTATTCGATAAAGCCCTTGAAGGCCTCCTCGGCCACCACGTTAGGCCGCGGATAAGGGCCCTTGCCTGGTGGAACGAAGGCCCCCTGACCGATGTAAATGAATGAATCAGGTTGCAGGCGCACCGACAGCGAACGACGAGTGTCACTGTGATCGAGCAGACCGGCGTCGCTCATTTGATAACGGGCACCCTCACCCATATCGCTGACTGTCATGCAGCCGCCCAGCGCCATCAGCGCCAGCAGCAGAACCAGGCTACGCATCTATCCTCCAGAGGCCGGTGACGGAAAACCGGCGAACAGCTGACAGATGCAGCTTTTGCGCCAGTCTTAACCGCCGATGATTTTCATCACGGTGGCCCCACCGGAAAACGCCACCGGCTGTTTGTCGCCCAGCGCCTTGACGAGCAATCCCTGCAAGGCGGGCAAGGCTTGGTGGCGCGGCTTATCAAGCAGGTCGCCGATAAAGTGACGATTGCTCGATGACAGACAGCCATGCAACCAGCCAGTGGAGGACAAACGCAAGCGCGAGCAGGTCCGGCAGAACGGCACGCTTTCGTTGGCGATTACGCCAAAATAGCCCTGACCAGGAATCTGGTAGCGCAGTGCCGTGGCATCCACTGGCGCATTGGCCTGCAAGTACTCGTAGCGCTCGCCAATCAACTGCAACAGGTGCTCAAGGCTAACGAACTGTTGCAGGAAAGCATTGCTGTCACGGGCCAGATGCCCCATGCGCATCAACTCGATAAAGCGCAGCTCGAAACCACGGGCCAGGCAATAGTCCAGCAGCGGCACTACCTGATCAAAGTTCTGCCCACGCAAGGGCACCATGTTGACCTTGATCTTCATCCCCGCCGCACTGGCTTGTTCCATGCCATCGAGCACCGTAGCCAGGTCGCCACCGCGGGCAATACGACGAAATGCATCGGGATCGAGGGTATCAAGGGAAACGTTGAGGCGACGAATACCTGCCGCACGCAACAGCGGCAGCTTGCGCGCCAACAGCTGGCCATTGGTGGTCAGGCTGATTTCGTCCAGGCCCAGATCAGCAATTGAGGTAAGAAAGGTTTCCAGCTTGGGACTGACCAGCGGCTCGCCACCGGTCACGCGTACACGTTCTATGCCGGCAGCTTCGATCAAATAAGCCACGCCACGGGCCATGGCCTCAGCCGACAGTTCATCCTGGGCCGCCACCAGACGCTTGCCGTCCGGAACGCAATAGGTGCAGGCATAGTTGCAGGCAGCGGTGAGGCTGACGCGCAAGTTGCGAAAACGCCTGCCTTGGCGGTCGACGATCATGGGTGACTCCGGCATGGATGAATCGGGCCTGCAAAACCTGACTCAAAAATCAGGTTTTTGCAAGCCTCTTACATGAGTATAGGCCTGCAGGCCTTATCTCAGTAGCGCCGTCACCCCGCAAAGCGGCTCAGTTACCGGCAACGTCCGGGTCGCGCTTGCGCTTGTTGCCCATGCGCACGCCGATATCCATGAGAAACTGGAAGAAACCCTCCTGGTCTTCCAGCACGTTGCTCCAGAACGGCGAGTGATAAAGCGCCACCGCGCCATGCACCAGCGCCCAAGCGGCACAGTAGTGGAAATACGGCGGCACGTCTTCGAGCTTGCCTTCACTGATGCGCCCCTTGATCAGCAGGGTCAAGCGCTCGAAGTTGGAGGCGCGGATCTTGTGCAGCTCCTCCACCATCTCCGGTACCTGGTTGCCCTTGACCACTTTCTCTTCGAGGCGGTCGAACAAGCGGTAGCGCTGCGGATCACGCATCCGGAATTCGAAGTAGGCGCGCGACAGGGCTTCCTTGTCGCGGTCGACGTCGGCAGAGTGCAACAGTTCGTTCAAATCGCGCTCGTAGTCGAGCATCAGGCGCAGGTAGATCTCTGCCTTGGATTTGAAATGCTTGTAGATCGTGCCTTTGCCGATACCGACGGCATCAGCGATCATCTCGACGGTGACACTGTCTTCACCCTGTTCGAGAAACAGCTTGAGCGCGGTATCGAGAATTTCTTGCTCACGGCGACGAAACTCACGGACCTTACGAGGTTCTTTCTGCATAAGAAGGACTGGATCAAAATCGAAGCCGGTTATTATGCCTAACTTGCGCCAAAATGCACGGATCATCCGACCATGTCTATGTTTCTTGATGAGTTTGAGCAGGCCTCGGGCCTTCGCTATCTGAACCACGCAGCCGTCGCCCCCTGGCCCAAAAGGGCCAGCCAGGCCGTTGCCCGCTTCGCCAACGAGAACGTTTTGCTCGGTGCCAGGGACTATCCGGACTGGATGGCCATGGAGCAGCGTCTGCGTGAACGCCTGATGCGCCTGACGAATGCACCATCGACTGATGATATTGCCCTGGTCAAGAACACCTCCGAAGCACTCTCGTTCGTCGCTTTCGGACTGCAGTGGCAGGCAGGTGACCAGATTGTTATCAGCGATGAAGAGTTTCCCTCCAATCGCATCGTGTGGGAAGCCTTGGCCGACCAAGGCGTTGAAGTGGTTCAAGTGAGCCTTAAAGGCCAAGACCCGGAAGCCAATCTGCTCGCTGCCTGCGGACCGCGTGTGCGCCTGCTGTCGATCAGTGCGGTTCAGTTTGCCAGTGGCCTGCGTCTGGATCTGGTGCGACTCGGTCAGGGCTGTCGCGAGCGAAACGTGCTCTTCTGCATTGATGCTATCCAGCAACTGGGCGCCCTGCCCTTCGATGTCCAGGCCTATCAGTGCGACTTCGCCATGGCCGATGGTCATAAATGGATGCTCGGCCCGGAAGGCCTGGGTGTGTTCTATTGCCGCGCCGAGGTTCGTGGGCAGCTCAAGCTCAGCGAGTATGGCTGGCATATGCTTGAACACATGGGAGACTACAGCCGCTCGACGTGGGAGCCGGCCCGCAGCGCCCGGCGCTTTGAATGCGGCAGCCCGAACATGCTGGGTGCCGCCGCGCTGGATGCTAGCCTGTCGCTGCTCGAAGAAGTGGGCCTGGAACAGGTATCAGAGCTGCTGGCCGAACGCGTACAGTGGCTCTACGAAGGGTTAGCGGCCATTCCTGGCGTTACAGTGCACAGCCCAGAGGAGCTACACCGCCGGTCGGGCATCGTTTCGTTCAGCATCGCGGGGGTGGACAACGTCCTGGTCCATCAGCACCTGAAGCACGAACAGGTCGTTTGCATTCCGCGTGGCCCCGGGGTGCGCTTTTCCCCGCACTTCTACACCTCTAGGCAGGTAATCGACGAAACTGTGCAAATTGTCCGGCAGATTGCAGAGCGATGAGTGCTCAGCAGCCGTCGCTGTATTCCAAATCTGTTTAAAAAACGATCAGGCGGCGCTGGCACCGCGCTAATCCTGACCAATACTTCAGGTGTTGGCGCGGCACACCCCCCAGTGGCGCGCCGATAAAGGTGCTCAGGGACCGCGTACCTTTGTTTTACTCCTAATGGTCTTAACCCGGATTCACCCCCCAGAACCCGGGTTTTTTTTGCCTGCGATTTATCGCACCTGCAGGCGCAGGCTCAGATCACCCGCGCCAGCGGAAACAGGCGTTTGAAGTTAGCGGTAGTCTGCTCAGCCAACTGCTCGTAGCGTTCACCACGCACCATCGCCACGAACTCTGCCACTTCGCGCACGTATTGCGGCAGATTCGCTTTACCTCGATAGGGAATCGGCGCCAGGTAAGGCGAGTCGGTCTCGACCAGCAGGCGATCAGCCGGGACTTGCCGGGCAACATCGCGCAAGGCATCGGCATTGCGGAAAGTGACAATACCGGACAAGGATATGTAGTAACCCAGATCCAGCGCGGCCTTGGCCATGTCCCAGTCTTCGGTGAAGCAATGCAGCACACCCGCCTGGTTCAAGTCTGCTTCGCGCAATAGTGTCAGGGTATCGGCACGCGCCGCACGGGTATGAATGATCACCGGCTTACCAGTGACCTGCGCAGCCTGCAGATGCAGGCGGAAGGAATCCTGCTGCACCTGCGCAGCTTCCGGCTCGTAGTGGTAATCCAGGCCGGTTTCGCCAATTGCCACCACATGCGGGTGCTCAAGCTCCTTGAGCAACCAGTCCAGCGGCGGTGCGCCGTCCGGGGTCAGATCCAGCGGATGAATACCCACCGAACAGTCGACGTCGGCGTAACGCTCACTCAGATCCTTGACCGCCTTGGCATTATCGGCACTGACGCCGATGCACAGGAAATGGCCGACGCCGCGGGCACGGGCGACATCCAGCGCGGCATCCAGCGAACCCTGGTGAGCGCTGAGGTCGAGACGATCGAGGTGGCAATGGGAATCTACAAGCATGGGCACATGACAACACTGAAATGAAATAAAGGGACAGCTCAGCTCAACGCTGGCCGGGCAACATCGCCCAAGAGGCCAGCAGCGCTTCGAGCAACAGCACGCGATTGAGGTTGGCCTTGGCCAGGACCTTCTGACGCTGGGCGAGGATCCAATCCTGAATCTCCAGGACCTTGCCCTGGCCGCTCTTCTGCGCCAGGTACTGTACAACCTTACGCATATCGCTCAAGCCTAAACCTTCCTCATCCTCGGTCAACTGATAGCGCAAGATGAGATTGGACCAGTCGCAGAACCAGTCGAACAGCTGCAACAAGGGAATGGCATTCCAGGCTTCGGCCAACTGGCTGGGCGATTGCTGCTGCTTGAGCAGTTTTTTCACCCCGTCGACCACCAGGGCCCGTTGCTCGCGGATCCCCTGCGCCTGCAACTTGACTGCCGCCAAGGGCGAACCCGCCGCTAGCGTGAGCAATTCAATACGCTCTTGTTCATCGCACTCAGGCAGAGCCGCGCTCAACCAAGCCAAGCTTTGCGCAGTATCGGGCAATGGGCAGGCCTGCTGCACACAACGACTCTTGATGGTCGGCAACAAACGGCTGGGTTGGTGGCTGACCAGTAGTAACACAGTATTGCCGGAAGGCTCTTCCAGGCTTTTGAGCAAGGCGTTGGCGGCGTTGATGTTCATCGCTTCGACCGGCTCGATCAGCACCACCTTGCGTCCGCCCAACTGCGCGGTCTGGACCACGAAAGACACCAGATCACGTACCTGATCGACCTTGATCGGCTTGTCGGCCTCTTCCGGCTCCAGTACGTAATTGTCCGGGTGGCTCCCGGCCGCCAGCAGCAGGCAAGACTTGCATTGCCCGCAGGCGTGCAGATTGGCTGGGCGCTGGCACAGCAGCAGCGCCATCAAGCGCTCGGCCAGGGCGCGCTTGCCGATGCCTTGCGGCCCGTGCAACAGGTACGCGTGAGCATGCTGGGTGCGCCCTGCCAGTTGCTGCCACAACGCTTGCTGCCAGGGGAAGGCTTCAGCCACGGCAACGTTCCACAATTTGCGGCAGCAAGGCGTCCAGGGCTTGCTGCACTTGAGTCAGCGATTGTGCGGCGTCGATCAGCAGGTATTGCTCCGGGGCCGCCTTAGCACGCGCCAGGTAAGCCTGACGGACGGCTTCGAAGAAGCCTTGGCCTTCTTGTTCAAAACGGTCCAGACGGCCACGGGCTGCCGCCCGCGACAGGCCAATCTCCACCGGCAGGTCGAAGACCAGGGTCAGGTCCGGACGCAACGCGCCCTGAACAAATTGTTCAAGGGTGGCAATACGTTCCACACTAAGACCACGACCACCGCCCTGATAGGCATAGGTGGCGTCGGTAAAGCGGTCACACAACACCACCGCGCCACGCGCCAGCGCCGGGCGAATGACTTGTGCCAAGTGCTGGGCGCGGGCGGCGAAAACCAATAGCAACTCAGTGTCGGCATCCATGGGTTCATCGCTAGGTGCCAGCAGCAATTCGCGAATCCGTTCGGCCAGTGGCGTGCCACCAGGCTCACGGGTCAGCACCACATCGACGCCCTGGGCCCGCAAATGCTCGGCAAGGTACTCGCGATTGGTGCTCTTGCCCGCGCCTTCGGGGCCTTCCAGGGTGATAAACAAGCCGCTCACAGGCAGTCCTTACAGTTGATCATTGCGGGGAGGTTTCGCTGGCCGGTGCCGGCTGTTCAGGCACGGGCTCAGGACTGACCTCAGTAGGTTCCGGGCTCTGCGGCTCGGTCGCAGGCTCAGCAGCAGGCTCGATCACCGGTGCCGGGCTCGAGCGGTAGTCGGCACGGCGCTTGATCTGATACTCGCGAACCGCTGAGTTATGCGCATCCAGATCATCAGAGAAAATATGGCTACCGTCGCCACGGGCGACGAAATACAGGCTGCTGCCCGGTGTCGGGTTCAACGCAGCATGAATGGCTTCACGCCCGACCATGGCAATCGGCGTTGGTGGCAGCCCCGCATTGGTGTAGGTGTTGTAGGGCGTTGGCTCTCGCAGGTCAGCGCGAGTGATCTTGCCGTTGTAGCGCTCGCCCATGCCGTAGATCACCGTCGGGTCGGTCTGCAGCAACATGCCAATGCGCATGCGGCGCACGAACACCCCGGCGATCTGACCACGCTCCTGAGGCACACCGGTTTCCTTCTCCACCAGCGACGCCATGATCAGCGCCTGGTATGGGTCACGGTAGGGCAGATCAGCCGGGCGCTCGGCCCACTCCTTGGCCAGCACCTCGTCGAGGCGCGCATACGCCTGCTGAAGGAACTCCACATCGGTCATGCCACGCACAAACCGATAGGTGTCGGGGAAGAATCGCCCTTCCGGGAAAACACCGGGGTGACCAAGCTTGTCCATCACCTCGGCATCGCTAAGGCCATCGAGGGTCTGCTTGATCTTTTCGTGCTTGGCCAACGCAGAACGCACCTGACGGAAATTCCAACCTTCAACCAGGGTCAGGCTGTACTGCACGACATCACCACGGCGCCAGACTTCGAACAGCTCGCGCACCGTCATGCCAGGGGTCATGCGGTACTCGCCGGTATGCAACGGCACCCCCGTCATGTTGAAGCGCCAATACAGGCGCAGCCAAAAGGCATCGTCCAGCAGGCCCTGGCTCTCCATACGGTAGAACATGCGATTGGGAGTGGTACCCGTAGGCACGTCGAGCAATTGCTCCTGGCTGACATGCAGGGGCTGCTCAAGTGCTGAATTCACTTTCCAGGCTGAAAACCCCAAGAACAGGCCTGCCAGGATCAATCCAGTCTCCAGCAGCACCAATAATTTACGTCTCACTAATCAGGCATCCAGTAACGTACGGGCAATGGCCTGCAGTTTACGGGTGAGTGGGCCCGGCGACCAGTTCAGCGATGCAAATGCTCGCACTGGCCAGATACCGTAGACGCTATTGCAGACGAAGACTTCGTCGGCCTGCTCCAGGTCCTGCAGGGACAGATCGGTAATGCGCAGGCTGATTCCGGCATCAGCCGCCTGGTCGATGAGCGCTGCACGCATCACCCCGGCAACACCACAGCGACTCAGGTCGGCAGTCAGCAACTCACCGTCACGGACCAGAAAGAGATTGCTGAACACCCCTTCAATGACCCGCCCCGAAGTGTCAAGCATCAAGCCTTCAGCATGCTCGGTATCCTGCCATTCGGCCCGCGCCAGTACCTGCTCAAGCCGATTGAGGTGCTTGAGCCCGGCCAGCAGCGGCTGCTGGGCAAGTCGGGTGGAACAGGCAAACAGGCGAACGCCCTGCTGCGCATGCTGGGCGGGATACGCGGGTAAAGGGCTACCCTGAAGAATACGTCGTGGTGCCACGCCAGCGGCCGGCGCGTAGCCACGCTGACTGTCACCCCGCACAAGAATAAGTTTGAGCACACCGTCACCCAGCGCACTGGCGTAACGGCATAACTCATCAGCGATCACCACCTGATCGGCGTCGATCGCCAGGCGCTGGCACCCCAGCGCCAGGCGCTCGAGATGATACCCGAGCAATGATGGCCGCCCTGCCCTGACGGCAATGGTCTCGAACAGACCATCGCCGTAGGCCAGGGCCCGGCTTTGCAGGTTGACTGCATCCGCCGGCAGGCCATCGAGCCAGCTGTGCATCAGCCGGCGAACCGGCGGAACACCAGCGAGCCGTTGGTACCGCCAAAGCCAAAGGAGTTGGACAGCACCACATCGATCGGCATGTTGCGCGCCTCATGCGCCACAAAGTCCAGGTCGCACCCAGCATCCGGCTCATCAAGGTTGATGGTCGGCGGGGCAACCTGGCCGTTGATCGACAGCACGCTGAAGATCGCCTCAACCGCACCGGCAGCACCGAGCAGGTGACCGGTCATCGATTTGGTCGAGCTGACAGCCAACTTGTAGGCGTGATCACCAAACACCGACTTGATCGCCGAGGACTCGGCCAGGTCGCCGGCCGGCGTCGAGGTGCCGTGGGCGTTGATGTAATTGACCTGGTCTGCGTTCAGGCCGGCATCGCGCAGGGCGTTGACCATGCAGCGCGCGGCACCACTGCCATCTTCTGGCGGGGAGGTCATGTGATAGGCGTCGCCACTCATGCCAAAACCAACCAGTTCGGCATAGATCGTCGCGCCACGGGCTTTGGCGTGCTCGAGCTCCTCAAGCACCAGCGCACCGGCACCGTCAGCCAGAACGAAGCCGTCACGGCCTTTGTCCCACGGACGGCTGGCACGGGCCGGGTCGTCATTGCGGGTCGACAACGCGCGCGAAGCACCAAAACCGCCCATACCCAGGCCACACGCGGCCATTTCGGCACCGCCGGCAATCATCACGTCGGCTTCACCGAAGGCAATGTTGCGCGCGGCCATACCGATACAGTGAGTACCGGTGGTACAGGCTGTGGCAATGGCGTAGTTAGGTCCCTGCACACCCAGATGGATCGACAGGAAACCGGAAATCATGTTGATGATCGAACCCGGCACGAAGAACGGCGAAATGCGCCGCGGGCCCTGCTCATGCAAAGTCCGGCTGGTTTCTTCGATATTGGTCAGGCCACCGATACCCGAGCCCATGGCTACGCCAATGCGCTCGCGGTTGGCGTCGGTTACCTCCAGGCCAGCGTTGCGCACTGCCTGAAAACCGGCTGCCAGGCCGTACTGAATGAACAGATCGAGCTTGCGGGCTTCCTTGACCGACAGGTATTGCTCAACCTCGAAGCCCTTTACCGAGCCGCCAAAACGGGTGGAGTAGGCAGACAGGTCCGTGTGTTCAATCAGACCTATGCCACTGCGGCCAGCCAGAATGCCCTGCCAACTGCTCGGCACATCCGTACCCAGTGGCGACAGCATACCCATACCGGTGACCACGACGCGTCTACGCGACACAGCACTCTCCTTATTCAATTGACTACATCTCTTGTAAAGAAAAAACCGCACGCCGGCGAAGGCAGTGCGGTTTTTCCATGACAAGAAGCGACGACTACAACGTCTTAAGCCTGGTGGCTGGTGACGTAGTCGATAGCAGCTTGAACAGTAGTGATCTTCTCGGCTTCTTCGTCAGGGATTTCGGTCTCGAATTCCTCTTCCAGAGCCATCACCAGCTCAACGGTGTCAAGGGAATCGGCACCCAGATCTTCGACGAAGGAAGCAGTGTTCACTACTTCTTCTTCTTTAACGCCCAGTTGCTCGGCGACGATTTTCTTGACGCGTTCTTCGATGGTGCTCATACCTTGTTTTCACTCCTAATGGACATATGTCAGGCAGCTGGCCGGTGTGTAAGTGTATAGAAAGACGTCTGCTTTTCAAGCTCAACACGTCTCGCCAGACCACACCTGCCAACCGACTAGAATCTGGTTGCAGCTTTATAACGGATTTTAGACAGCTCGTATGACATTTTTTTGAAGCAATCCGTCACATTGAATTTACATGTACATGCCGCCGTTGACCGGAATGGTCGCGCCGGTCACATAACCTGCGCCTTCAGAGGCCAGGAAAGCGACCACATTGGCGATTTCCTGAGCCTGACCCAAACGCCCCAGAGGGATCTGAGTCTGCAGTGCTTCGCGCTGCGCTTCAGGCAGTTCGCGGGTCATGTCGGTATCGATAAAGCCCGGCGTCACCGAGTTGACGGTGATCGCACGGGAGCCGACTTCACGCGCCAGGGCGCGGCTGAAACCTTCCAGACCGGCCTTGGCGGCAGCGTAGTTGACCTGCCCGGCATTACCCATGGCACCCACTACCGAACCGATGCTGATGATACGACCCCAGCGCGCCTTGGTCATGCCACGCAGCACGCCCTTGGACAGACGGTAGAGGCTGTTGAGGTTGGTATCGATGACATCGAACCACTCATCATCCTTCATGCGCATCATCAGGTTGTCACGGGTAATACCAGCGTTATTGACCAGAATGGTCGGCGCGCCGAACTGCTCCTGGATCTTGGCCAGGGTAGCGCTGACAGACTCATCGCTGGTCACGTTCAGCTCCAGGCCGGTACCGGTGATGCCGTGTTCCTTGAGGGTCGCAGCAATACGCTCAGCGCCCGAAGCGGAGGTGGCAGTACCAATCACGGTAGCGCCCAGACGGCCCAGTTCCAGGGCGATAGCCTGGCCAATACCACGGCTGGCGCCGGTAACCAGGGCAACTTTACCTTGCAGGCTCATGCAAGTTTCTCCTAAATCAGGCCAGCGCCGCACGGGTGGCGGCGAAAGCATCCGGGGTGTTGAGGTTAGAGGTGTTCACGCCATCAGCGCAGCGCTTGTTCAGGCCCGCCAGCACTTTGCCCGGGCCACACTCGACCAGCTGCACCGCGCCATTGGCGGCCAGGGTCTGCACGCACTCGACCCAGCGCACCGGCTTGTACAGCTGTTCGAGCAGGTCACGCTTGAGGGTGTCCAGGTCAGCGGCGACAGCAGCGCTGACGTTCTGTACAACCGGAATCTGCGGTGCCTGCCAATCGATGGCATTGACCGACTCGGCAAAACGCTCGGCAGCCGGACGCATCAGCTCACAGTGCGACGGTACGCTCACCGGCAACGGCAATGCGCGCTTGGCGCCCTTGGCCTTGCAGGCTTCCATGGCGCGCTCGACGGCCGCCTTGGCACCCGCGATAACCACCTGGCCAGGCGAGTTGAAGTTCACCGCGCTGACCACTTCACCCTGCGCCGACTCGGCACAGATGGCAACGACGTCAGCGTCGTCCAGCCCCAGAATCGCCGCCATGGCGCCCTGCCCGGCCGGCACGGCCTCTTGCATGAGCTCACCGCGACGTTTCACCAGCTTCACGGCATCAGCCAGGCTCAGGCTGCCAGCGGCGACCAGTGCACTGTATTCGCCCAGGCTGTGCCCGGAAACGAAAGCCGGACGCGCACCGCCCTCAGCCAGCCACAGACGCCACAGGGCGATCGAGGCAGTGAGGATAGCGGGCTGGGTTTTGTCGGTTTGATTGAGTTGCTCTTCCGGACCCTCTTGGGTCAGCGCCCAGAGGTCATAGCCCAGGGCATCGGAGGCTTCCTTGAAGGTTTCAATGACCAGCGGGTACTGGGCGCCCAGCTCGGCAAGCATGCCGAGGGACTGCGAACCTTGACCGGGAAAGACGAATGCGAGGGATGCAGACATTGAACAAGCCCCTAATGATCTTGTCGTCGGAAATGAAGCGCCCAGCACCTGGCTGAGCACAAGAAACTGAAGACTTGGATGATAACGCGGACCAAGCGGTCACATTTAACCACTTCCTGCGGCATATGCCTAAAGCAACAGGTCTTCCAGGCGACCGTGCAGGCGCTGCGGGAGGTTTTCCTGGATTTCGATCAAGGCACGCTGAATGGCGCTCTGAAAGCCCTGCACGCCGGCAGAGCCATGGCTCTTGATAACGATGCCCTGCAGGCCAAGGAAGCTTGCGCCATTATGCCGCGCCGGGGCCAAGTCAGCCTGCAGGCGCTTGAGCAGCGGCATCGCCACAGCGCCGGCCAGACGCGCAGCCAGACTACCTTTGAACAACGCCTCGATGCGTGCGCCGATCATGGTTGCCAGGCCTTCGCTGGATTTGAGCAGAATGTTGCCGACGAAACCGTCGCATACCACCACATCCGCCTCACCACGGTACAAGCCATCACCTTCGACGAAGCCAATGTAGTTAATCCCGCGGGCGTTCTGCAGCAGACTGGCCGCCAACTTGACCTGCTGGTTACCTTTTATGTCTTCGGTACCGACATTGAGCAGCGCTACACGAGGCCGGGAAATACCCAAGGCTTGAGCCGCCACCGAGCCCATCACGGCAAACTGAAAGAGATTCTCTGCACTGCAGTCGACATTGGCACCCAGGTCGAGCAACTGGCAGTAGCCAGCCTGAGTCGGAATGGCCGCGACCATAGCCGGGCGATCAATGCCAGGCAGGGTCTTGAGCACATAACGCGACAGCGCCATCAACGCACCGGTGTTACCGGCACTCACACAGGCCTGCACCTTGCCATCACGCAATAATTCCAGAGCCACACGCATCGACGAATCGGGCTTGCCACGCAATGCCTGGGCCGGTCGCTCATCCATGCCGATCACTTCGCTGGCGGCAACAATCTGCAGGCGCGCGCGATCCGCTGCCGACTGGCCAGCGATAAGATCTTCAAGAAGGGAGGGTTGACCGACAAGGGTCAGGTGCAGCGAGGGGGTAGCCGATAGGCAAGCAATACTCGCCTGAACAATGCTGCGGGGACCGAAGTCCCCGCCCATTGCGTCAATCGCGATGATCTGAGCGGACAAGGATTACTCGTCAGCGCCCTTGTCGATCACTTTACGACCACGATATACGCCTTCTGGCGATACGTGGTGACGCAGATGCACTTCACCAGTGGTTTTCTCTACGGACAGAGCGTTTTCCGAGAGGGCGTCGTGCGAACGGCGCATGTCACGGGCAGAGCGGGATTTTTTGTTCTGCTGAACAGCCATAATTGATTAACTCCTAAACGTTTGGGTCACGCTTTAACTGCGCCAATACACTGAACGGGTTGGACCGTGTTACCTCGTCCTTGCTCGGTTCGGGCTCATCGGCGCCCGCCGGCTGCTGGCATTCTTCCGGATGATGAGCAGGCACGATGGGCAGGGCGAGCAAAAGCTCCTCCTCGACCAAGGCCTGCAGATCCAAAGGATCTTCGCCCAGTTCCAGCACGTCATAACCTTTCGGCAACGACTGGGTATTCGCACCCTCCTTCACCACAGCGTAAGTACATTCGCTATGGATCGGCAGGGTGACCAGCTCAAGACAACGCTGGCAAACCATTTTGACCTCAACGCTCAGATCGGTGTGGATAACCACAGCTTTCTGCTCGTCTCGCTCAAAATCGAATTTAGCCTGCACCGTACCGACATTGTCGGAAAGCGGGTCGCAGAGTCTCTCCAAATCGGCGAGCTGCAGTGTTCCTTCAAGGGAAACACCACGATCGGCCAATTTGCGCGGGTCAACGTGAGGTGGAATCGGGTCATTCAACATAGGCGCAGCATTCTAGGGATGACCCCCGCCCCTGTCAAAGGAAATTCGGCGCCATTCAGCATGTTAGAATCGTTTCACCTGCCCAGGAGTTTATCATGCTGCCTTTATTACTGGCTTCCAGCTCGCCCTACCGGCGCGAATTGCTTGAGCGTTTGCGCCTACCCTTCAGCTGGGCCTCGCCCGATATCGACGAACAACGCCTACCGGAAGAGCCCGCCCTTGAGCTGGTCAAACGCCTGGCCCAGGAAAAAGCCCACGCCCTCGCCGCCAGCCACCCCAACCACCTGATCATCGGCTCCGACCAAGTCGCGGTGCTTGGCGAACAGATCCTCGGCAAGCCACACACCTTCGAACGCGCCTGCGCACAGCTGCTTGAAGCCAGTGGCAACCATGTCACCTTTCTCACCGGCCTGGCCCTACTCAACAGCCAGACCGGCTATTGCCAGGTCGACTGCATACCCTTCACGGTCAACATGCGCGAACTGGACCTGGCCTGCATTGAGCGCTACCTGCGCGCCGAGGAACCTTACGATTGCGCCGGCAGCTTCAAAGCCGAAGGATTAGGCGTCAGCCTGTTTCAGAGCACCCACGGCGTCGACGCCACCAGCCTGATCGGCCTGCCACTGATCCGCCTGGTAGACATGCTCCAGGCCGAAGGCCTGAGCCTGCCCTAATACCCCGCAGGGATCGAATTAAACCCATAAAAAAGCCGGCCTCAACGGACCGGCTTTTCAACTAACGAATCACTCAGCGCAGCGATGGCCCCTGAAAGCCCATCCACAACGCCAGGCGCTCGGCAATGCTGGTACCCAGGCGCTTGGAAAAGCGATCAAACGGTGACTCTTCAACGGTGAAGTCCACCAATTCCTTCTCACCCACCACATCGCGCGCCACATAACCGGCACTACCCAAGCCATCCACCAAGCCCAGAGCCAAGGCTTGCTCACCCGACCAGATCAAGCCACTGAACAGCTCAGGATGCTCTTTGTCCTTGAGGCGCTCGCCTCGGCCTTGCTTCACACTGGCGATGAACTGCTTGTGAGTCGTCTCCAGCACGCCTTGCCAGAACGCTGTCTCTTCAGGCTTTTGCGGCTGGAAAGGATCCAGAAACGCCTTGTGCTCACCCGCCGTATAGGTGCGCCGCTCGACACCGAGCTTCTCCATGGTGCCAACAAAGCCATAACCGGCAGCTGTAACACCAATGGAGCCAACCAGACTGGCCTTGTCGGCATAGATTTCATCCGCGGCACTGGCAATGTAGTAGGCTCCGGATGCCCCCAAGTCACTGATCACCGCATACAGCTTGATTTTCGGGTACTCCGCACGCAGACGGCGAATCTCATCGTAGATGTAACCCGACTGCACCGGACTGCCGCCCGGGCTATTGATGCGCAGGATTACCGCCTTGGTTTTGCTATCTTTGAACGCCTCGCGCAAGCCACCAACGATATTGTCAGCACTGGCAGGCTCCTGATCCGCAATCACCCCACGCACCTCAACCAGCGCCGTGTGATTGACGCTACGAGACGCCGCCTTGTCCATGCTCGACCATGGACTGAACAGCATGAGGATGCCAAACAGATAGGCGAAGGTCAGCAGCTTGAAAAAAATACCCCAGCGCCGCGCCCGGCGCTGCTCCTGCACACCAGCCAGCAGGGTTTTCTCCAGCAGCTTCCAACTTTTGCGCTCATCGCTGCTTTCGTTGACTTCATTAGCTTCGGCGCTGGGCGCCTTCCATTCGTCAGTCATGCTCACCTACCCTGGAATTACCGCAGCAGGCGAGCGACTTAGCCAGGCCTGCAACTGTGAAAAGTGTTCGATACAGACTTGCGGACCGAAGGCACTCAATGCCGCCGGCGACATAGCCCCATAGCTGACCGCCACAGAATGCATGCCAGCATTGCTGGCCATCAACAAATCGAACGAGGAGTCTCCGACCATCAACGCCCGCGCCGGTTCAATCTGGCAATGGGCAAGAATTTCCTCAAGCATCTGCGGATGCGGCTTGCCACGTGTTTCATCGGCAGCCCGGGTGATATCGAAGTAATCCTCCCAGCCATTGGCTCGCAGCACCCGATCAAGACCTCGTCGCGCCTTACCAGTGGCCACCGCCAGACGATAGCCCTGGGCGCGAAATGCCTCCAGCGATTCCACCACACCCTCGAACAATGGCGATGGCTGCTCATCCAACGCCATGTACACATCAGCATAATGCTGACGAAACACCGCCACCTGCTCGGCATCCAGGTGTGGATACAAGGTGCTGATGGCCTCGGCCAGTGCCAGACCAATAATACCTTTGACCGCTTCATCATCGCAGCCAGGGTGACCAGCGCGACCCGCCGCCACGTGCATGGACTCGACGATACGCCCGATCGAATCAGCCAGGGTGCCGTCCCAATCGAAGATCAGCAGATCGTAATCACGACGCACTCAAGCGCTCCACGGTCTTGGCCCACATGTCATCCACTGGCGCTTCAAGCTTGAGCTCGCCACCATCAGGCAGCGGCACGGTCAGCGCATACGCATGCAGAAACAGGCGTTTGCCGCCCAGCTCGCGAATTTCGCGAGTGAAGTCCTCATCGCCATACTTGCTGTCACCCGCGATACAATGCCCGGCATGCAGGGCATGCACTCGAATCTGGTGGGTGCGACCGGTAATCGGCCGCGCCTCGATCATCGTTGCGAATTCACCGAAACGGCGCAGGACGCGAAACAGGGTCAGCGCCTCCTTGCCTTCATCGTTGATTTCAACCATGCGTTCACCGGAGCGCAGATTGCTCTTGAGCAACGGTGCATTGACCTGCTTCTTGGCCGTTGCCCAGTGACCACGAACCAGCGCCATATAGCGCTTGTCGACACCATCACCGCGCAACGCGGCGTGCAGGTGGCGCAACATGCTGCGCTTTTTGGCAATCATCAACAGGCCGGACGTGTCGCGATCCAGGCGATGGACCAACTCCAGCTCCTTGGTATCGGGACGCAACTGACGAAAGGCTTCAATAACCCCAAAATTCAAGCCGCTACCGCCATGCACGGCGATGCCCGCAGGTTTGTTCAATACGATCAAGGCCTTGTCTTCATAGACGATGGCGGCCTCCAGGCGCTGAAGCAAACCTTGGGCCACAGGCACAGGCTCATCGCGCTCCGGCAGACGAACGGGCGGCACGCGCACGATGTCTCCGGCCTGCAATTTGTACTCAGGCTTGATCCGGCCCTTGTTCACCCGCACTTCGCCTTTGCGCAAAATGCGGTAAATCAAGGTCTTGGGAACGCCCTTGAGCGCAGTGATGAGAAAGTTATCGATTCGTTGGCCGGCAAGTTCCGGCGCGACCTCAATCAGCTGGACGCCGGAGGTCGGAGGGGCATTAGTCGTCATTTGCTAATCATAACAATTTTTTATGGATTTGAAGCACTTAATGATTGCTGCTATAGTCGCGAACGCCGCCAAAAGCGGCTGGCCAGCGGACTCACGGCTTCTAGCCGGCCCTGACCGACGCAAAATCTCGAGGACGCGAGGCCGTCCGACGGGGCTTTCGCCAGTTTACAGAAATGCCTGGAATCGCCACCAGCGCCGTGCAGAGAAGACCGATAAAAAACTACAAGAGCGGTGTTTTACCCTCCCCTATGTTTTTTTTCGATGCCCCTGTCAGTGCCGTCAATTTCACGCAGTCATGGTGAATGCTTCGGAAATATCAGCCTTGGACATAAAAGGCGCGGGCTCCCGTATTGGAGCTGGCGATAAATGCAACCCGTTGCGGATTCAGCGCGCGGCAGCACCCGAATTATCAGGGATACGTGTAGGGTGGAGATGCACAACCGTCGGACCGTGTAGTACTGCGTCCAGTCCACAGGCCTTTTGGCCAGACGACCGGACCCGGTCTTGATCAAGATGCCCCTGGGGCGTCCACGGCCGAAGGCTGATTCCTCCTCCTGACTGAGTGCATTTGACACCACAGCAAGCAGGACGCGTCGTCGCGATTTCGGCAGTACTGGGTTACCAGTCTGGCTCGAACGTCGCTGGACACGGGGGTGGCCCGCCACCCCTTGCGCACCTGACACCGACCGTGAGAAGTCGTGTGTGCCGAACGCCGTTTCCGGCAGCCCGGAAACCGACGGTATTACATGAAAAGAATGCTGATTAACGCGACTCAACCCGAAGAGTTGCGTGTAGCACTGGTAGACGGCCAACGTCTCTACGACCTGGACATCGAGTCCGGTGCGCGTGAGCAGAAGAAGGCCAACATCTACAAAGGCCGGATCACCCGGATCGAACCTAGCCTGGAAGCCGCTTTCGTCGACTTCGGCTCCGAGCGTCATGGCTTTCTGCCGCTGAAAGAAATCTCCCGCGAATACTTCAAGAAGTCCCCAGAAGGCCGGGTGAACATCAAGGAAGTACTCAGCGAAGGCCAGGAAGTCATCGTTCAGGTCGAGAAAGAAGAGCGTGGCAACAAGGGCGCCGCCCTGACCACCTTTATCAGCCTGGCTGGTCGTTACCTGGTGCTGATGCCGAACAACCCGCGTGCCGGTGGCATCTCCCGTCGCATCGAAGGCGAAGAGCGTAATGAACTGCGCGAAGCGCTGAACGGCCTGGTCGCCCCTGCTGACATGGGCCTGATCGTGCGCACTGCCGGCCTTGGCCGCAGCAGCGAAGAAATGCAATGGGACCTGGACTACCTGCTGCAACTCTGGACCGCCATCAAAGAAGCCTCCCAGGACCGCGCTGCGCCTTTCCTGATCTACCAGGAAAGCAATGTCATCATCCGCGCTATCCGCGACTACCTGCGCCAGGACATCGGCGAAGTGCTGATCGACAGCATCGATGCTCAGGAAGAAGCCCTGACCTTCATCCGCCAGGTAATGCCGCAGTACGCCAGCAAGATCAAGCTGTATGAAGACAGCGTACCGCTGTTCAACCGCTTCCAGATCGAAAGCCAGATCGAAACTGCCTTCCAGCGCGTCGTCGACCTGCCGTCCGGCGGCTCGATCGTTATCGATCCAACCGAAGCCCTGGTCTCCATCGACATCAACTCGGCGCGCGCCACCAAAGGTAGCGACATCGAGGAAACCGCCCTGCAGACCAACCTGGAAGCGGCTGAAGAAATCGCCCGCCAACTGCGCCTGCGTGATATCGGCGGCCTGATCGTCATCGACTTCATCGACATGACCCCGGCCAAGAACCAGCGCGCCGTCGAAGAAAAGGTCCGTGAGTGCCTGGAAGCCGACCGTGCCCGCGTACAGGTCGGTCGCATTTCGCGCTTCGGCCTGCTGGAAATGTCCCGTCAGCGCCTGCGTCCATCCTTGGGCGAAAGCAGCGGCATCGTCTGCCCACGCTGCAGCGGTACCGGCATCATCCGTGACGTCGAATCCCTGTCGCTGGCCATCCTGCGCCTGATCGAAGAAGAAGCCCTGAAAGACCGCACTGCCGAAGTTCGCGCGCAAGTGCCGATTCCGGTTGCTGCGTTCCTGCTCAACGAAAAGCGTAACTCGATCACCAAGATCGAACTGCGTACCCGGGCGCGTATCGTCATCCTGCCGAACGACCACCTGGAAACTCCGCACTTCGAAGTTCAACGCCTGCGCGACGACAGCCCGGAAGCGCTGAGCACCCAATCGAGCTACGAAATCGCCGCCACCGAGACCGAAGAAGCTCAGCCGACGGCGGCCACCCGCACCCTGGTTCGCCAGGAAGCAGCGGTCAAGACTGCTCCAGCTCGCGCCAATGCACCGGTTCCAGCTGCCACTGAGCAACCTGCAACTGCCCCCGCTCACATCGCGCCAGAGCCAAGCCTGTTCAAAGGCCTGGTGAAGTCGCTGGTCAGCCTGTTCGCCGGTAAAGAGGAACCTGCCGCCGCGCCAGTGGTTGCCGAGAAGCCGGCCACCGAGCGCCCGCAGCGTAACGAAGAGCGTCGTAACGGTCGTCAGCAGAGCCGCAATCGCAATGGCCGTCGCGATGAAGATCGCAAGCCACGCGAAGAGCGCGCCCCGCGTGAAGAGCGTCAACCACGCGAAGCCCGTGAAGAAACCCAGGCCCGCGAAGAGCGTGCACCACGCCAGCCACGCGAAGAGCGTCAGCCTCGCGCACCACGTGAAGAGCGCCGTTCCCGCGAGGACCGCCCGGTCCGCGAACTGCGCGAGCCACTGGACGCTGTCACTCCGGCCGTACGCGAAGAGCGCCCTGAGCGCGCACCGCGTGAAGAACGTCAGCCTCGTGAAGAGCGTGCACCGCGTGAAGAACGTGCACCACGCGAAGAGCGCGCTCCTCGTGAAGAACGTGCGCCACGTGAAGAGCGTCAACCACGCCCACCACGCGAAGAACGTCAGCCTCGCCCAGCCGAACAGGCTGCAGAAGCGGCTGAAGAGCAACTGCCAAACGAAGAGCTGCTGCAGGACGACAACCAGGAAGGTAGCGAAGGCGATCGCCCACGCCGCCGCTCCCGTGGCCAGCGTCGTCGCAGCAACCGTCGTGAACGTCAGCGTGATGCCAACGGCAACGTCGTTGAAGGCTCCGAAGATGGCAGCGAAGAAGGTAACGAGCCGTCGGCTGCCGAACTGGCCGCAGGCCTGGCTGTCACCGCTGCGGTCGCGACCAGCAACATCAGTGCTGAAGCTGAGGCGCAGGCCAACGTTCAAGCCGAACGTGCAACAGCTGCGATTGAAGAGACTGCCCCTGTAGCAGCCCCTGCAGCCGTAGAAACTGTCACGGTAGAGGCTGCTGAAGCGGCAACTGAGCCGACCCCGGTCGAGCCTGTTGTGGTTGAGGCTCGCCAGCCTGAGATTGCTGAAGAAGTGGCAATCGCCCCAGTGGTCGAACAACCGATCAGCGAGCCTGTGGCCGCGGTTGAGCCGAGCATTGAGCCAGTGGTCGAAGTTGCCCCTCAACCAGCGGCAGAAGAAGCGTCGGTTGAAGTTGCTATCGTCGCCGAGCCGGTTGTTGAGGCCCCTCGCGAACCAGAAGCTGTTCAGGCGCCTGTGGTTGAAGCTGACGCTGTCCAGCCGGTTATTACCGCGCCTGCGCCTGCTGCCGTAGCTGAAACTCCAGCTGTCGAGCCAGCAGTGGTCGAAGCCCCGGTAGTGATGCTGCCGAACGGTCGCGCCCCGAACGACCCACGTGAAGTGCGTCGCCGCAAGCGTGAAGCCGAAGCTGCAGCAGCTGCTGCCGCCCAAGCCGCACCGGCTGATCAAGCTGAGGCCCTGGAAACTGCAGAAGAGCATAAACCGCTCGTGTAATTATCCAGGCTGAAAAAAAGCCCCGCCAGGAAACTGGCGGGGCTTTTTTTTGGTTCACGTAATCTCGGGAAGATTTTTATAGTCGGACGCCATCAGGGATGCATTGTCGGAGCCGGTCTTGCTGGCGAAGGCATCGACTCGGAGTCAGTTGCTACGCGGCGTCTGCATCGCTGGCAAGGCCAGCTCCCACAAAAGCGGCTGCAGCACCTGCGCGCCTCGCACTGCGGTTGATTTTGATCTTGCTCTCACGCAAGTTCAGTCGCCACAGACTGCGACTTCAGGAGGCCACCGTAAGGACAGAAGGGCCGACAGCCTCACCACACAGAATGGATAAGCCCGCCCCCACAAGGTCAATACAGATTCGGCTCCATCTCAAGCGTAACCCCGAAGCGCTCAAGGATATCGGCTTGAATCTTCTGCGCTAGCTGATGCAGTTGCAACCCGCTAGCCTGGCCATAGTTAACCAGCACCAGCGACTGCAAACGGTGGACTCCGGCATCGCCCTCACGGTGCCCCTTCCAACCCGCCTGCTCGATCAACCAACCTGCCGCCAGTTTCATCTGCCCGTCAGCCTGCGGATAAGCCACTAGCCCCGGATGCTGCAGCCGAATCTTGTCAGCCAGCACAGCAGCAACCACCGGATTCTTGAAGAAACTCCCGGCATTGCCCAGCTCGACCGGATCCGGCAGTTTCTCGCGACGAATACTGCAGATCGCGTCACTGACATTCTGTGCCGTGGGCTGAGCAATACCCTGCTCACTCAGACGCTGACGCACCGGCCCATAATCCAGGTGTGCCTGCATCACTCGACTCAAGGCAAAGCGCACACGCAGGATCAACCAGCGTCCCGGCTCTCGCTTGAACAGGCTGTCACGGTAGGCAAAGGCGCACTCCTCCAGGCTGAAGTCGCGCAACTCACCGGTTTGGCGATCCAGTGCAGTGAGCCCGGCAAACACGTCCTTGATCTCGACGCCATAAGCACCAATGTTCTGCATCGGCGCCGCGCCAACGGTGCCCGGAATCAAGCTGAGGTTTTCCAGCCCGGCCAGGCCTTGAGCCAGGCTCCATTGCACGAATGGATGCCAAGGCTCACCCGCCTCAGCCTCAACCACCACGTGCTCGCCGTCATCCGCGAGGATGCGCAGGCCACGACTGACCATGCGCAGTACCAGCGCCTGGATGTCGGCGGTCAGCAGCAGGTTGCTGCCACCGCCGACCACCAGCACCGCTACACCCTGCTCACTGGCTTCAGCCAGCGCCTGGCGCACATCGTCATCGTTATGCACCTCGGTGTAATACCGCGCCTTAACGTCGATTCCAAAGGTGTTATACGGCTTGAGCGATACCTGCTGCTGCCATTGCCCGCTCATAGACGTCCCTTGAGTTCGATGACCAGTTTGCGGCAGGCGTCTTCGATGAGGTCCAGAACCTGCTCGAAACCTTGCTCACCGCCATAGTAAGGATCCGGCACTTCGTCCAGGGCCCCTTCGTAGCGAAGCAGGAACAGGTCCAGCTCCGCTTTTGCCCCGGCGGGCTGCATAGCCCGCAAGTGACCAAGGTTGCTCTTGTCCATGGCCAGGATCAGATCGTAGTCATGGAAATGCCCAACCTTGACCTGTTGCGCGCGCTGCTGCGACAGGTCGTAACCGCGCAACTGGGCAGCGCGCCGAGTGCGACTGTCCGGTTGCTTGCCGACATGCCAGTCACCGGTACCGGCGGAAGCTACTTCGATCCGCTCGCTCAGGCCTTCGGCCTGTAGCTGGTGACGCAGCACGCCTTCGGCGGTGGGCGAGCGGCAGATATTGCCCAGGCACACAAACAGAACCCGCATCAAGCCTCCAGAATGCGCCGTACGCGCTCCAGATCGTCCGGGGTGTCAACGCCCACCGGTGGCGCCTCTATGGCGTCAGCGACGTGAATACGCACGCCATGCCAGAGTGCACGCAGCTGCTCCAGCGACTCGGTCTGCTCCAGCCAGCACGGCCCCCAGCCAACGAAATCCTCAAGGAAACCGGCGCGATAGGCGTACATACCGATATGACGACGATAAGGCACACCAGCCGGCAAGCTGTCACGGCCTTGAGCGAAAACATCTCGCGCCCAGGGCAACGGTGCGCGACTGAAGGTCAAGGCCAGGCCGTTGCAATCACTAACCACCTTGACCGCGTTGGGGTTGAACACTGCCGTGACGTCGCCGATCGGTTCGGCCAGCGTCGCAATGCCGGCTTCCGGGTGCGCCGCCAGGTTGGCCGCCACCTGATCAATGATGATCGGTGGAATCAATGGCTCATCGCCCTGGACGTTGACCACGATCGCGTCCGCGTTCAAACCAAGCTTGGCGGCCACCTCGGCCAGACGGTCAGTGCCCGAGTCATGATCCTCACGGGTCATCAGCACTTCAGCGCCAAACGCCTCACAGACCTGGTAGATACCGGCGTCATCAGTAGCGATTACCACCCGGCTGGCACTGCTCTTGCGCGCCTGCTCCCAGACATGCTGGATCATCGGCTTGCCAGCGATGAGCAGCAATGGCTTGCCCGGCAGGCGGGTGGAGGCCAGCCGAGCAGGAATTACCACAGTGAAGGTCAGGCTCATTTGTCCAGACGCTCGTCATCGCTCAGGGTACGTGCTTCGCTTTCGAGCATCACCGGAATACCGTCGCGAATCGGATAGGCCAGGCCTGCGCCTTTACTGATCAGCTCGGTCTTGTCGGCGCTGAGCTTGAGCGGACCTTTGGTGATTGGGCAGGCGAGGATATCGAGCAATTTGGTGTCCATGGGTATTCCTCAGGCCAGTGGCCGGAAAAAGAAAAGAATCAGGGCAGCGATGGCGCTTGCAACAGTCGCTCAAGCTGGCCGTCGAACCAGGCCGTAAAGGCCACTGAAGGCGCAGCGTCGACCGCAAGGTACCACCAGTCGTCTGCCGCGAAAGCGCGGCATTTGACCGCGTCCTTCTCGGTCATGATCAGCGGCAGCACTGGAGTGAAACTCAAAGCCTTGGCGCTGAACTCAGCATGATCGGCAAAAGGGTGTGGCACAGGCTGCCAGTTTAACGCCTGCAAGGTATTGAAGAAACGCTGTGGATTACCGATACCGGCAACGGCGTGCACAGCCTGGCCAGGAGGAAAATGCACCAGGCCAACACGCTCCCCACTGCGCAGGTTCACCAGCGCAGTCGGCTTGAGGGTAAAGGCATAACCCTCATCACGATCAGCTGTAGCGCCGTTGTACAGCAAGGCATCCACCGCCTGCAGGCGCTCCACGGGTTCGCGCAGTGGCCCGGCGGGCAAGCAGCGGCGATTACCCAGGCCTCGAGCGGCATCGATTAAGACAATCTCCAGATCGCGAGCCAAACGGTAATGCTGCATGCCGTCGTCACAGAGGATCAGGTCCAGCTGTTCACTGGCCAGCAGCGCCTGCACGGCACGCGAACGATCAGGGTCGATCATCAACGGCACGCCGCTACGCTGAACGATCAACAAGGGTTCGTCACCCGCCTCAGCCGCGCTCTGCTCAGCACTCACCCGCCAGGGCAACTGCGGCGGCTTGGCACCATAACCGCGGCTGACCACACCAACGCGCAGCCCTTGCTGGCGACAATGTTCGATCAACCAGAGAATCATTGGCGTCTTGCCGGTGCCGCCGACGGTGATGTTACCCACCACGATCACCGGCACCGGCGCACGGTAGCTAGCGCTTTCCCCGGCGAGAAAACGCGCGCGCTTGCGTAGCACCACGCGGCGATACAACGCCTCCAGCGGACGCAGCAGGGCCAGGGCCGGATGCCCGGCGTACCAGGCATCGAGCAGACGGTCGGCGAAGGCCATCAGGGATTTCCTTGAGCCGCCTCGACCGTGGTCATGCGCAACTGGCTGAAACCGAGCTTGCCGGCCGCATCCATGGCAGTGACCACCGCCTGGTGCGGGGTCTTGCCGTCGGCACTGATCGACAACGGCAGTTTGGTGTCACCGGCAGATTCTTTCTGCAGGGCTTCAATCAGGGTCGCCAGATCGCTCTTGGGCAGCAGGTTGTTGTTCACCGAATAGACGCCTTCGGCGCTGATGGTGATGTCCAACTGCTTGACCTCGCTGTCGGGTGCCGGTGCACCACTGACAGACTCTGGCAGTTCTACCCGCAGTTGGGTTTCACGGGTAAAGGTGGTGGTCACCACAAAAAACAGCAACAAAATGAAGACCACGTCGATCAGCGATGCCAGGTTGATGTCCACGGTCTCCCGTGGCTTGCGCCGGAATTTCACGCCTTGCCCTCAGCCAGGTCGACATCACGGTCACCCTGCACCACTTCAACCAGCTTGATAGCTTCTTGTTCCATGCCGACCACCAGCTCATCGATGCGGCGCTGCAGGAAACGGTGGAAAAACACCGCAGGAATACCCACCATCAGACCCGCCGCCGTAGTGATCAGCGCCTTGGAGATACCACCGGCCAGTACCGAGGCGTTGGCGGTCATGCCGCTGCCCATGAACGAGCTGAAAATGTCGATCATGCCCAGTACGGTACCAAGTAGACCGAGTAGCGGCGCCATGGCGGCGATGGTGCCCAGGGCATTGATGTAACGCTCCAGCTCGTGGATGACGCGAGCGGCGGCTTCTTCAATGCACTCCTTCATGATCTCGCGACCATGGCGGGAGTTGGCCAGACCTGCGGCGAGGATCTCGCCCAAGGGTGAGTCCGCGCGCAGGGCCTTGAGCTTGTCGCTGGTCAGCTGTTTGTCTTTGATCCACATCCACACTTGACCGAGCAGGTGCGGCGGCGTGACCCGGCTGGCGCGCAAGGTCCAGAGGCGCTCGGCAACGATAGCCATGGCGGCGATGGAACTCAGAATGATCGGCAGCATCATCCAACCACCGGACTTGACCAATTCCCACACAGTTAGCATCCCCTTGAAAAAGTCCGCCACTCTACCATAGGACCCCGGCACGCTCATCTGCCGAAGGTCGTCAACCCGGGTCGCGCCAGAACCGGCGTTGGTTGCGTAACGCCAACGGCTCGCCAAAAGTCCCCAGACGCAGGCGTAGCGCACCATGCACAGCGCTGTCGTACGCTTCGATGCCATTTATCGAGTAGCGTTCCATGACCTCGGCATGGGGATGGCCAAAGGCGTTATAGCGCCCCCTGGAAATCAACACGCCACGCGGCGTCGTGGCCGTCAGCAACGCCTGACTGGAGGATGTGCGACTGCCGTGATGCGGCGCTTGCAGCCAGTCGATGCCGGTGGCCTGCCAGTCACGGACCCAGGCCCGCTCGCCCGCGACATCGAGATCGCCGGTGAGCAGCAGACGCTCACCGCCCGCCTCGATCAGCACGACGCACGAACCCTGATTGCTGTCGCGTGCGCCTTGCCAGTGCCAGACAGAGAAATTGACCCCATCCCACTGCCAGCGCTGGCCGTTGACACAGGCTTGGGCCTGCAAAGCGGGCGGCAGCTTGGCAGCTTCACCGCTGAGTATTTGCCGCACCGGCAAGCCGCGTTGGAGCGCTGATGCGCCACCGGCATGGTCAGCGTCAGCGTGGCTGAGCACCATCAGGTCAACCGCCTTCACCCCCAGCTTATGCAGCGTCGGCAATACCACGCGTTCACCCAAATCGTGATCACCCATTGCCGGCCCGGCGTCGTACAGCAGCACGTGCTCACGGGTACGCAGCACGAACGCCAGGCCCTGACCAACGTCCAGTTGCCAGACCTCCAGCTGACCATGCGGTATGCGCTCTCGCGCTGCAAATACCGCCAGCAACAGCAAGGGCCAGCCCAGAACACGCATTGGCAAGCCAGGGGGCAGCAATACCAGCACCGTGCCCAGGGCCAGCAATAACCACAGCGGCCACGGCAACGGCTGCGGTATCCATGCGGGCTGCAACTGAGCAAGGTGTCCCAGCAGGCGGAACAGACCATCAAGCAAACCGCCAGCCAACCAGAGTAAACCCTGCCCAACAAACGGCACGGGCAACAGCAAGGTTCCCAGCAACGCCAACGGCAACACTGCCAGGCTGATCCAGGGCACGGCGAACAGATTGGCCAGCGGCGCACTGAGGCTGACCGGCAGCCCCAGTGCCATCAATATCGGTAGCAAGCCCAAGGCAATCATCCACTGCGCCCGGCCCCACGCCTGCCAAGGGCGCCAGCTGCCCAGCCGACCACTAAAGGTGAACACCAGTACCGCAACGGCGCCGAAAGACAACCAGAAACCCGGCAAAAGACTCGCCAGCGGCTCCCACAGCAACACCGCATTGAGCGCCAGCAGTAGCGGCAATCCCACGCCTAGATGGCGAAAACGCAAACGCCAGAGCAACACCACGGCCAACATCACACAGGCTCGCTGCACCGGCACCTGCAAACCGGCCAGCAGGCCGTAGCTCAACGCGGCGGCAAAGGCCAGCCCACAGGCCCAAGGCAGCCAGGGCAAGGCTTGCGGCCACCAGCCCAACCTAGCCAGGCCAGCAATCAACCCATAGATCAGACCGGCGAACAAGCCGATGTGCTGCCCGGAGATCACTAGCAAGTGCACGGTGCCGGTGGCCTGTAGCGCTTGCCAGCTCTCCCGCGCCAAGCCTGCGCCATCGCCCAATACCAGCGCCACCAGTTCCGCCTCGCGCCCCTGCGCATCCACACTCAACACGCGCTGGCGCACGCTATCACGCCAAGCGCCTTCTGCAGACGTCAGGCGCTCCCCGGCCTTGACGGTACCGGTAGCGCCGATACGCCGGGCCAGTAAGGTAGCCTCACGATCGACACCGTGCGGGTTGAGCAAACCATGGGGACGCTTGAGGGTGACTGCCAGCCGCCAGCGCTCGCCACTATTGACCGCAGGCCCGCCAAACCAACTCAGTTGCAGGCGCTGTGGCAGCTGTCCACGTCGCGACTGGGCGCCCTCAACGTCGAAGCGTACTGATCGCTCGCTTTGCTGAGGCAAGCCGACCACCCTACCCTCCAACCATAGGGTGCGCCCATCCAACGTTGGCACCAAGCGATCATCCAGCGCCTGCTGCGCCGACAGGCAGGCCCAACACACACCCAGCAGAAACAGACCGAGTGGACGCATCCGAAAAGGCAGGCAGAAAAGTCCGATAATGGTCAACACGGCCAGTATCCCGACCGATGGCAAAACCGGTAGTACACTCAGACACAACAGGCCAAGTGCCAGCGCCAACATCCCTGTGCGCATGGTTTCAAGCTCCAGAAGAATCCCTTCCTCTGAGGCTTAGATCAGTGAGCGTGAGTGCTCACTCAATAATTGTCACAAAGTCTGTAATGGGGCCCTTTTAGAATCCGTGCATACTTGCGCCTTCACCCAGTCGAGAGCCTACATGCCGCGTCGTCTCTTTAAACGCTACATGCCCGACCCGACCAGCATTAGGGAACACAAATCCTTACGCTTTCTCGGCCGGCTGTTGCATGACCCGAACCTCTGGCACCTGAATCGGCATTCAGTGGCGCGGGCGATGGCGGTTGGCCTGTTCGCAGCCTTTATCCCGGTGCCGATGCAAATGCTGCTGGCCGCAAGCCTGGCGATCATGATTCGCGGCAATATGCCGATTGCGGTCAGCCTGGTCTGGCTGACCAATCCGATCACCATGCCACCGGTGTTTTTCTGCACCTACCAGATGGGTGCCTGGCTGATGCAGGTTCCACCCAGGACCTTGCCGCAAGAGCTGACCTTCGAATGGATCACCGGCGAACTCTCGACCCTGTGGCAGCCCTTCCTGCTTGGCTCGGTGGTCTGCGGCGTGTTGCTCGGCGCCCTGGCCTACTGCCTGACCATGCTCTATTGGCGTTGGTGGGTAGGCCGGCAGTGGCGCCGGCGCAAGCAGAAGGTCTCAGGTACGCATTCCACGCCCACTGACCAGTAGGCGATTGCAACCGAAGTACAGCACGGCGGTGGCAATCAGCATGAAGCTGATCGCCACGCCGATGCGAATGTCCGACACCCCGAGAATGCCGTAACGGAACGAGTTGACCATGTGCAACACCGGGTTGGCCATCGACACGGTCTGCCAGAACGGTGGCAACAGGTTGATCGAGTAGAACACCCCGCCCAGGTAGGTCAGCGGCGTCAGGACGAAGGTCGGAATGATCGAAATATCGTCGAAGTTGCGCGCAAACACCGCATTGATGAAACCCAGCAACGAGAAGATGGTTGCTGTCAGCAACACCACCAGAATGGTGACACCCAGATGGTGCACCTGCAGGTCGGTGAAAAACAGCGACAGCAGGGTAACGATCACCCCTACCGCCAGCCCGCGCAACACCCCGCCCAGGGTGTAGCCGATCAGAATGGTATGCGGCGACACCGGCGAGACCATCAGCTCTTCGATCGAACGCTGAAACTTGCTGCCGAAGAAGCTCGAGACCACGTTGCCGTAGGAGTTGGTGATCACCGACATCATGATCAGCCCCGGAACGATGTACTCCATGTAGGTGAATCCACCCATGTCGCCAATCTGCCGGCCAATCAGGTTACCGAAGATCACGAAGTACAAGACCATGGTGATCGCCGGGGGCAGCAGCGTCTGCGGCCAGATCCGGGTAAAACGGCGCACTTCGCGATAGACGATGGTATTGAGGGCGACCAGATTGGCGCTTAGCTCCGAGCTCATACCGCCACCTTCGCCAGGTTTTTCTCAACCAGAGACACGAACAACTCCTCGAGACGATTGGTCTTGTTGCGCAGGCTTTGCACTTCGATGTTCTGCAAGGCCAGTTGGCCGAACAACGCCGTGATACCCACTTCCTTGTCCACTTGCACTTCCAGGGTGTGCGGGCTGACCAGCCGGCACGGATAACCGACCAGGTTCGGCGCCTGCGGCAGGTCCTGCTTGAGATCGAGCAGGAAGGTCTCGACGTGCAGCTTGCTCAACAGCGCGCGCATGCTGGTGTTCTCGACAATGGTGCCGTGGTCGATGATGCCGATGTGGCGGCACAGTTGCTCAGCCTCTTCCAGGTAATGGGTGGTGAGGATGATGGTGATGCCCTGCTGGTTCAGCTCGGTCAGAAAACTCCACATCGAGCGGCGCAGTTCGATATCCACACCCGCCGTCGGCTCGTCGAGGATCAGCAGGCGCGGCTCATGGATCAGCGCCCGGGCAATCATCAGGCGCCGCTTCATGCCGCCAGACAGAGAACGCGACGGCACATCGCGCTTGTCCCACAGACCGAGCTGGGTCAGATACTTCTCGGCACGCTCCTTGGCCACCTTGGCCGGGATGCCGTAGTAACCGGCTTGGGTCACAACGATGTCGAAGGTTTTTTCGAACTGGTTGAAGTTGAATTCCTGCGGCACCACGCCAATGCAGCGCTTGAGCGCCGCCGGCTGGCGATCGAGGTCATTGCCAAAGATGCTCACCGTGCCGCTGGTCTTGTTGACCAGGGTCGAGAGAATGCCAATGGTGGTGGACTTGCCGGCGCCGTTGGGGCCGAGCAAGGCGAAAAAGTCACCTTCGGCGACATCCAGGTCGATACCCTTGAGGGCCTGGAAACCGTTGCCGTAGGTTTTGGTTAGCTGCCTTATGGACAGAGCAGAACTCATAGCGGGTCGCGTACCAGTTTGGAAGGTTCTAGACGCGGCCAGGTAAGCCGGCCGCAGTGAATGTGGCCATGGTGCTTGTCCAGGCCATACAAGTACAGTCATGTGTATCGATAATAACTATCAGGTTGACCGTAGTAATCAGGTCAATGCAGTCATCACCGCTGCCTGGAAGGCCGGGCGCTCCTGCAAGCGTTCGTACCAGGCCCGCAGATGGCGCATTTCGGGACGCTCGATCGGCATTTCGAACCAGGCATAGGCAAAGCAGCCCAAGGGAATGTCGC